>JBCKKC010000010.1:0-36884 GCA_038904395.1 Acidimicrobiia bacterium | reverse complement strand
TGCTTTGGATGCTGCCTGTGTCGGCGAAGTCCACAATGTACGAAACTGGCAAATAGTGACTCTCGCAGCCAAAGCTACCGGACGTGGCACCTACCAACGCAGCAGCGTAACCCGATACGGATTCCCGAGAGGCTACCTAACCAGAACCAAAAATATTCACGGCTTCCAAACAGGCGACCTCGTAAAAGCCACCGTACCAACAGGCAAAAAAGCTGGAACATACACAGGCCGTATAGCCGTCCGGGCATCAGGCTCATTCAACATCCAACCGGGCAACACAACCAAGAATGTCATACAAGGCATCAACCACCGACACTGCCAACTACTACAACGGGGAACAGGATATCTCTTCGGCAAAGCCCAAGGCTGTTCTCCTCCCCTAGCTAAACCAAGGGATATCCGAACAGAAGGCATCAGATGAAAATCGGATGGGAGCAATACGTCCAGGCCATTATTGCCCTATTCGTCATCGCCACGCCACCTGACCCTGTCAAGATCTTGATCTTCAACGATACTGTAAAGCGCCAGAAGCTGAACCGGGTGGGAGCAGCCCTAAAGCTGGCTCTGCTTTTCCTCGGGATCATGGGAGTGGTTGCGCTGGTGGGCCGAGAACTTCTCGACTTGTTTGGCATCAATCTGCACGCGTTCAGTGCGGTCGGTGGCCTGGTTCTTGCCGCAATGGGCTTCGAAATGCTCTATGGTGGCGAGCCGAGCCTGGCCCAGGGCAGGCAGGACTACGATGCGGGGCCGAGCGACGAGGATGGCCTCATTATGCCACTTGGAACACCGCTGCTTGCCGGGCCTGGCGCAATCGCGACGGTCGTTGCTCTCGCATCCACGAACGATAGCTGGGACGCAACGATAATGGCCCTTGTAGCGGTTGGGGTGGTGTCTTTGGTCATCTTCTTATCGATGTCAGTGCTGGGGACACTCATTGGCAAGGCATCTGCGAAAGCCACCCAGCTCCTGCAACGAATTGGAGGCCTCCTACTGGCAACGATTGGCGTACAAATGATGCTAAACGGCTTGAAAACTTTCTTCAGCTGATTTCCGGGCAATGGAACAGTTGGTACAAGAAGAACGTCCCGATAGCGGATGTCCGGTACGACCGATATTTGGCGGAATTGAATTGACGGAGGTGAATGACATGGCAACCGGTATATCGCCGTGGAGTGAGCTACGTGCCAAGGTTTATGACAGACCAGGGGCAGCTGAAAGAATTGAGCAAGGGAAACGTCGCTTGCCGGCCGAGATCCAATTGGCAGAGTTGCGTCGTGTTCGGCATAAGACTCAGGTGGAGCTGGCCGAGCTCTTGAATATCAAGCAATCATCAGTTTCAGATTTCGAGCGACGCGGTGACGTTTCGCTATCGAAGCTGCGCAAATATGTGGAGGCACTCGGAGGTCGACTGCAAATCTTGGCCACATTTGAGGACACCGAAAACGAGACCATAACAATCCCTCTCGGAATTACTTAATTGCCGCTTAGCTCCGAGCCAGATCTGAGTGTCGGATCTCAGTCAAACTGGTCTATGAAGAGTGGCGGGAGCTGGGTCGGACCAGATTGACTGAGACGGGACACTGAGGTTGCCAGCCTCATCGCAACTCGTCCTAGAAACCGCCCATAATGTACATTATGTAAAGCTAAGTGTCTTCTCCCAGTTGGACTCATGCGTGAGCATCGCAACATTCAGCTGGAAGCGTGCCATACTCTCTGGATTGCGGCCACTATCGGTCTGGAACAGTCGCTCATACGTGGATCGGAATTTCCATGTCATTGAAAGTGGCTGTCAGGCGCAGCTTGCCGCCCAGGCCTTCAATGTACGAGCGAATCGTCTCTAGATTTAGGGGCGCTCCTTGTTCAATGCGAGAGATCCTTGGTTGGCCGATCTCGAGGGCCTGGGCTAATTCGTCTTGAGTTGTGTCTCTGAGCTTGCGCAGCTCTGCCAGGTTATATTCGATGATTTCGGATAACGCTTTTTGTTTGGAGGCTTCAACAGCCGCTCTGCGCTGTGGGTCATTGTCGATTGGTGCGGCAAGTTCGCTGAAATTCCTGTAGGTTTTCTTCTTCACCATCAGTGACTCCCCTCCCTCAAGCAGAGCAATACGGCCTCGCAGGTCATCCTGCTGATTATCGGATAGCAGATACCACCACTCTTCAAATTCGTCTGTTGCTATAACTTCCCAAGTCCTTCGGCCACTATATGTTAACCCTAGCATGTTGTCAATCAGTCTGGGCAACATCTAATACGACAACCGTCGTGGTGGATTGAAGCCGTCGGGTGGTGGCGGGGAACCGATGACGAAATGCGCAAACGGATCCGGTCTGGCCCACCTGGCCCATAGGCGTCTCAGACAACCTGATCCGCCCCAGCTCAGAGCTTCCCACGCGGAGCAACTAAATCGAGACACGGCATCTTGTCTCGTGTGGGCGCAACTCGATATGTGATCCCATATAATGGGGGCTATGAAAGTTAGCGAATTGGTAAAGAGGGCACGAACTCAGGCCGGACTATCGCAAAGGCAGCTGGCGGAGATTGCTGGAACCTCTCAGTCGCAGATCGCAAACTACGAGTTGGGCAAAGTGTCACCAACCCTGGATACTCTCGAGCGAATCGTGGAAGCTTGTGGTTATACGTTAAGAATGCGTCTGGGATCAAAAGAGCTCCAAGACAGTGACGCTAACTTGGTTGACAAACATTTGGCAATGAATCCCGAGGCTCGAGTTGATTTCGTCAAGAAGATGAACAGATTCTATCGGGCTGGCTTGAGTGCTCGACAGCTTGGTTCGACCACACATCTCAAGGCTGCTGAATGACAGGGCCCACCTTCGAACCTGAACTACATGGCCTGGAGCCTCTGAGAATCCCCTGGTCGCTGCAGTGGTTGGAGGCCAAGGATGAGGGACGTAAGTGGCTGTCTGAATTGCCCGAACTGCTGGCCAGTTGTCTGTCGGAGTGGGATTTGCTGGTAGCTGGCGAGGCATTTGAGGGAGGTCGGGCCAGCTTCACACTTCCCGTTATTCTCCGGCAAGATGGTAGCGCTGCGGTTCTCAAGCTGCAGTATCCCGATCGAGAATCGCTTCATGAGGCTGCCGCTCTGGGCGAGTATGACGGCCATGGTGCAGTTACCCTGTTGGCCCACGATGTGGACAGAAGGGCCTTGCTCTTGGAACGAGCAATACCGGGCACTCCCCTCTCGACGCTGACCCCACCGGCGGCACTTGCTATTTTGGCGGAACTACTCCCCCGCATTTGGAAACCAACGTCGCACGATTTCTCCTCACTCGAGAAGGAAGCGAACGGCTGGGCGGCATCTCTCCTCGATAACTGGCGCTGCTGTGGTGAGCCTTTCGAGAGAGACCTTGTCGACGCTTCCTTGGCCGCCATTTCGGATCTGTCGGCGAGCCAAGGTGCCCAAGTCCTCATTAATCAGGATCTCCACGGCGATAACGTCCTGGCTGCACAGCGTGAGCCGTGGGTTTGCATCGACCCAAAACCTCTTGTCGGCGAGCGCGAGTTTGCCTTGGCGCCAATTATTCGTTCGCGTGAATTGGGTCATAGCCGTGAGGACGTTCTCCACCGACTTAACTGGCTTACCGCAAAGCTGAATCTTGACCGGGAACGATCGAGACGTTGGGCGTTGGCCCAAACGGTCGCTTGGTCATTTGAAAACAATCATGTGCTAGCCCCGCACGTCGAGGTGGCACGCTGGCTCTATGAAGCAGGCTGACTGGGCGGACCACCTTCGGGCTGCTAGTCTGTCCGGATGGGATGTTTCCTTGTATTGTTCGGGGCGTTCTTACCCCGAGTTGCACTTGCATTGTGGTGGCTGTTCGGTAACAAGCTAGCCACCGTATACGATAATTTCTTGGTGCCGTTCATAGGCTTCTTGTTTCTGCCGTACACGACGCTGCTATATGCCCTTGTCTCTAGCCCCGGACGAGGTGTTAGCGGCCTGGGCTGGTTTCTCGTGATCCTGGCGTTCCTAAGCGACCTATCGCATTGGTTCGGCAGTGGGGCGTCCTACATGCACAGACACTGACCTGCGGCGACAGCTCGGTGGTGTTGGTCCGATAGCTCTTCCAAAACACATAGGCAGAGCGGGTATCGTTTTTCGCATGACTATGCCAAATGGAATTATTGAGCTCAGATCCGACACTTTTACCCAGCCCACCGATAGCATGCGCCAGGCAATGGCCGAAGCGGTTGTTGGTGACGACATGTATGGCGAGGATCCAACAGTCAGGCGTCTTGAAGAGCTGGCGGCCGAACTTGTCGGCAAGCCAGCTGCCCTGTATGTGCCATCAGGGACAATGGGTAATCAGATCGCGTTGCGCCTCTGGGCCAAGCCTGGAACGGAAGTACTGTGTAGCGACCGTTGCCACATCCGCCAATATGAGTTTGCCGGAGCGGCTCAGAATGCAGGGGTCGGTCTTCGCTCGCTACCTGATCGAGATGGCACTTTTTCCGGAGCGCAGGTCGATTCTGCAGTTGCCGATGGGAACCGCTTCCTTGCCAAGATCAGTCTCGTTTGTATCGAAAATACCAACATGCCATCGGGCGGACGTCCATGGACGCTAAGCCAGATCAGCAAGGTTGCCGAGCGTAGCCGGGTTGCGGGTGTGCCTTTGCATTGCGACGGGGCTCGCATCTTCAACGCGCAGGTAGCTCTCGGCGTGTCTGCTCAGGAATTGTGTTCTGAAGTGGATTCCGTCATGTTCTGTCTATCGAAGGGCTTGGCAGCACCCGTCGGCTCTATGTTGGCTGGCCCTCGAGATTTCATCGACGCTGCCCGTGAAGAACGGACCCGACTGGGCGGTAGCATGCGCCAGTCTGGCGTGATCGCCGCAGCCGGCATTGTCGCCCTCGAAACGATGATCGATCGGCTGGGAGACGACCACTCGAATGCGAAGCGACTCGCCCAGGCTTGTGCAGAGCTTTTCCCCGGTTGTATCGATCCGGATACTGTTCAGACAAACATGGTCTGTTTAGATGCGGCGCACTTACCGCCCGATCTTGAGGAACGGCTTAAGGCGCAGGGCATTCGAGCCGGACTCATCGACAACGAAACCTTCCGGTTCGCTACCCACAAGGATGTGTCAGAAGCCGACATCGACACGACAATTACGGTCCTAGCCAAGGTAGTCAGTAGTTAATGAGCAGCGGAAACTTGTCTCGAAAGGCTCATCAATCCCTGTCACATTGTCGCCAGCGATGAGGGCCATACGATGGCACTGACTATTTTCGGGATCTCAGCCTTAACTTTCATGATGATGATGTACGTATTCGAGCATCATCATCGTCTCTTTATTGTTGGGTTCGCGATCGGCTGTGGGCTCTCCAGCATCTATGGCTTTTTTAGCGGCGCTTGGCCTTTTGGGGTAATTGAAGCAATTTGGGCGGTGATCGCACTCCGGCGTTTCGTCCGTCAGGCCTAGCCGCACGCTCAGGCAGGCGGTAAGGCCAGGATCTTGGCTTGTAGGTCTTTGTCGGGAATTGAGTTGACGAGATGTATCCACGTATAGATGCCTGTGCTGTGGCCGTCGCTGAAATTCACTGAAAGACCGTAGGCTCCGGTGAGCTGGGCGTCCGTCATCGTGATGTCCTTTGGGACCTGATCCGGATCTAAGAAACGCTTCCCCGACATCTCGTTGACACAAGCCGCGCAATGGCAATCGACTCGTAAGTCCCAAGCAGGAAACTCGACCATGTATTCGTCGGATTCCCCCCAGCTGATTCTTAGGACCGTTCCTTTGTCTAGCTCAAGGGTTGTTGGTACGGGTAGCGAATGCAAACCTGTTCTCCGATTCGAAGTTTGAGGGGGTGCGGGAGCAAAGCGACAGACGCTCGACTGTCACATCGTGCTGCGCATTGGGTGCTGCGCCTGGCTCACGCTGCAGAATTATTGTGAATGCCACACTCTGGAGCTGACCGAGCGGAGCGTGAGAAGTGCCCATGATCTTACAAGTGGTGACGCGATGGTGATCATCCTGAATGTAGTTGAAATGAGCACCGCGGTCGCTTTCGAGCTTGAGAAAACGGTGATTGCTTGGCACCCTATACGTGAGACCGTAACTCTGTAGCGTCTCAAGAGTGGTGTTGGTTACAGAGATTCGGACGACGACTTGCTCTCCCGGCAGCTCACGCTGCGTTACGTTTAGCGCAAGGCCATTTTCGGCCGCCGATGCTGATTGGCCGACCAGACCGACAAAGCTCATGCAACAGAGCGTTGCTAGCCCGACGGTGATCATCCTGAGTGTTCTCTTCAAATTTCCGTCCTCAATCCACGCCTGCAGAAGGCTGGCGGCCACGGTGGACCATCGGGGTGCAGCAGGCCGAACGCTACTGGTGGCCTAACTACCTAAGAGGCCAAAACTACCAAGGCAGACGTCAACGTCATTTCAACTTTGCCCTAAATGTCTGTCGCCTGAAACCCGCATTGGCTCGGACGGCAACGATAGGGCAAGGTCGTTTTGTACACTCCCCCACTCAGCCCGTAGCCACGCGAGCCAGTATTGAACGTTTGAAAAGCCCAGACCTGACTATGGCGAGCACTATCGCCAGCATGACTACCATTTGGGCTAGGTCCATCCACTGCGTGGCTTCGGATAGGGGCAAGCTTCTATTGGCGGCGTTCGGCAATTGCTACTGAGGCAGCGCGGCCATTGGCGTCGGGATATTCGAGCCGCAGACTGTGGCCAATCTCGAGCATTGCTAGGCCACTGTTGGTGGCAATACCTTGGGCGACGACAGCCTCTTGCCATCGACCCACCAGCGGATCAAACCAGCGGTGCATCAAGGATCGTTCCGTTGTCCGGTAGGCCACATGAAATTCGTTGCTGAACGACGCCACTACCAGATCGGAATCTCGGGCCACATCGGTAGCAAGAATCTCGTTGGCCCACCTGCCTGCCGAGGGGTCATACCACTGATGACGTAATTCGAGTCTGCCCCTACGGGAAAGGCCTGGATACAGAAGGTGGAACTGGCCGTTGTAGGTTGTGGATGCTATAGCGTGACCGTTCGAGAGTTCGATCGGGTCTTTGATTTCTTCCCGCCATTGAGTCGATTCCACAGTGTCGGTCCATCTATGTACAAGCTGGTGGGCGGTGTTTTGATAGAAAACGTGCACTTGCGATCCGTAGCTAGCGACACTTGGCCTTGATGTCTCGAGTGCGTCCGCAGCGATTTCTTGTGTCTGCCAACCGGTCCTGGTGTGTCGGGCCACACGGACGGTTGCTTGAGCGCCGCTGCTGAGTCCGAGGCTGGCGACGATGAGCGTCTCTGAGTCGTAAGCTAGCGCTGCCGGATTGCGACCTGAACTGCCTGCCTCATCGATAACTTCTCGCTGAACCGTGGCCCAAGCATCGCCAGACCAGCAGTGCTCAACGCCGCGACCGGTCCTGTTTCGTACGAACATGTGGGCGACCTGGCCTTGTACGACGAGGGCTCTTTGGCTGAGTGCGTCGACAGGCTGTGGTCCTCTGTCGGCCAGGGGTCGAGCCTGGGCGGGATTGGAACCCGGGCCTGTGCTTGTGAACGCTGGAGCTGGTCGCAATTCGGGTACCTGTGCCTGTCGCAGGTCGAATTGGTGATAGGTGAAGTCGGCATCGTTAAAGAGGTGAGTGAATCCGTGACGCAGCAAGCTTCTGATGCTGGCAGCGTTGTTCAAATATGCGTCCGACACGAGCACATCGCAGTTCAGTCTGTGGCGGGCGAGTTGAAACATTGCTGGTAACACCTCAGCCATCAAACCCTGTCCCCTGTGGCTCGGATTTACGGCACGACATATCCCCAACCAGTGCCCGCCAGATCTTTCCACGGTTCTTAAGTGGTCGCGAAATTGTGCGGACCAACGACTTTCGGCAAAACTGTAGAGCTGAAATGCGCCCACGAGCTCGTTCGTAGTACCGTCGTAAATGCCGAACCACACTTCGGCTTCTGGGGGAAGCGTCATGCCGGGAGTGGCTGTAACGATGGCCAGGAGCTCTCTTGTACCCGCTATTCGTCGTTGTGCCCACTGGAGCGAAACGTTCATGCCCCCGCCAGTTGCTTCATCAAAATGGTTGTTGACCATTTGAAATGCTTGCGCATCCGCGTCTGCCATTGGCTGTACATAAGTCCTCGTCCCCACCACACGCCACGGGTCGACAGCAGCCGGAGCGCTCGGTCGTGCGCTGCCTTCATATGTGTATTGTGCCGTGGTGCCATAGGGCTGACCCTGAGCGTTGACGAGGCGCACGGGGACTGGCCCCGGAGCAGGCTGTGACGGCGTTGCGGCGACCGCTATCTGGTTGTCTTCGAGAACTTGGAATCGAGCCACTGCGATATCGCCGAAGTAAATACGTGCGGTGTGGCCTCCTATGCCCTCGCCGGAGATAATGACGAAATCGCCACCCGCTACTGGGCCCATAGCATGGTCTAGCGATATCGCTACCTGCGGTGATGCTGCGTGGGGTGACGCTTGTGCTGTTACTGCCGAAAACGTCATCAAATGTTGCAGACCATTGATATCGCCAGCGCCTAGCACGCTTCCACCCGGAAAAGTCTGTGAAGCCATGGTTTGGTGGCGACCTTGAAAGACCTCGTCGTAGTGGTCGAGACCGAACACGTGGCAACTCTCATGCACGATGGTCATAGCGAGTGATTCTCGGTTTGTGAATGCTGCTGGGTAAAGATCTATACATCCACCAGTGCTTTGAGCATGTTCGTTTGCCGAGCGACTAGTGTGACCGGGGTCGTCGGCAGCATCTTGCATCACAAATGCATGCGGCCGAATGACGATCACTCCGTGTCGGGGGTTCGGGGCCGTCTCGCGTGCCACCCAGATGGCTTGAACATCAACAAGTTTGTTGCCTATATGAGGGTTCAACTCGGGGATCGCATGGCTCTTGACGACATCGGCAATAGCCGCCACCATGGCGTCGGTGCAGCCCGGCTCGGCCTCAATCACATAGCCGTATTGGCCCGGATAAAGACCCTGCGACCTGGGTATGAGGTTGTATCCCCGGTCGACTGGAGCTCCTCCCCTACTAGCGGAAGCCGTTGGAGCAAAGACCGGAAGAAGACCCGCTGCAAGAATTACAGCGACAGCTGCAAGCTTGAAAACACGGCAGCTAGCTGGATTTCGAGTCGTGGGTGTGTGGAAACTGGTGCCTTTGGACATTGAGGCGGATCCCTAGCCTTGTGTCGGGAGCTATGCTTGCTCTCGATTAAATTGATGATCTGCACAGTCAATCACACCATCCTGAGAAGTAGCTGAGTAGAACTGAAGGCGCCGCTTCGTGTTTCGCTAAATCCTCGCTACAGTAGTGCGCACGGGATGCAGCGCATCGCAGCAAGCTGCGATACAAGATCGGGAGATGTTACGAGCATGGACGGCAACACGCACAATCTTGATCGGTATGGACTCGAAGTCCTAAACTCCGACGAGTGCCTCTCGTTGCTTGAGACTCGCAGCGTGGGCCGAATTGCTGTCTTTGGCTTTGCCAATCCGATGATCGTGCCGATCAATTACGCCGTGGACCATCACACAATCGTGTTTCGAACGGGTCCTGGAACGAAACTGTGGGAGTCTGCCACTCAAGACAGCCGTGTTGCGTTCGAAGTTGACGAACTCGACGAAAATGAAATGGAAGCCTGGAGTGTGTCTCTCACCGGCCGGGCCGAGCGGATTACAGATCAAGGTGTAATTGCACGACTTGAGGGACTCGGATTGCGCAATTGGGTTAAGGGCGCTGAGGCATTTTGGTTCCGAGTAACACCCTCGATCATTGAAGGCCGTAGACTGGTCCAGAAATGAATGGTCTTGCTTCTAGCGGTCGCCAGATCCTAGATTGCCCATCATCTGACACAGCCGCGATGAGGTTAGGCACAATATCAAGATGACCACCGAGTCTACTCCCGACCTGACGCCAACCGCTGCAGCCCAGACCTATGACCCCATGGAGGTCCGGCGCGAAGCCGTCGTAATGGCGATATATGTTTCTGTCGTCCTCGACGCCACGCTTGAAGTGCTGCCCGAGGGCCATGGTAGTGGAGACTGGGGCCATGGCATCTACCTGCTTGGCGTGATCTGGGGAGCCACTTTAGGGCTGGCGATCGCTCACTGGTTTGCCTTCCGGGTGGCCGCGTTCGGATTCAGCGACGATGAACGTACGCGTACAGACCATCTGGTAGCCAGAGCCCAATTTCTAGCAGCCTTCGTTATCGCAGCTGCGGCCAGCGTGCCGGCCATCATCCTCTACCGCAGCGAATCCGCCGATCAGGTGACGCAAATTGTGCCCTCGCTAGCAATCGGATTAGGTGGTTTCTTGAGTGCCCGAGCTGCCAAGAAGTCCAAGCTGCTATGTGTCGTCATAGGCCTGTGTGCTATGCTCCTGGGCTTCTTCATCGCCGAATTCAAATACATTCTCGCTGGCCACTTCTGAGAGGACTGTTCCCCCTTCAGCGACACTGGAATAGGTCCCCTGTCAGTTCGTTTCGATTGCGTCTTTGGGAATCTCAAATTGAGCGCAATTGGCAATCACGAAGTCAACCAACATCTCGTTCAATTCACCGACCTCATTCGCAATCGGTTGCATGGCTGAATCCAGCTGGTCTGTACTAATGGAATTGTGCAGAGCATTAGCTACGAGCTTGACTTTGCTGGCTTCGTTGGTGATCGTGGTTAGCTTCGCAAGCAACGCGTTGACACGATTCTTAGCCTTTTCTTCCGTGAATTGAGTCTTGTTGGCCTCGTGCGCCTCCTTGATGCTGGCCATACGTGCAATCACCTGATCGAGAAACGGACCAACTTGAGCCGGGGTATCAACATGATCCCCCTCGGTGTTTACTAGCTTGCCAAAGTCGTAGGCTCCCTTGCACTCTTGCTCAAGAGGGCCGGTCGGATTGTCTGAAAGCGGCTTTGCTGCCACGTCTTGAGTCTTGGATTGCGACGAGTCTGACGGTTCCGCAGCGACTTTGGTCTTGGCGCTACCTGCGCACGATGACACAATTATTGCCAGTATCCCAGCCATTAGGGCGAGCCAGAACCATCTTCTCTCTGGTGCATGTCCTATTTTCATCCTGGGATTCCTATCCTGTTGGCGTGCTTTTGTAGCATCTGAACGAAAATCTGCAGGGCCATGGTCTGTTGCCCATTGATGGTCGGATGCGAGGGCGACCTGTTAGGAGCACCAAAACGCATCTGATCTGGGGCAATGAACCCGCCCATCACACCCAGCCCGTAGAACATCGGGTTGGGCGTGCACCACTGCTGGCCATAGTCTTGGGCGAGGCTTTCCATGTCAACCATGAGCACATTGCTTTGGTCTTTGATCTTGCTCACACCCTCCCTAATTGCCGCGTTGAGCTGTCGTATTAGTGCGTGGTTGTAGTCAAGTTGAGCCTGGCTATATCCGAGTCCGTCACGGCATGCTTGCCAGTTCCAGGGGCTAGTTGGTAGAGGGTCGGTATATGTCTGGAAGACGACTAGAGGCTTCTTGGGCGAATGGTCTTGAATTTGCTTGTAAAGGTCCTCATAATTCCTTGACAAGACGGACTCGGAGTTCTTTTGCCACTTCTTGTCGTCACAAGGGGGGACCGCGGGTTGGCCCGATTTGGGCTTTGCGCAAATCTGGCTCAGGATTTTCTCCTCGACCTCTGTTCCCGGATGTCCGGCAGTGCAGCGCTCGTCCAGGGTGGCCTTTTCAGAGAATTGATCTAGCTCACCTTTGCGTGCCCGATCACGGACTCTGTCAAGAATCCTTGCTAAGGAATCAGGGCCATACTGTTGGATTGCGTCAGCCACTGAGGAGACCAAGCCCGATTTGACGCAATCTTCGAGAATGTTAGAGAACTCAATGTCATTCGCCCCCATTGACACAGTAACGATATCGGGGTCGGCAGCTGCATATGTAGGATTAACCTGGGCGCCGTGCTCGATTTGAGTAATCAGCTGAGACTGATTTCCCATAGGAGTTCGGAATCCCAGTTTGTTGGCAGAAGTCGGCAAAGCGCAGTTGGGATCTTTTGGGCTCTGGTCGGCGCAAACTTTCGGGTAGCTACCGTTCTCCTGGGGGTCAACAACTCCGTTCAGGTAAGATGCTCCGGAACACGCCAGATGAGTTAAGGTCACGTTCTTCACAATGGGCTGAACTACGTTGGCGATTAGGTCTTGCAAGACGTACGGATACGCCGAAGTAGATCGATCGCAATTCGTTTCAGGTCCTTCCCAGGTCGGAGCAGAGGTCGCTTTTGTGTCCCAGGTCTTGGCTAATGCTCCGTTGTCATACTCCCAGCCCCATCTGGTCCCTTCACCCGATGCGATAGAGTCTCCTAGGGAAACTATCGACAACGTATCTCCCACTTTTGCCCGCGGATGTGTCACGGGGCTAGCCGCACTGATATATGACTGAGCCAAACTGCCAGACGTGACGAACATGAAGGTGATTGCCAGAGTGAGAATCCGTCGCCATGACTTTGCAACAATCGATCTCATCGGCTCATCCTTACGTTTAGAAAACGTTGCCTCCTCTATCGGACGCCCCCACCCTCTTCTTTAGAAAAATGTGAAATTATTTTTTAAGTCTGCTCATGCATTTGCCGAAGCTTCCCGACGTGTTGAAATAAGATAGGTAACAAACCGGCAATGGAGGCTTGTGATGCGTCGATTTGCAGTTGGTCTGTTGATTTTCTTTGGTGCCTTTTTCGCCGTGATGGGAAACATTTCTAATTCGGCACGACACCAGATTTTGGATACCAATCAGTTTGTCGCTGCTGCCGACCAGATTGTGGCGACGCCGGCCGTGCAAGATGCGTTGAAGACGCAATTGACAGACGCCATCATGTCGCAAAAGGCAGTCAAGCAAGGGCTCAGCGATGGGCTTGACGAGTTTCTGCCCAAGGCGTTGCTTCCGTTTAAGGACACGATCAAGGTTGGCGCTCACCAAGGGGTTGAGGCCACGATCGGCTTCATCGTCGACTCAGATGCATTCAAGAATGTGATTAACCAAGCCTTGACTGTCACTCATGACAAGCTGGTTTCCGGACAAGGCCTAACGTTCGATCTGGGTGATGCGAAGAGTTTTGCCGGTTTGAATAAGGCGGGCGGAGTGGTCGGTCAGGCGGCCAAACTGTTGCCTAACGATATCGCTTCGGTGTCATTGCTGAGTCCTGCCGCTACCCAAAAAGTCAACACTGGGGTTTCGCTGCTGAAAAACATGTGGTGGTGGATGTGGCTTCTGGGCATTGGCTGCTTCGTGGGGGCCGTCCTGGCGTCACATCGGCGCCGCAAAACACTACGGGCGTTTGCGGTGACTGCTGGGGTCATTGCTGGCGTGTTCGTCGTGATGTTGTTGGCGGTGCGTAGTCCAGTGCTATCGATGGTGCCTTCCAAGGGCCAGTCGGTTGCCACCGCAATTTGGGACACGATTGTGCCCCAATACACAGGACGTCTTGTCTGGCTCATTGGTTTTATGGCTGTGGCAATAGTGATCATCAGCGTGTGGGGACATCTTGGATTGTGGACTAGATTGACTCACGCCTATGCGGGAGCGAAGGAGAAAGTAATGGCCCAATCCGGTGATCACCCTGTGCAAAAACCAGACATGCCGATGCAGTCGATGGACCCTAAGGCGCCTGGGGCTGGAGCTACGGCCGGAGCCGCTTCGGGTGGGCCTAGCAAGCAGGCGTCCGGGACTGGAGCGACGGCGCCCCATGTTGCCATGTCTGTCACAGCTGAACATCCACCCGTACAGTCAGGCCCGCCGCAACAACAGCAACCCGTGCAACAACAACCGCCGCAACCTCAACAGCGTGGCACGGGCTCTATTTCGACTTTCTTCCGAACAGTAGGCACGTTCATTGCCAGCCTCAATATCAGGGCTGGTCTTGAAGGAGCAGGCCACCACGTGACACAATATCTTTCCCTCTATCGAGGCGGTGGCGTTGTCGTCGGCGCCCTGTTCCTATTGCTGTGGCCGTCCCCGACTCTTGGGGTGGCTCTAGTCCTTGCTGCCCTCGTCGCGCTTTATTTGGGAGGGATTGAGCTCCTTCTAGGTTTGGCTTCGGGAACAGGGAACGACGCCAGTAAATAGGGCCAGCCAGTCACCTCACTTTGTCGTGGCAGTGCTGTGCAGTCCTTCTCCGTCATTGCGAGCGGAGCGAAGCAACCTAGTCCGTGACCTGCGTTTTCGGGACGCGACTCACGGACTAGGTTGCTTCCCCTCGCTCCGCTTCGGGGCAGGCTCTGCACGCGGGCTCCTCGCAATGACGGAGAAAGGCTAGCCGGGGCATACGCACTGAGAGCCGGATGAGAAATGTAGAAAGTGCAGGTAAACCCCGCTAGGCTTTGCAGCCAAAACTAAAAACCATGGCGACACGTTCTGGTCGATCTGGCTTGCCGCCCCGCTAAAAGGGGTCATACCAAGTGCGAGCCTTCCTTGTTTTAGATCGAACGTCCCAACCGAGATTCACTCTTGAGTGAATCTTTTGTGGAGAATCCCCTTCTCCTTGATAGCGATGGATGCGCCCGATGCGCACATGAATCGTCGCTAAGTCGCCGAAAGTGCACAGCGCTCTGGATACTGCGGAATAATTCCTGCGCTTTTCCATGACGCTGTCACTGCCACGGAAAGGCAAATATGAAAATAGACTGCCAACTAACGCGCTCACGCGCCCGTTTTGCAGCCATTACCGCAGCCCTCTTGGGAGTTGCGATGATATTTACCACTCTTTTAGCTCCACCAACCCAAGCCGACCCGGCCCCGTTGCCGCTAGATGCGTCGGCGATCCCGGTACCACCGGCCGCTGACGTGGTAATCCAATTGCCACTGGGGCATTTGCCACCTCCGCCAATGTGTCATCACGTTGCCGGATCTGCCTTGAGAACGGCCCTTGGTGCTGTCTATGCCACCGTCACCGAAAATAATTGCGACACCACTCCTGATACGTGGGCTCCCCCACCACCTCCTCCCCCACCCGCACCGGAAGAGCCACCTGCTCCGGCTGACGTGCCATTTGAGACCGTGGTAAATGGGAATGCCGCTGACCTGTTGGCGCATCCGCACATCGACATCTATGAGGCTGGCCGACGGGATCTTGAAAATGGCGAGATTGACGAACGGGTGATCGTCTACCTGCAGTGGCTACTCAGCAAGGGGTATTCCCTCGAAGTCAATTGCCTAAAAACGGGCCACTCAAAATTCGTGGCTGGCAAGGGCAGCATTTCTAACCACTACTTTGGCCGTGCCGTCGACATCCGTGCCGTCAACGGTGAACACTTGCACGCCGGTAACGACATTGCTCGCCAAGTGGCCCAGGAAACAGTCGAGGAGTTTGACGGAGACAAGCCCAGCGAACTCGGCTTCCCCTGGTATAACCTCACCGGGCTGCGCAATGGCATCAAATGTTTCGCCAACTCAGGTCACCAAAACCACCTCCACATCGGCTGGCGTGGCAACGACTGATTGTTCATCTTGATGAACAATCATGTTTTGCTGAGCTTTTCGAGAAGCTCGGAGTCTTCGTCGAGGAATCTCTCCAACTTGCTGCGGAAACTCTGATCGGCCCGCTTTGCCGCCAAATACTCACCGACTGCTTTCACGATGAGTTCGTTCTCGCTTACTCTTTCTGCAGCCGCAACTAGTGCCAAATCGTCAGCTTGCGATGTGGGCAGCCGCAGCGTCCTTGCCTTACGAGTCATTGAAACCTCCATAACGGTACCAATGGTACCACACACCAGGGAGGAGGCCGGGCGTCTAGCGCACTCGCCGCAATGTCATTTTGAACATCGGTGCTGTCGCTACGACAAGACGCACCGAATAGTCTCGCAAACGATGAGGTCGACACCCCAGGAATGGGGGCAAACACAGGCAATAGCGATCACACGGCCTGAGCAGCGAGACTCTGTGCGTGACTTACCAACTGATGCCAGCGAGCAATCTGCATCCGAGTGCTCACTGGAATTTGCGTTTTGTGATAAAGCGTTCCGCTTCGAACAGAAACGTCAACATAACCAACTGTGGTGGTTTCCTTCATCAGAAGGAACAGCAATCCGATGAGACAAGCTAGTGCAAATATTATGGCCAGGACTATGGCCACACTGGGTATTTTCGACTCAGTTCGGGACATATCCGTAAAGATCCAGGAGGAACCGCGGAGCGGGGCGGAGCCGTTGGGTGTAACAACAACTTCCGGCGTTATGCCAATGTCACCAATTGTCATGATGTACTGAGAAGTCTCGTATTGAACCTCCCGACCGCCTGGCGGGGTCGCAAAGGAGGTTGGCAATATCGATGTGCCGTACGGAGACTCTTCCTGCCGATCTGGAGTGGGTGTATTAGCATCAGTTTGAATCATGACTCGCCATTATCGCAGTTTCCAATAGGAATAGGCAATTGAAGTCTGCCATATACATATCCGACACGGGCAACAACAACATCCGCAAGATCGTTCGCTAAGAGGACTACTCACTTCGTTCGTATAATTCGGATTCCTGGATCCTCACGCCCTGGCTGGCGCCAGGGCTCAGGATGACGAACGGGTGAATGGCTGGCCAGGGCTCAGGATGACGAACGGGTGAATGGCTGGCCAGGGCTCACGATGACGAACGGGGCGGGGCGTGAAACCCTGGGACCTGGAAATATGTGACAAATGCAAGAAATGCATATTAGGGTCTTGAGGCACAACTAAAAACCGTGGCGACACGTCCTGGTCGATCTGGCTTGCCACCCCTATAGATAGGGGTCACACCAAGTGCGAGCCAACCTTGTTTTAGATCGGACGTCTAATTGATACTCACTCTTGATTGAGTGGGTCTTTTGTGGAGAATCCCCTTCTCCTTGCAGCGATGGATGCGCCCGATGCGCACATAGCGATTCGCTTGCACAAGTCGCCGAAAGTGCACAGCTGCCTAGTTATTGCGCGTTTTCCCGCGATCTCTGTGGCGCTGTCACTGCCAGGGAAAGGCAAATATGCAAACAGACTGCCAAACAATGCGGCGCGCACGCGCTCGTTTTGGGGCCCTAAGCTCGACGCTCTTAGGCGCTTCGATGCTCCTCACCACTCATTTGGTGGCTCCAGCGCCAGCTCAGGCTGATCCAGCGCCGGTATTATTGCCACCCGAGGCACCAGCGGTGCCGCCAGCTCCATCCGAGTTGGCTCCGTCGCTGGCAGGGCTTGTTCCCCCACCCGGGCCAGGTCCAGAAATGGCCCCTGTCATCCCTCTTACCCTGCCAGCCGGTCACTTGCCTCCTCCGCCACTGCCTCACGACGTTGCTAAATCTGCCCTCAGGTCGCCGCTTGGTGCGGTTCATTCCACCGTTACTGGCGGGATAGGCGATTTACTTCCCGATACTTGGACTCCGCCGCCACCTCCACCTCCACCTCCACCTCCTCCCCCACCACCAGAGCCCGAGCCCCAGCGTGTAGTCGAGTCTGTCGATGCTTCGGATGAGAGTCCTGAACCAGCTTCACGCCGACGCATCCGGCGTCTACGAGAAGCTTCGCCCGAAGAGACGGATGTCCCCCAAGAGGAAGACTCAGAGTCGCATGGCTCTCAGGGCGAAATTGCTGTTGCATATGCGAAACGTCAACTCGGCAAGCCCTACAGCTGGGGTGCCGCAGGGCCTGGATCATTCGACTGTTCAGGATTAACGATGAAGGCCTGGGCAGCCGCCGGTGTGTCGCTGTCGCACTCTTCTGGAGCTCAAGGTGGCATGCGGTCGGTATCTAATCCCCAACCGGGTGACATCGCGTGGCGGTCAGGTCACGTTGGGATTTACGTCGGCGATGGCCAAGTAATTCATGCACCGCACACCGGTGACCACGTTCGCTACTGCGACGCTTCACGGTTCCACAAGTTTGTCCGTCCTGGGTGACCCAGCGGAGGAAGCTTGCTGTGATAACTCTGTTGGCAAGGGTTTCAGTAAGCGTCATTGCAACTCAGAGAGCTGTGGGTTAGTCTGCGGCTTCGCCGCAGGTGGATCCTCACCCCTTCGCTTCGCATCAGGGCTTCGGTTGGCTAGCACGCCTCCCTCAGGATGACGAACGGTGAGGATGTCTGAATGATTGTTCGAAGCGAGCCCGGGTTACGCTACCTGCTGGGATCGGAGCCAGGCGACCGTGTCGGTGAGCGTATCGATAGCGGCCCGATTCTGAAAACCTAGATCGGCGGCCGCGTACCTGCTGCGCACATCCCAATGGTACTTACCCATTTCGATCACGACCGGATCTGGTAGCGGAGACTTCACATCGATGGGTAGCCAAGAGCTGAACAGGTTTCCGATGCGGGCGGCGCCAAGAGCGACCGAATGAGGGATGGTCAATTTTGGTTTCGGTACTCCGCTGACTAACTCGAGCATGCTAAAGAGGGTTGGCAAAGTTATGGCCGTCCCGCTCAGGTGGTAGATCGGTCTTGGCGCTGAGTGTTCGATGGCTTGCACGATCGCGGCGGCCGCATCTCGGACATCAACAAAATGGATGCCGCCCTGAATCATGAACGGATTAGAGCGACGCAGGTGCCGGATGACATGCGTGCTGGAGCGTAACTTGTGGTCGTCAGGGCCAAGCAGTATCGGGGGCCGCACGATGACGAGCTCGACTCCGAGTTCTTTGGCTAGTTTCCGGGCCGCGATTTCGGCCTTGATTTTGGAATCGTAATAGGGCCAGTCGCCGACGGTATCTTGCCGGTAGGGACCAGATTCATCGGCCCATTCGTGGGAGTTTTCGAAGCAGCCCACCGTGCCAGAGCTCGACAAAAGGATTAGTCGGGCGTTGACTTGAGCGGCGAGGCGGACCATATTGAGCGTGCCGTCAATGTTCGTGCGATACATGCTCTCGGGGGCTTGACGGCTGTGACGGACTTCGGCGGCAAGATGGACGATGCAGGCCACGTTGGTAATGCTTGAATCTTGTGACCAGTGGTCTGTCTCGGTAATGGATCCTTCGACGACTGTCACATCGTCTAGCTCGTCTGTCCAGTCATATTGTTGCCAGGTTTCGAGGCTTCGTACCAACGCTACTGGCGACGCTTGGGCCTCGTCCTGGAGTTGACCAAGGATGTGCCGGGCAAAAAAGCCTGTAGCGCCGGTGATTAAAACACGATTTTCGGGCATGGTGGGTGTCCTTGTGCGTGGTTCTAGGCGGTTTGGGTGAGTGGTTCGCTCTCGTGCGCCAAACAAGCTGCTCGATAGTCATGTAGGTCTGGAGTTTCCCCAGTCAATACGAGGCGCGATCCGTCGCTGTGTTGGGTGAGGATTTCACGGGCCATTAGGTCTTTGAGTACGCCCTCAACTTCTGGCAGGAAGGCGTCTGGATGTGCGCTCACTACCTCTTTCGCTGATCTAATCACGGGGTATTCCTCGGATGCTGCTAAGACGGAAGCGACGCGAGCGTAGTCCTGACATATGGGATCAAAGACGGTTCTCAGTAGAGCAATCATCCGTGGATCTTGAGGCGCTTCCACGGATGCGCGGGTTGCATCGAAGTAGGCATTTTCGGCGATGTGGCTATCGATGGCCGGATGGTTCGGATAGAGAGCACGGGCCTCGGGATAGAACCAATGAATCCAGTGATACCGCATACCGCGCTCGACGACTGGATCCAGTCCATGACGGATCTCGAGCGGACTGTCAACCACCCGGCCGCCTCTATTGATGATCTCCTGGCCTAACCAAGCGACATCGACGCCATCGATCGGATTCTTGGCCAAAAAGGATTCAAGGTGGTGAGTCGTTGTAACCGTTTGCGCTTGTAATTGGCCCATGATGTTGTGGCTCAATTGGGAGATGTCTGTGTTCGTATCCAAAGCTTGGGGTTGACCGCAGGCGATGTGAATTCTGCCCAGTTCGACCTGGTTGCGGAGGAGTGACGAAGTCCAACGCAACAGGGGCAGTAGTTGCATGTCGGGTTTGGGATTGCCCAGCAGTTCTCGGAGGAAAGCCGATTCTTCGGGAACGTGGTCATACGACAGGGCAATCGGCAGAATCGTGGTCTCGATGCCGCTGGCCGCCAGAGCACGCAACAAGCCCCGTTTTGGAGCGAGGAACTGACGTGACCGACTGCGTGTGCCTTCAATGAAAAACTCGAGTGTTTGTCTTCGGGTCGCCAGGGCCTGAATCTTTGCCGATAGTTCCGGGTCGGGTTGGCCCTGACCACGATCGACGAAAAACGCGTTGGCGCTAGTGAAAATCTGACCCAATACGGGGATGTGGGCAAATTCTCTGGCCGCCGCGATCTGCGGGAGGGCAATGTTCAAGTCGGGCTGACTAAAGAACAAGTAGGAGCAAAGGACGAAATCCATGTAGCTGCGGTGTGTGGGTACGATGGCCACGAGGCCATCAGGATCGACATCGTCAAGGGCGCTTTCGAAGGAGAGCCGATCGAAGGTGACCTGATCGACACACTTGGGCAGTCCCTTGGACAGCGTATACGCACAAATGCGTTCGGCCACATTGCCGTTGGGCTGGGTGAACGCCCAATAGAGGTCGGAGGTGCGCTTCACGGCGTCGGTTCCGGTCAGAGCAACCTCGTGCTCATCTTTGCCCAGCAGATGGCGACGCACTCCCCTACTGACTGTTTCCAGGTAGTGCTTCGGGTCGAAGCCGACCAGATCGAGAGGCGCCATGGTGGCGAAACGAAACGTATTGTAGGTGAAATATTGAAAGCCCTCATTGAGAAAGGTGAGGCGGCTTTGCAGTCGGGCTGCTGCTCGCTTTCCGCGACTATTGCCCGTTAATGAGCTCCAAGCGCCAGCGACCGCTGTTGGCAGTGTGTGGAACTGAAAGTGACGCACTCTAAAGGGGAAGGCGTCAGGGCCGACATATCTTAGACCGGCTAGACGACCAACAGGAAAGCGCCGAAAATAGTTGACGACGACGTTGGCGCACAGCTCGGCTCCCGAAGCGAGATCCAGCCCGGTGACAGCGTGCTGGATTAGGGGACGATCTTGTTGGGCCGAGTCCCCATCACTAGCACCTGGCCAAAAGCTGGACGCCAAGATGCGATCGACCACCGCATCACATGGCACGATGTCCAATGATGTCTCACCCTTGGCGACCATGGCCCGCAGGTAGCCAGCCCCACACAGCGCAACAAATCCGGCGAAAGCGGCATGGCTATCAATCCAGCCAGGAAAAGGATGCTTCCAGGTGGCAGAAATAATGCTCGGTCTCACGATGGTCAGAGGCACATCGCCCTTGCGCTCCACCATGAGCGCTTCGGCCAAGGCCTTGGTGAAGGTGTAAGTGTTGGGCAGTTTAGTGGAGGCCAGCAATTGATCGGTGTCAGCCTCGCCGGCCAAGATGTCCTTGTAGGTTTGGGCGGCGTCGAATCCGAGCTTGACAGGATCCTCGTTGATGGCGATATCAGGTCCGGGACACGGCGCCACATAGGCTGTCGAAACGTGCACCATCGACTGCAAGTTGGCACATGCCTGTGCGAAACCGAGCAGGTTCAGAGAGCTGGTCACGTTGGCCTCGGCAGCGACCGGCAATGGATCATTGAATTCGACCGAAGCGGCACAGTTGATGATGTGTGTCACTTGGTTGGTGAGATCATGCCAAGTTGATTCATCCAGGCCGAGCTGGTCTTGGACCAGATCTCCCGAAATGACCTGAATATTGTCAGACCACCCAGGCGGCAGCTGCGCGCAGCACTCCGAAGCAACGATCTCATTATCGAAACGGTCCTGGGCGGTTGCGGCTTTGCGGCCAGTTCTGGGACGAATGAGCAGATGAATGGACGCTACAGGGAATTCGTCTTGGCGGCGGATGAGCTCTTCGAGCACTACCTTGCCGAGAAAGCCGGCGGCTCCGGTGAGTAGGACTCTGTGGCCGCTGCACGCGGTTGGGATTGTCTCGGTCAACGTTAAGCACTCTCTTCGTGGGCAAGCGGGGCAGCCTCAAGGTGGGACATGGGCTTGGAGTCCACTTGGGCAAGGTTTCCGCATGCAAATACGTTTTGGGGATCAAGCAATTGTTTTGTCTGGCTCAGCCAGTCGAGTTCGAGGGGGGCAAGAACGTCACCAAGGAATTCTTGACGCAATTTGCCGACGCCGTGATGATGCGAAAGCGATCCACCCGAAGCCAAGATCTCTTGGCGAGCGGCCGTTTCAATCTCGGCGAAGACCTGGGCTGGCTTTTCGACATCCTTGTGGACGAAGCCGAGGTAGAAGTAGACGCAAACGCCGGTCTCGTAAATCTGGGTGACACGGCACGTGATGAATGGTTTGCCGGGCAGGTTACGCTTGGCATGTTCAAGCTGGACACGCTCTTTGACGTTCGCGCACATCGTTACGGCGTCGGTCCATGAGACAGAGGTCTCGAATGACTCACCGAGGATGGAGTGCTTCATCATGAAATCACGTATGTATGCGATGCTGAACGTGAGTTGATATCCACGCTTGCCGTTGTCTTCACCCGCCCGCATGCCGCCGTGTTGGGCCGCAATCCGATAGACACGGGCCTCTTGCAAGGCCACTTCATGTCGCTCGCCCTCGAAGACAAGCGTGCACACGACCATCTTGCTCGGGTCGAAGCCCTTGAGCCGAGTTACGAAGAGCTTCTCAACCTCACTCTTGATCGCTGCCAAACCGGTCGACGACGGCTTAAGCGCTAGAGCAAATTGGAACTGAGTGTTGTCGACAAGGCGCACACTCGCTGGCAAAACACCCGCCTCGCCCAGGTCACGCATGAACTTGAAACCGGTATCGAAGTCAGGAAAAATGACCGATCCGTAGTTCTGGACTTCGGGGAGCGGAAAGACCTTAACAACGGCCGACGTAATGATGCCAAGATTGCCCTCGGAGCCAAACATCCACTGACGAGGATCGGACCCGATAGATTCGCGGGGCACAACCGTCTTACGCTCCAGTTTGCCCGCTGGTGTGACAACCGTGATGTCGAGAACCAGATCCTCGATGTTGCCATACTTGTTCTTTTTCATGCCGCTAGCATTCGTGGCAATCCAGCCACCAAGTGTTGAAAATTCGACGCTGTCGGGTTCGTGGCCCATAGTCAGGCCGTACTCGGCAAGCTGGTCGACGAGATGGCGGCCAATCGCTCCAGCCTGAATACGGGCTCTGTTGTTGCCGGGATCAATCCACTCGATGCGATTCATCTGACGCATGTCAACCGACACGATCATGCGTGATTCGTTCTCGGGGCACTCCAACGCCTCGGTCACACAAGTGCCACCGCCAAAGGGGATCAGGACCACGTCGTGGCGCACGGCTGCCGCCACAAGTTGCTCCACCTCAAACTCTTCCCGCGGAAACACGACTGCATCGGGGATGCGCTTCAATCCCCCATTGTTAACGGCAAAGACCTCGGAAACCGTATGGCCGTGACCGTGGCGCAGCCTCAACTCGGGATCATCCGTGAATTGGTCGGGGGCTAGGAACCCGTCAACCTCCAGTATGAAGCGTCCGTTTTTGGTTGCTTCGGGGATTTCAGCAGGCAAGGGGGCCGGGACAGAATTGGAGGCTGAGATGTCGAAATCGAGATTTTCGGAGGCCCAAGGCAATAGGCGATCAAGTTCGACACCACTGAGCGGATAGCGGTCACCGGTAAGTACAACATTGCCATGATCGTTGATCTCAAATTGTGTGTCCGCGAAACCCCAGGCATTAGTGCTCTCTGTGTCACCCGGATTGTCTTGCCAAGCGGGCGGGTAGATTCGACCGTCGGCGTCCCGGTGATCTGGTCGATCTGACGGCTCACGATTGAAGGGATTCTGGGGCAATGGAACCGGGAAGGTTCTTCCGACAGACTCGAAAGCCTCCACAACTTTCGAAGCCGCATTAGCGGCCATTTTGTTCAGCTCTAACCCTTGCATACATTGACTCACTTCGTTGGGCATAAAGATCATTGAGAAAAAGGCGCCGCGATCTACGCACGGCACAAGCGAGGAAGCAACCCCAGTGTTAGCACATTAGCCGCAGCAAGCTTGAGAAAGCAAAAATCTCTGGGGCCGTGTGGGCGGACTCGTGAGCCTAGACCAGCAGCCACAGACCGCCAGTGGGCTTGTGGCGGTTGAACGTTCGTCTGGCCAGACGGTTACCCAACCTGCTGCTCCAATCTGAACTGTGGCCTGCATTTCTAGGCTTGGTTTTGTGGTGGAAGGGCACGCTGATCTAACCTGAGTGGTCCAGCCAAAGAATGGGATGAACTAGCATAAAACCTGTTACGGACTGATCGACTATTCGTAGTAGGTCAGCCTTTATCAGCTCGACAAAGCGCCTGAGTAGCGGCGTGCTCGGGCTAAGGTCAGCTAGATCAGCCGGGGTCCGGTCATACAGCGACCGAACCCGGATCACGACCGGGAGGGTCCACAAAATGAACGAACCGATGAACCAACCACCAGCGGCACCAGGCGGAGCGCAGCCCACCGCGCCCGGAGCGGTTTCGGCACTTGTCACCGGGCTCATCGGTCTTCTAATATGCGCCCCGGTTGGTATAGCTGCCATCATTCTCGGTGGCAAAGCCCAGCAGCGAATTGCCGAATCCAATGGTTACTACGGCGGTGACGGCATGGCTCTCGCCGGAAAAATACTTGGATGGGTAGCTGTTGCCCTCTTCGTAATAGGGATCGTAGTTACTATCATCTTGTTCGCTACCGGCTCGGCCTGGGTATCGAACAATAACAACTACGGAATGATGGGACTGATGGGCGCCTAGCGTCAAGAGCTCAATTTCAACAAGAAGTAGGCCCCCTCCGGGTGAAAGGGGGCCTACTTCTTGGGCCCGGTCCCCGGCCCGCGTGAATGGAACTAGAATAAATCGTATTATGAACGATTCACCTGACCACTCAGACCAACCTCAATCAGGTCCAGGGCCCGCAAGTTCGACAGCGGCCTCGCCTCAGTCGGCGGGTGGGACTGAGCCGCTTGCCATTTGGGCTATCGTCCTTGGCATCCTCGGACTGCCAGGCTCGCTTATCTTTAGTATCATCGCTGTCATCCTCGGCCGAAGAGCCCTGAGATACGTTGACATGCCGCCGCGAAATCTTGGCGGCACAGGGATAGCGCGGTGGGGACAGATTCTCGGTTGGATCGGCATCGTCATGTCCGCCTTCTGGATTATCATGGTCCTGGCCTTGGGTTTCTAGGGTTTAAGCGATAGCGTTGCTTGGGATGGTTCCGCACCGATCAGTGAAGGTCTAGAATAAAACGTATTATGAATGATTCACCTGACCAACCAAACCAACCGCAGCCCGGCTCAGGACCCGAGGGGCCAGCCCCCGGCGGGTTCCAACCACCCGCTCAGCCACCCCCACCGCCCCCACCGCCTGGACCACCAGCTGGCGGATTCCAGCAGCCACAAGGCATGCCACCGCCGCCTCCTCCAGGAATGCCAGGTGCCGGTCCTATGCCCCCGCCTTCTCCTTTCGCTCCGGCGCCCGGGGCTCCCCCGAATGAGCCGCTCGCAATTTGGGCACTTGTTGCTGGTATCGTCGGCGTCCTCACTTGCCTCATACCGGCTGCAATTGCCGCCATCATCTTAGGCATCATGTCTTCGCGCAAAATTAAGGAGTCTGGCGGCTACTTGGGCGGCCAGACCATGGCACTGTGGGGCCAGATCTTGGGTTGGGTCGGCGCTGCCCTGTTCATTATCGTGATCATCATTTACATCGTGGCGTTTTCTGCCGCCGTTGTTACCCGTACGCCGGGATATTAATTGCCATTCTGATTGCCTAGAGAACACAGAAGCCCCAGAAGCGAGAGAGGTCTCCACCGCTTCTGGGGCTTCTGCACGTCAGGGACCTGAGGCCAGGGCCAGCCGCTGGGTCTCGGGATGGTCCCAAGTCGACTGACTATTCGTGGGGCTGGATCCAATAAGCGGGATTGCGAAACGCCAATCGGTGCCTATTTTCACTGACGATACCTTCAACCCGCACCCTGGTGCCTAAGTCGATTCCGGGCAGGCTGCGACGTCCGTTGAAAATGACCAGGATGCGCCCGGAGCCATCTTGGAGGGTGATTTCCAAGTCGGTTGATGCATTCCATGGCTTGACGCGCAGGGCCACGACCTTGCCCACGACGGTCACTTGACTCCGCCATTTGGCCTGGTTAATCGGAACAGTTTCAGGCTCTAGTTCCCGTTGAGTGATAGGAGGTTGCTTGCGAAGCGACCGAGCGTGACGGTGCTTTTCGTGCCCATTTTTCTCGGGACTAATCGGGGGCTTCCACTCCTTAGGTGTGGCATTGCCAAGCTGAAATGGTACGAACGTGACATTCGCATGCGGAATGTGCGCCATGACGTCGGCTATTTCGTCGGCGGTGTGATCGTGCAATAGGCGATGCCAAAACTTGCGATATTCTCGCCTCGGTATCAGGACAGACACTTCTGTCTGTCCGTCGGCAGCTTCGGCGGCGACAACCTCTGCGACACACTTTGGGACACGGCGATCAGGGCAGTCGACAATCTGAAGCTGTATGCGTGATGTGGGCAGCTCTCGCCACACCCGTGCCAACTCCTTAGCTTCGAGTGGATCGAGCGCAACGTGCACCGCTCGCAATTCGTCGGGCATTAGGCCTCGTGCATATTGGATAGCGCGGGCAGTCGAGCGGGTAAGTCTGTCGCACAGAACCAGTACAGTGTGGTGGGGCAAGATACGAGACTCGACGGCTTCGGTGACCTCATGTTCGAGCTCAACTATCTCGCTCTCGTACTGTCGATTTAGCCGGGTTAGGATGAGCACCATAACTGGGACAAAGACGACTATCAGCCAAGCGCCATGCGTGAACTTTGTCACAGCGATGATCAGACACACAACAAACGAAATAACAGCACCGGTTCCGTTAATCGTTAGCCCCATGCGCCAGCCACGTTCTCTTTCCCTGAGATGGTGACGAGTCATTCCTGCCTGTGACATAGTGAATGACGCAAAGACGCCGATGGCATACAGCGGAATGAGTCGAGACACTTTAGCACCAGTAACAATGACCAGCACAGCGGCGGCCACTGCTAGAAAGATGATCCCATTCGAATAGACGAGGCGGTGTCCGCGTTTGGTGAGCTGTTTTGGCATGAAATAGTCGCCAGCTTCGAAAGAAGCCAAGCGCGGAAAGTCGGCAAATGAAGTGTTGGCGGCCAAAACCAGGATCAACATTGTGCCTAGTTGAAGGCTAAAGAACAAGACATGGCCTAATGGGCTGTCGCCATGAATGAGCTGGCTAATCTGGGCCATGACCGTAGGAGTGCCATCAGAGAATGGCGCAATGTGCATTTGGCCAGCCATCAGCGACAAGCCCAAGAACATAACACCTAAGATCAGCCCCATTGCCACGAGGGTCTGGCGGGCGTTTTTCCATTCGGGTCGGCGGAATGCAGTAACTCCGTTCGAGATGGCTTCAACGCCCGTTACCGCAGCACCTCCGGAAGCAAAGGCGTGCAGAATCAATGCGATGCCCGCAAAACCCCAAATGAGCGGGTCTGTTCCTAAGGGCAGCATTCCGGATGTGTTCGAAGACCCCTTAGGTAGTCCAGTGGTTAGATATTTGTATGCACCCAATCCCAAGAGGAGTGCCATATTGAGAATGAAGAAATAGGTGGGAGCGGCGAAAATAGCTCCCGACTCTCGCACTCCACGCAAATTCCCAAAAGCGATGATCGCTATGAATACCAACGAGATGACCACACGCCAGGGGGTGAGAAAGTCAAAGACGGACGTGAGTGCGGCGGTGCCGGCCGCTACCGAGACGGCAACAGTTAGAATGTAGTCTGTGAGCAGTGCCACACCGGCGACTTGGGCGGGTATTATGCCGAAGTTGTCTCTGGTAACGATATAAGCGCCACCCGCGGACGGATAGGCCTTGATGGTCTGGCGGTATGACAATATCAATAGCGCCAGAACGAGAAGCATGGCGATGCTGATCGGCGTAACGAGACCAAACGCAGCGACACCAACCACTGGCACCAAGACGTGGAGGATTTCTTCGGTTGCATACGCCGAAGAAGATAGGTTGTCGGAAGCAAACACGGCTAGGGCGGTGGGTTTGCCAAGGCGCTCATGTTCCAAACGCTCAGTTTCAAGCGGGGGGCCCAAGAGGCGGTGCTTGAGGCGATAGCGCCGTGACTCTTGCATCGGGGCCGGCAGCGACTCCTGCTCGGGAGTCCAAGCGGATTCGTGGTGGAGTCGCTGATCGTTAGGTTGCACGCTGGCTACTTGGTCTAGAGATTTCGGCGGCTGATCGGTACCCACATCCCGGATCATAAACACCCGGGCCCACATGTGACAAGTATTTTGCGACCGAAGGTTAAAAGAATCCCTTAACTTCTCTGACCGTGGCCGGTAGGTCACGCTTCGCGTAGTGGCCAGCGCACAGGCTACATCTTCGGTTGAACTACGACTGCTGTAGTCGCCGGAGGTGATCGGTCTTTGACTATGGCACTGGACAAGCATTTTGCAACTGACCGTTAGGCCAAGTGACCTGTGTGCACAGCGCCCCAGAAAAGTTGGCGTTCGTAAGGTTGGCTTGAGCGAATTCAGTAGTACGCAGGACCGCCCCGCCGAAATTAGTTCCGGTTAGGTTGGAGGCAGAAAGTATCGCTCCGGTCAGTTTCGCCTCCGAGAAGCTAACGCCAGTTAAGTCGGCATTAGACGCATTGGTTTGCGTGAGAGTGGAACTAGACAAGATAGATCCTGCCATTTTCACATTGGAAAGATTCGTGTTAGAAAGATTGGCATTGGAAAAGTTCGTTCCTGTCATGGTCTGGCCAGAGAAGTCGTAGCCTGTGAGGTTAGTGCCAGAGAAGTTCGTGCTGCCAAATTTAGCGCTTGCCAACTGAGCACCTGTCAAAAGTGCATTCGAGAGATCAGTGCTGGTCAGTGTAGATCGTGCCAGATTGGTGCTGGTCAGATTCGCTTTGTTCAGGTTAGCTTGGCTCAGGTCGGCTCCAGTCAGGTTCGCACTCGCTAAATTGACTCGCGACAAGTTCAGATTTGACAGATTCTGACCCGACAGGTCAACGCCCGTCAGGTTCGCACCACCGAAAGTGGTGTTAGTGAAAATAGCTCCGGACAGGCTCGCTCCAGATAACACAGCGCTGGTCAAGTCGGCGCTGGTCAAGTTAGTGTTTGCCATGCGGGCATGGGTGAGTTGCGCTCCTGAAAGCTTGGATCCGGTTAAATTGGCCGAGGCAAGTCCAGCGCCAGATAGGTCACGACCTGAAAAATTTCGACCCGAAAGGTCAGTACCCGAAAGGTTGGTGCTCGACAGATTGACACCCGTGAGGTCAGCGCTAGGCAGAACAGCCTCGGTAAGGTTCGCTCCAGCCAAGCTGCTGTTTGCCAGATTCGACTGAGTAAGAATTGCGTTGGAAAAGCTAGCGCCAATCGCTGTGACATTCGTGATGATCGCCCCGTCGAGGTTGGCATTACTGAAAATGGCGTTGGGCATCAAACTGCCAGCGAGATTTGCGGCCGATAAGGTAGCGCCGGAAGCCGCCAAATTCGTGAGATTAGTATTGGTCAAATCTGCGTTAGCCAACTGCGCTCCCGAAATGTCCGCCTGGCTCAGGTTTGCGTCACTCAAATCGGCTTTTGTCAAGTTTGCTTCGGTCAGATCAGCTGATGTTAGAATGGCATCTCCTAGAAATGCCTCAGTTAAATTGAAACCGGATAAGTCTTTACCGGCGCAATTGGCCGACCCTGGGTGCGGGTCCTTACTTGTTTGTGCAGTGCAGCCTGGAGGTATCGTATGTTTGACCTGCGGGCTCGCCTTTGTTGTGGGGACCTTCTTCTTCGGACTTGAGCAGCTGGTGATGCCCAGGAAGATACAAAGAAAAGCACTAAGCAATGCTTTGATAACCATTGACCACCATCCTGCGCCGAACATGCGCGTCACAGTTGAGAGCCATGTTCTGTCGGTCTTATACTTACCTACCTGATAAGCCTACATCGGGATGATCCGGTCCCGAACCAGCCTTGGCCAATGCATCGTTGGTTGCGCCACAAACACTGCCAACACTGGCCCAACAAGAAGGACTAACAGCGGGCACAGCCAACCGATTTATGGACACGACACCCGTGTTCGCCAAACTCTCGGCAGCCTATTTCCGCCCCGGTCAATCGGCGGCTCGCCGGTATCGTCTGACCGCAATGGGGGCAAATACCGCAATAATGGCGACGCTCCACAAGATGGACCGAACAACATAGGAGGTGGTTGGTCCACCAATCATTAAGGCCCGCACAGCGTTAACGGCTAGAGTCACGGGTTGATGCTTAGCGAAAGCTTGGAGCCAGCCCGGCATGGATTGGATCGGCACAAAGGTCGACGATGCAAACACCAACACGATCATCGGCGGGAAAGACGCAGCCTGAGCACTCTCGGCAGTCTTTGCTGACAAGCCTATCAGGGCGAAAATCCAGCTGAACGAGAATGCGAACAGCAATATGATTAGCACCCCACCAATGAAGGAAGCCAGATTCGTGTGCAGGCGGAACCCGACGATGAAGCCGATCATGAGCATGAGCGTGACGACAAATATGTTGCGCACCAGGTCAGCACAGGTGCGGCCGGCCAACACTGCAGATCGTGCCATGGGCAAGGATCGAAACCGCTCGATTAACCCCTTATGCAGGTCTTCAGCCAGTCCCACACCCGTATTGGTAGCGCCAAATGCAACAGTCTGTATGAAAATTCCTGGCATCAAGAAGTCGACATATGGCACGCCGGGAACATTGATTGCCCCACCAAAAACATAACGGAACAGTAAGACAAATAGCACAGGCTGAATGGTCACGAAGACTAACAACTGCGGAACCCGCCACAATGTGGTGATGTTGCGTCCGGTAATGGCCATGGTGTCAGAAATGGCCCAACGAAATCGACTGCGGTTTGGCGATTGGGCCACCAAAGAAGTGTCAGCGGTTACTGCTGCTGTTGCTGCCAAACTCGAACCTCATTTGTAGTCGTGTTTACCTTTTGATGATGAAACCGGGTCTGGCGTCTCGGCCTTCGGTGCATCCTCCGCTCCATGACCTGTCAGAGAAAGAAAGACGTCATCGAGGGTTGGTTCTCTCACAATGAGTGTGTCAGGAACCAGGTCTGCGCTGTCGAGGCTGCGTGTCAGCGCAAAAATGGCTTTTGCGCCATTGGTGACACTGACACGCACGGTGTGTCCGTCCTCAGCTAGTTCGCTAGGCCCGATCGGTCCGACAGCTTCAAGGGTCTGGTGAGCGATAAGCCCGTCCGCGCATCCCAACTCGATGATTGTTGTGCCAAGAGTGGCCTTGAGTTCCGCGGCTGTGCCTTCAACAATGGTGCGGCCATGATCGATCACAGCGATCCGGTTGGCGAGACGATCCGCCTCTTCGAGATACTGCGTTGTAAGAAGGATCGTTGAGCCCTCGGCCACGAGCTCTTTGATGACAGTCCACATTTCGTTGCGGCCTTGAGGATCTAGTCCTGTTGTGGGCTCGTCAAGAAATAAAACGGGCGGACGGTGCACGAGGGCGGCGGCAAGATCAAGGCGGCGGCGCATGCCGCCGGAATATGTCTTGACCGGGCGATCGGCCGCTTCGGCTAACTTAAATCGGTCGAGCAACTGATTGGCCCTAGAGCGAGCCAAATCTTTGCGCAAGTGTGTAAGTCGACCCATCAGGCGAAGATTTTCTCGGCCTGTCAGGTTCTCATCGACAGCGGCATATTGGCCCGCCAACCCTATTCGTTCCCGCACGGCCTGTGGGCGCTTCTTCAAATCGAGACCCAAGACGTGAGCGCTTCCCTCATCTGCGTTCAAGATGGTCGTGAGGATCCGAATGAGGGTCGTCTTTCCAGCTCCATTAGGCCCAAGTAGGCCGAATACGATGCCCTTTTCGACGCTTAGGTCGATGCCGGCCAAGGCTGTCACATTACCGAAGCGTTTCACCAGCCCCTCGACACTGATAATCGGCCCAGGTCGTTCGGGAGGAGGTTGCGATCTGTTGTCACCGACTTGTGTCACCAAAACACTCCTTCTCTGGCCCTAGCCCAACCAAGCGGACCGAACTTGGATCCGGGCAGGCACAGCGCAACGATACCTCCCACGCCATCCCAAACCAAGCACCTGTCGTGCTGACCTAAGTTCGCATATTTTCTCTCGGCACGAGTAGGCTCGGCCGAGCACCACAGCATAACGATGCATTCATGGAGGTAGACGTGGGGATGGCCCCGAGGCAAAGACTGATCACTGCGCTAGTCATATTCTCACTAGCTTTCGCTGGCTGCACCGAGGGGAGTGAGTCCAGCAACGGCAAAGGACTACCTAAGATGGCTCGGGCGCAACTCACCTCGCCCGGCCGGAAACTGCCTGAAACGATTCAAGCGAGTGGAAAGATATTCGCTTGTGCAGATATCGGTTGTGCACCGGTCCTGTTTTTTAAAGAGGGAACTAAGCAAGTCAAGGGGATCGATGCCGATATTGCCAACAGCTTGAGCCAGGTGCTCGGCGTCAAGATCGAGTTTGTGCAAACAGAATTTGATGGCATCATTCCAGCCCTCAAAACGCAACGTTGCCAGATCGCCATGTCAGGAATCACAGATACACCCGAGCGGCAAGCTCAAGGACTTGACTTTGTTGATTATTTCCGGGCCGGCACGACGATTTTGGTCAAAAAGGGCAATCCTGGGGGAATCACAAGTCTCCACGATCTGTGCGGCAAAACTATAGGGCTCCAGCGGGGCACCTCACAGGAAGTCATTGCCAAGTCGCAGGCGCAGCGGTGCAAGGCGAACGGCCAGGGCGATCTGACAATCCAAGATTTTGACAAAGAGACCGAAGCCCTGCAGCAACTCAAGATTGGACGCACCAGCGCAGACATGAATGACTTCCCAGTCGCGGTCTACAATGCGCAAACTTCCGGAGATGGGAATGATTTCCAAATTGTCCCTGAAATACAGGGCACGGTTCGCCCATCGTATGGGATTGCAATTCTCAATACCGATAAGCAGCTGGTGTTAACCCTCCAAGAGGCGATGCAAACAATCATCGCCAATGGCGACTATGCCAAGATCATGCAAGCTTGGCATATCGAAGCTGGCGCTGTGCAATCAGCATCCATCAACGGCAAAACAGTTTAACCCTGAGTAATCCCGTGACTACCTTCACAGAATCGCAGTCTTCTCGAGAAAAGGCGCCGCAGCGAGCCCTTAATGCCTACCCAGCCAGTGCTCACGATGCCATTAAGGCTGTTCCCGTCCGACACTGGGGTCGCAAGATCGGCGCCATCCTCGTTGTTCTTATACTTGCCTGGGGTGCATACTCACTCGCCCACTCCAAGACAATAAATTACGCCAAGATCGGGGAATTCCAATTCAACAGTCTCATCCTCGAGGGGCTGCTTAAGACACTTTGGATTTCGCTAGCCTCGATGGCCTTGGGCATCGTCTTGGGCATGATCGCTGGTGTGATGCGCCTCTCCCCTAACCCAGTTCTTTCGGGCACGAGCTGGCTCTACGTGTGGCTATTTCGTGGCACGCCTGTCCTTGTTCAATTGGCGTTTTGGTACTTCGCAGTACCACTAGTGTTCCAGAATTTCACGATCGCGATTCCGTTTACAGATATCACCTTGTTCACCATGCCGATGAAAGACCTTATGCAACCGTGGGGCGCTGCACTATTGGGCCTCGGCCTCAACGAGGGCGCGTACATGGCAGAAATTGTACGCGGCGGAGTGATATCAGTTGATAGAGGCCAAGTTGAGGCTGCCACAGCCCTTGGTATGCGGCCAGTTCTCACGATGCGCCGAGTAGTGCTTCCTCAAGCAATGAGGGTGATCGTCCCTCCGACGGGCAATGAGTTCATCTCACTGCTCAAAACGTCCTCGTTGGCCTCTGCGGTGCAGTTCAATGAACTATTCAAGCAAGCGCAAAACATCTATTCCACCAACCATTTCTACCTAGAGCTCTTACTGGTTATTTGCGTCTGGTACTTGGTGTTGACCAGCACTCTAAGCGTCGGCCAGTTCTACTTGGAGCGACATTTTTCTGTCGGAAACGGCCAGAGTTTGCCGGTTCCGTTCATTCAACGACTGTGGCGCGGCATCCGTCCCGGACACCAACACTCCTGAAAGATGACAATGCATGGATATTGAACTCCTCCAAAGGCGAAGTTCCAATGACACTCCCCCACCGCCGGCGGCCTCTAGCCCCGTCATGGTCAGGGTCGAGAACGTACACAAGCGATTCGGGTCCGTAGAAGTCCTCAAAGGTATCAACTTGTCGGTAGCCCAGGGCGAGGTCATAGTGGTTATTGGGCCATCGGGGTCAGGTAAATCGACCCTGCTGCGTTGCGTAAACCACTTGGAGAAGATCAACAGCGGCCGTATTTGGGTTGCTGGCCAACTGCTCGGCTATCGAGAAGGCAAAGATCGCATTTACGAACTGCGCGAGAAGGATGCAGCAAAGCAGCGTTCTCAGATCGGCATGGTGTTTCAGCGGTTCAACCTATTCCCGCACATGACAGTCCTCGAAAACGTGATCGAGGCCCCGATGCGAGTCAAGCGAGTTCCCAAGGCCAAAGCTGTCGGGAACGCCCAAAGGCTCTTGACAGATGTCGGACTGATCGAGAAGATCAGTGCATATCCGAATCAGCTCTCCGGTGGCCAACAACAACGAGTGGCTATCGCCCGTGCGTTGGCGATGGGTCCGAAACTGATGCTCTTTGACGAACCAACCTCAGCGCTCGACCCAGAGCTCGTCAATGACGTACTCGATACGATGCAGGCCCTCGCCTTGGGTGGCATGACCATGATGGTTGTCACTCACGAAATGGGTTTCGCCCGCAAAGCTGCAGACCGAGTCGCCTTCATGGACAACGGTCTCATCGTCGAAGAAGGTCTGCCCTCGGTCGTACTCTCCAACCCTCAACACGCCCGCACCCGAGCCTTCCTCTCCAAAGTCCTGTGACCACTCTTTCAAGGTGGTGGCGTCCGCCGCCTTCGATATTCCCCTTCTCACGAGCGACAAGATTAAACCGAACCCCCGGTGTGGGTGGTCGAGCTGGTTACGAAGGGGGGCGGGAGATTCCTGAGCGAGCTTTCGAGTGAATGGAATCTGCCCGCCGCCCGCCAGGGTAAAGCTTCGGACCATGACAGACCTCCCGGCCCGCGAAGAGGGTCAACTTGAAGGCAGCCCCCAACGCCAACTGCTCCAGGTCGGAGGTTCACCTTGGAGCGAGGCTGGTTTTATCGCAAGTACTTGGTGCAGTTGCATGCGGTTGGTTGCGAAGAGGATTTCGGAGATGGCAATGTAGAGGCGCCAAACCCTGGCCCGGCCTTCGCCAACGTCGTCGACTGCTTTGCCCCAGTTTTGGTCAAGGTTGTTGTACCAGGCTCGCAAGGTTTGGGTGTAATGCTCGCGTAGGTTCTCGTGGTGGCGGACTTCGAATCCGGTCGATTGCATGACGTCGATGACTTCGCCGACGTCGGGAATTTCGGCATCCGGAAAGACGTATCGATTCATGAAGCCACGTTGTTTGAGTCGTTTAAGATGCCTGATTGGCCGTTGTATCGAATGGTTGAGGAGCCGTCCTCCGGGTTTGAGTCGCACGTATAGATGTTGAAAGTACTTGGGAAGTTCTTTTGCCCCGATGTGTTCGGTGAGGCCGATCGACGAGATGACATCGAATTCTTTGGCTTCGACGTCACGATAGTCTTGGTGGCGCACCTGGGCTTGGGCGCCGAGGCCTTCGTCGGCAATAGTCTTGGTCGCCCATTCGGCCTGGCGTTGCGACAGGGTGGCCCCCAAAGCGTTCACATCGTAGTTGCGGGCTGAGTGCATGACCATTCCGCCCCAGCCGCAGCCGACGTCGAGTAGGTTCATGCCCGCCTGGAGGTCCAACTTTTGGCTGACACGGTCGAACTTGGCGAATTGGGCCTCTTCTAGCGTATCGCCACTGCTGGGATAGAAAGCGCACGTGTAGGCCATGGATGGGCCGAGCAACAACTCGTAAAAGGCGTTGGATACGTCGTAGTGGTAAGAGACAGCCGCTTGGTCACGAGTTTTGGAGTGCCGCCAGCCGTGCAGTTTGATTTCTTCCGGGGGTGGTTCTGACCGCCTGAAAGTGTCGGCCCCGAGGTGGCGAACAAGCGACACCAAGCCACGCCAGTCAAAATTACTTGCATTCATTATCTGACGTAAGGCCGCGTGTAAATCACCCTCGAAGTCAAGTGACCCCGAAACATAGGCCCGGGCAAAACCCAGGTCACCCGGCGCGGTTACTAAGTAGTGCAGAGCCTTCGGAGAATTTATACTCACCGTGGCGACGGCGTTAGTGCGTATGGACTCACTGTCGTCGTAGCCCCGGAAGCTTACTGGGACTTCTGGGCCGACACTCTGGTCATATATGTCTGCAAGTCTCATCGGGTACCACCTACGCATTTTTCGTACAGGTCCGGGAAAACATGGTCGGGATCATACTTCTTTTTCAACGATGCGTACTCGTCGCCATTGTAGCTGCTCCAGAAATCGTCCCGGCTATAGAAGGAAGTCGAATACAAAGACTTGCGTCCGTTTAGGGCTGTTACCTTGGCCTCGATAGCACGGTTCTTGCTGCCTGGTTCTTCGTTTGGTCCAAGTTCAACACTTGACCAGAAACCGAAATTCATATAGAGCGCTGTGGGATCGAGACTGTATAGAGGCCAGCGGGCCGAGGCGTTGGGGGCCTTAGTGGGACATACCCAGATCGGACTGATGCCGATCTCGCGTTCGAAGAAATTAAGGAACTCGGCGCTCGACTCAATCGGTATTTCGACATCTTGGATCACGAACTCACGCTTGGGCTTGCCAAGCATTTGGTCGATAGTGCGCAAGATGCCAAAACGCCGCTCGAGAGCGAAGAGCTGCCAATAGAAACTTGACCTTAACCACGACTTGGGCACGACCTTGCGGACAATGGGATTTTGGGCGAGAAAGATC
>JBCKKC010000009.1:0-40674 GCA_038904395.1 Acidimicrobiia bacterium | reverse complement strand
AGTGGCTCCTCGACCCAACGCCACCTGCAAGTGATCATGAGGCCGAATACGAGTAGTAGTACGCGTTCCTCTTTTCGACAGCGCGGTTTAGGACGGTGCCAATAGTTGAAATGTTCGATTGGCGTAACAACTTGCGAAGACGGCGATGTGCGCCCTTGTTCGTGTGATGAGCAGTTAAGACAACAACGACGCCATCGCAGCGGCTTGCGACCAGGAGGCTATCCGAGACCATGGTCGCTGGCGCTGTATCAACGACGATGATGTCGAATTCCCCCCTGAGGGTTTTGAACATCTCGTCAAAGGATGTACCGTGTGTGAGCTTAATTTTGCCGCTCATGCCGGAAGTCGCTGGCAAGACATGTAACCCGCTGCTTGTTTGGTATGTGTCTGGAACAGTTGTGCGGTCACTCAACATATCGAGCATGCTAGGTGCATCTGCTGGTACCCCAAATACATTGGATAGTGTCGGCTTCACGAAATCGGCTTCGATCAAAATCGTAGAAAGTCCTGCCGCAGCGTTAGCGAGGGCCAGTCCCGCGCTCGTTGTGGTTTTTCCCTCAGATGCTGAGGCTGATGTAATCGCGACGATCTGGGGTGCGGGGTCGACACTCAGCATGATGCCGGCACGAAGCATCTTAAATGCCTCGCTAACTGGGTCTGTAAGGAGTGTTTCCTCAAAAGAGGGAGCAAGTGGTTTGCTTGTTATTTCTTTGGATGGCACGATCTAAGCTCCCTTCGCCTGCTCTTTTATGGCACCTACTAATGGTGTCGCCGCTTTGGAATTCCCGGCAGCGACTCCGCGTTTTTGAGGACGACCGGGGTCTTCCTGGTTGGCTCCACCTGTGTTCGCAGCCTCTTTAGTTAGCTTCGGGAAAGTGGGGATAACAGAGAGAACAACACTGCCCGTCAACGCTTCGGCATCTTCGATCGATGCCACCGACTTAGACAGCAGGTCTATGGCAATTGCAACGCAAGCTCCAATCACAAGTCCCAGCAGTCCGCCAAGAAGTATCTTGACGAGGTAATCCGAAAATTGCGGCCGGACAACCACAGGCGCACCGAGTGTTTGAATTTGAATTGCGTTGGCAGCAGATAGGTCACCCGTACGACCGCCACCCAGCTGAGCTATCAGGGCCTGCAGCTGTTTGTCCTCAACACTGCGTTTTCGATCTAGGCCGATTACTGCGGCTTCTTGATCTGGGTTGAGAGGCTGATTTTTCTTGATTTCGGCTATTTGCTGATCGAGACTTGTCAAATCTGTTTCCAGGGCTGCAATTTTGTCGCGCAGGCTGGAATCTTGTTGTTGTGCCGGCAGACGTAACGAGTCTTGATAGGTAGTGATGCTCTGAACAACCCAGGCCTTGACCCGGGTGATCGCCTGGGTAACGTTCTTGTCTGTGTAAGCAATGGTGACCGATGAGCCGTCTTTGCTAGGGAAGGCATTAACGTCTGCCAGGAGCTGCTGTGGTGATTGCGAGAGATGGAGTTCCTTAGCGACTGCCTTAGCGGTTTGCTCGGAGGTGGCCATTTTGTCAAAAACGCTGATTTGTTGAGTCAGGAACGCTCCATTTGAAGCCGCTCCCTGAGCCGTGGAGCTGTAGAGCAAGACGGCCATGTTGGCCTTAGGGATCTTTGGAGTGCGCCACACGAGGAAGGTCGCCGAACTGAGTGACACCAATGAGCACAGCACGATGACCCACTTGTGGCGCCACAGCGATCTTAAGTACGTTGTTAATTCCAATTCGCCGCGTCCTTTTCGCCACTTATGGTGAACACCGCATCTGTATTGTGCGTCTTTGCAAAATCGCCAGCCCAACAGGGGTGGTGTGTGAAGATGATAACTGTTTTGCTTTCTCTGTCCACAATCCAAAGAGAAATTGGCCACCCTTTTATGCCTTTCTTAATTTTTTCTTAAAAGGCCCTTCCCAAAATCGCCCGGAACTGCTTATCTAGTGGGACATTTGACAGGCCGTATGGGTCATAGCTTTCAACACAACGATAAGGACGGCTGCGATGGCACCTGAGGGGCGAAGCGCTACAGACAACATCACTTCAATCGGCCCGGCTGATTCGGCATCGCAAAGCTTGCGTAGCCTGCATGTTCACAGGGTCTCGCCCTCTCAACTTGAAGGTGTGAGCGGAGGCGCGGCAGCGACCGCGAGTGCCATATCACCCTTGGCTCGACCTGGCGAGAAGTCATCTGCGGGCTTGTGGTATGCCGTAGTTGAGGATTCTCCGCGTCCTGTCTTGCAGGCAGGGCCAGGATCGGCGTCCTTTAGTCGGCTCTTAACAATCGCCGACATTGTTGCATTGTCCGTAGGATTCCTCATTGCTGACCTTATTTCGACCGAATTTCCCCTGTGGGGACACGAGAGTGGGGCGTTCACGAGGGCTGACTTCTTCCACGCCGGCGTATTTTGTGCCATTGCCCTAGCGGTTTTCAGGTGGCAAGGGCTCTATCGGTTTCGTTTTTCGGTTTCTACCATTGACGAAATCCCGATGCTCTTTCGTGTGATTCTCATAGCAGAGCTGATCTTTGTTGCCGGGATCACGCTGGTTGCTCCTGGCACAATGAATCCGATCGGGTTAATACGGATCGGCTTGGTTTCCTTTGTAGCAGTGCCGTTGGGTCGAGCCTGCGTGTTCGCGTGGGAGAAGCAAAGGCGTCGAGCCGGCGCCCAACGCAATGTGCTGTTGTTCGGGATGGGTGATGTTGCCCAAGAGCTCGCGGCAAAATTGAAGGCCAAGCCGGAATTTGGCATGAAGGTCGTTGCCTTTGTCGATCAAGAGCTGCCACCGGCACGAAGTGCTTTGGGCAAGCGAGCTGCTGTTTGGACGAGTGATCTTGCAGAATTAGTTGAGAAACTCAATGTTGAGCAGATCCTCGTGGCTTTCAGTCGCACGGCCGATGACGTGGTCTTAGAAGTCATTCGACGCTTTCCTCAAGTACAAGTCTCGATCGTGCCGCGCATGTTTGACATCACAACTTCAGCAGCACAGGTTGATCAAGTGTCTCGCTTTCCATTTCTGACTTTGACGAGTACTCCGTGCCGCGGCATTGGCGGCATGTTAAAGCGACTGCTCGATGTGTTGTCAGCTGGCTCGTTGGTGTTGCTCAGCTTGCCGATCCTCGCGTTCGCCGCCTGGAGAATAAAGCGTGAAGACGGAGGCCCGATCTTTTTCTTGCAGGAACGGCTCGGTAAAGATGGTAAGCCTTTCCGGATGGTCAAGTTTCGTACGATGGTTGTAGACGCCGAGGCCCGCAAGGTTCAGCTGAGGGCGCTGAGCGACTTTGACTCAGTCCTGTTCAAGATGAAGGAAGACCCGCGCGTGACGAGAATAGGTAGGTTCCTGCGTCGTCATTCATTGGACGAAATCCCTCAACTGTTCAACGTGCTCAAGGGTGACATGAGCCTCATAGGTCCGAGACCACCTTTGGCCTCAGAGGTGAACGAATATCCTTTCTGGTTCCGGAAGCGTCTGGAAGTTCGGCCCGGGATCACCGGTCTGTGGCAGATCGAAGGCCGCTCCGACCTTGATTTCGCCGAGTCGACAAAGATTGACCTCTTCTATGTTGAGCACTGGTCGATGTGGCTTGATCTCAAGATCTCCCTGCGCACCATTGGTGTTATGGTGTTTGCCCACGGTGGATATTGAGTGGTGGCATGATGGCAGCTCGTACTAGCGCTTCGGATTCCACGATCTCAACGTCTCGCTCGAACACCCAACGGCGGGGCACGATTCTCCGTCAGTCCAGTGTGGCAACTGTGGCAGCAGTGATAGCAGTCGGTACGGGCGTAGTTTTTGATATGTCCGTGGCTTTTGTCTTTGGGCCGAGCAGGGCCAGCGATGCCTTCTTCGTAGCCAGCCGTATTCCTGTCGGCTTGATGGCTGTCTTCATGACCGCTGCCAACCAGGCGCTAGTTCCCTTGTTCTCAAAGTGGTACACGGCACAGGGGCGAGATGCAACGAATCGCCGCATTAGCCACTTGGTCAATTGCGTCCTCTTTTTTGGTCTGTTGGGTGCCCTTATGATGTGGCTTTTGGCCTGGCCCCTCATGCGGGTGACGGCGCCGGGCTTTAAAGCAAGCGAAGTGGAATTGGCGGCATCACTCGCTCGCATTTTGGCTTTTACGCTTCCATTCGCTGCTGCCAGCGAGGTGCTGAGGTCACTCCTTTCGGCGAGATATGCATTCGCTATATCATCCGGGATTAACACTGTTCGCAACATCTCCGGCGCCGCTATCATTTTTCTTGGTGCAGTCGTGATGGTCGGGCACGATAGTTTGGCGGCTGGAACCGGCGGCTCCGCACGTGCGTTGGCTGGCTCTGCGCAAGTGATTGCTTGGGCATCAGCGATCGGCATCTATCTTCAATTTGGTGTGCTGCTTGTTGCTGCTTGGCGTAAGGGATTCCGGCCGACTTGGGGTCTGGGTCTCCGACTTGCATCCACAAAACGTGCTGCCAAGCTCTGTGCGCGCCCAACGGCAGGTGCCACATTGAACCCATGTGCTCGACTGGTTGAGCAGTTGTTTGCTTCCTTCTTGCCCGTTGGTAGCATCACGTTGATCAACCTGGCATATCGACTCATTTCTGGCCTCGGCGGCTCGGTCTTTTTCCGCTCAGTTATTATGGCCCTGATGCCTCGCCTCACCAAGGCGACAACTCGTGGAGCCAATGCGGCACGAAATCGTTTGGTCCTGTTGGGACTTAGAGTGATGGTTGTTGTTTCGTTGCCGCTGACTGTTTTAGTTGCAGTGCTGGCGTTGCCGGGGACGATCGCTATTTACGGTTGGGGAAAATTCACCCCCCAAGATGCTCACTTGCTGGGACTGGTGCTAATGGTGTACGCAGCCAGTCTGTTCGGATCCGGACTCGAGCGTGCGCTATTGGCACCGTTCTTTGCCAGTCTCGATACGCGGACCCCTCTGCGAAACACGATTTACGGCAACCTCGCCAATGTCGCCTTGCTGCCAGTGATATTTCTCCTGCCCAAGACCGGCCACTACCAAATATTGGTTGTGCCGGCAGCCTATGGTCTCGCCCAAATGGTGCATTGTGGTCATGCATGGTACCGACTTAATCGTGACTACCACGTGAGCTTGCGGCCACTGCGACGACTCTTCATTCAAACCGTGGCCGGTTCAGTCCTATTGGGTGCCGTTTTGGTCTTCTTGGTCCAGCTCTTCGGTCTTTACGAGACTCAATCCCAGATCGACGAAGTGATCAACACCGCGGCTGTTTCGGCAATTGGTGTGGCGTTGCTCGCTCTGTTCTTCCTGCCGATAGTGCGCTCAGAGTGGCGTGCTCTTAAAGCAGACCGAGAGGCTCCGTCTGTATCTCTCGATGCTTCTGATCCTGCCGGAGGCGGGCAACAACCTGGTGCCACCCTCGCATCCGTCCCTCTAGAGCCGGAGAGGTCCCGAGCTGCAGACCACGAGCGGGTGGGTGCGTCATCTGCTTAGAGCAGGATGAGTGGTTGTTGCCGACATTGGTGGAGGCTCGTCCTCCTTGAGATACGAGTCGATTCGGGCCCTTATTTACCTCTGATTTATTTTTTTACTGGAAACGCGAAAAGAAACTTTAGAAGTCGTACAGACCTGCCGAACATCCCAAAAGCCCCAAAAGGGATAATACGGATAGACGGTGCTAAGTCCACCTTATTGGTGACCTGGCTCGGAAGGTTTGGCGACTTTCATGGAACCCATAAATAGCAACACGCAGGCCGGCAACTCTGGGCGACCAGCATATCCCAACGGTAGAAAGTCAAGATACCTTGCGGGCTTCTTGGCGCCTTCTCGCTGGCTTTGGCATGTCCCGAGCCGTGGATGCGTTGGGGGTCTTTGCCCGCATTGCGAAAGGTCTCGCCATAGCGAGAAGCGCAGGCTGGAGTCAAAGAGGTTGTTCTTTGGTTTCATATTTGTCTTTGGTGCTGTGCTTTGCTATCTGGCCGGTGTGCCCAAAGTATTTGGTGAAAGGCAGGTGGGTTCGGTCCAAGCACTCAATACTGCCGCCAAGGTTGACGCCAAATTTGCAGCGGTCGCCGTTGACACGAAGGACCCTAACACTTTCTTGGACTCTCCCACTGCGAATCAGCAGTTTTATCTATCAAGTGTGATCAACATGCGTGGTTCGGCGACCGACAATGTTGCCGTCAGTGCAGTAAAGGTTGCTATCAAGGATCGCGGGTCGCAAAAGTGGCAGCAAGTCGACGGAGTGTCGTGGGGCGACACAATAAAGTGGTTCACTTCAACGCTATCGGCACCGAACATGCCTCAAACTTCTTGGCAGTTCAATTGGACCCCTCGTGCTGCTGGCAGTTACGCCGCCACTATGCAGGCCTTTGATTCATCGGGCAACAAGGACCTTGATAAACCGGTCCAAAACTTTTCTGTTATTGCTGATACGACAGCACCGACGGCTCCAACTGGTTTGACGGCAATTCCGCGTGATGGCCCGGCACGTATCTCGCTTAGCTGGGCTCCGACAACAGATAACGTATCTGTTGTCGGCTACGAACTGCAGCGCAATTCCGTCACGATCGCATCCACAACCGGCCTGAGTTATACCGACTCCGCGATTCACTATGACACCGCATACACGTATCGTGTCCGAGCCCTAGATGCTGCTAACAACCATTCCGATTGGTCGGCGGCCGTTACAACTTTTGTGAAGGCGCCCGATGTGACGCCGCCCAATGTGTCTGTAGCCTCGCCGACAGCTTCGCAATCGTTTGAGTTGCCCAGTCAACTAACCGCAAAAGGTTCGGCTAGCGACGACACATCGGTTGACCAAGTACAGGTTTCTCTGACTCGTCTAGATAACGGACAGTGGCTGCAAGCCAATGGTACGTGGGCTTCGCAGCAAGCTTGGTTGTCAACCCAGATGAGCGCAGGCGTATCTGATACGCTGTGGTCATATACCTGGGGACCGGCAGTTCCACCGGTATCTCCGGGAGGCTACTCTTGGCAAGTTCGTGCCACTGACCCGACTGGTAACGCTCGCATGATCTCTGTTGATTTTGCCGTGACGGGTGACGTTAGCGCTCCGAGCGTGCCGTCGGGGCTATCAGCCGCAAATGCCCAGAACCAATCTCCGCAGGTTCAGCTCAACTGGCAGGCGAGTAGTGACAACGTGGCAGTGGCTCTCTACGAGATCACGCGTAACACTGTAAAGATTGGTGAAGCTGCCCAGGGCACGTCGTTCACTGACTCAAGTGTGAGTTACAACACCACGTATTCGTATCAAGTGAGGGCGAAAGACCAGGCTGGGAATGTGTCCCAGTATTCAACAGCCGCCACTGTGACTGTGCCGCCACCCCCACCACCGGACTATACCTTTGGGGCGAGTGGCCTTGATGGGGCTGGCTTCCAAAACGTTATCGCAGTTGCGCCGGACAATTCCGGAACCGTGCTATCGGGCGCCGATGTCAGTGGAGTGCACAAGTCGACGAATGGTGGCGATCAGTTCATTGCCTCAAATACTGGCTTTTGGACTAGTGGTCAGCTCAAGATTGCGTCTCTTGCCTACTCAAGAAAGACTCCCAGGACGGTCTACGCAGCGTCCGGATCGAAGGGCTCCGGTGGGGGTCTATTTGTGTCCACCGATAGCGGTGACAGCTGGCGACGGCTCTCTGCTGTGCCCCAATTCTCTGGCGGCAATAACTTTAATGAGCCCGTGCCCGCTCCCCATCCTCGTTCGACTGGCGACCTTATCGCTCTAGATGAAACAAACGGTGTCATCTACGTTGGCACCTACAACCAGGGTGTAATGCGCTCGACAGACGGGGGTAATAGCTGGTCAACCCTGGGAATGGCGGGCAAATATATTCGGGGGTTAATTATCGATCCCGCCCATCCAGACGTTGTCTACGCCGCCACGTATGGTGACAAGATCTGGAAGACTACTTCAGCCCGAGGCGCCGGTTCGTTCACACAGCTAGCCAATTCCCCCGCAACATCAGAGGAACCGGCAATTATTGGCGGCGCTCTATATTCAGCTTCTGGATCGCTAGGCGTCCACAAGTCACTTGATGGCGGCCAGTCCTGGCAGCAGTTGGGAGTGGGTTCCATTAAGACCGACGGTCCGGCATGGACTTCGATTGACGGTTACGTGACAGGTGGTACGAGCACAATATTTGTCGGTGCAGACAAGCCCGACAAGGGCGCCAACAACATGTTTGAGTCTGTGATGCGATCCGGCGACGGCGGTGTGACATGGCAGCCGATTACGGTGGATCCTGCCAAGATCAGTTATCAAGTTGCCGGCACTGGAGATGTTTGGTGGCTGTCGCAAGATCAACCTGGGTTGATGCTGGGACGTGGCACCTACACATCCGCTCAGATCAAGATTGATCCGGTAAACAGGCAGAACATCTACGTTGCTGGTCGCTCTGGCGTGTGGCGATCTACTGACGGTGGCAGCAACTGGAGCCCCACGGTGCGAGGGATGGGCGTAACGATCAATCGCAAGGTAATGGCAGATCCCAACGTTCCCGGCAGACTGTACACGGCAACCATCGACTGGGTATTCACTTATTCCAATGATGGTGGCGCTCACTTCAGACAAAACAAGCCAAGCGCAAACGCTGCCTATGGTCTTGCCCTCGACACTTCACGCACGCCGTCGGTGGCATATGTTGGTGTTGGTGACCGTGACGAGAACATCATGGGCGAGATCTATTCAAATGTTGATGCTGGTGGCGCAGGTTCATGGGTTAGTGAGGACCTGGCTGTGGTTGCTGGTGGCAAACGGCCGCTCGCGGTAAGTGTGAATCGAGTTGGGGGCCAGCCGGTCATCCTGGCCGCAGTCGAGGGCAGTGGCCTCTGGCGCAAGGCGAATGGGGCGTGGTCGAGGGTAAGTGCGACTGCCATGTCTGGCGTTCAGAACGCCAAGGCAGCGTCATTTGCCTGGTTGCCTGGTTCCACGAACGTGTTCTTGTATGACCTGGCGTCTGGTGTGTGGCGCTCTGGTGATAGCGGCCAGAGTTGGATAAAAATTTGGTCTCGTCCATCGGCGGCTTGGCACACGGGCTATCTGGCTTTGGATCCGACCGAACGCTCCACGCTATACGTTTCAAACAAGGACGGATTGTACCGATTACCCAATAGCCTCAGCGGCTCTGTCGATACCGGAACGTTGACGCCAGCGACACTCAGCGTGACAGATCCCGGCCCGTTGACCTTTGATGATGCCGGGGCGCTATATGCAACCAGCCTCGTTAGTTCTCTTGACCGGGGTAGGCTGTGGCGCTCCGATGATCGAGGAGCCACTTGGCGTGACCTTTCAGATCCTTACTATCGAAGTGGTGCTGGATTACCCTTCGCTCTCGATGTCGGTCCGGATGGCCGTATCTACGTTGCCCTTGATGGCAATGGGCTTTACATCGGCAAGCCGGCCGGCTGCTATTCGTTTGGAAATGGAATCTTTTGTCCCTGATCCGCTGGTCAGAGGTTTGCTTGGTCCTTCGTTAACTGCGCCTTAATTGGTAGGCTTCGGCGCGATCTAAAGATTGCTCGGCCAAAGGGCCGACGGGCCCTTTAAAGCCAATCCATCAATGCACGACCACACACCAATTGGGAGGGCCGGAATGCGGCGAATTCTGTTACTGGTGGGGGCCTTCGTCACCGCTGTCGCTACCTTAGTTGGGCCAATCGGGAGCGCTCAGGCGCAAACGTTGACACCAACACCTGTCAAAACCGTCGGATTTTCTGGGCACGCCGGACTCTATGGGTGGGGTGCTGCCACCATGCTCGATGGCAGTGTGCTCGTTGGCGACTATTGGAACTATCGGGTCCTTCGCTACAACAAAGATGGTTCGTTGGCCGGGGTATTCATTGCCAATGAGGGCAATGCGCCCGAGCAACACCAATCACCCTACGGTCTGGGGGTTGACCCAGGTAACGGCGATGTTTACATGGCCGACACGGATCAACGCAATATCGATAGATACGACGAGAATGGCAACTTCTTGTTGACATTCGGTAGCGCTGGTACCGGCATAGGCAAGTTCCGCTACCCATCACGGGTCGCTGTTGCCACTGATCACCGGGCATTCGTCATCGACACTTGGGACAACGTGATTTCTGCTCATGATCCGAGCGGAGCTGAACTTTTTCATTTCGGAGGCACCGGCACTGGCGATGGCCAATTCAAGCAGCCCCACGGGGCGGCCTTTGACGCAGCGGATCGACTCTTCGTTGCCGACAGTAAGAATTACCGGATTCAAGTCTTTGATTCTGCGGGCCACTTTCTCTACAAGTGGGGTACGAAGGGCGCTGCCAATGGGCAATTTGTTGGCGATATGCGCGGCTTGGCCATCGACAAAGTTAATGGGTGGGTCTACGTCGTCGATGCCGCAGGTAACCGCATCAACAAGTTCGACCTCGCCGGCAACTTCCTGCTTCGCTGGGGCAGCCTCGGGACCGGGCCGGGCCAATTTTCCGATGGGGGCCGTGAGGCGACTGTCGATGGTGACGGAAATCTCTGGGTCGGTGACATGCCCAATTTTAGAACGCAGAAATTCTCCCCCACGGGCACGTATTTGACACAAGTGCCAAGTCCGGCTGAGCCGCCGCCTGTTGGCGGGTTCAATGGGCCCAGGGGCGTAGCAGTCGATGCCGACGGCAATATGTTTGTCTCCGACACCTACAACTGGCGCATGCAGAAGCTGTCGCCTGACGGGAATCCCTTGGCGGTGTGGGGAAGCAGAGGGCGTGGCGACTACAAGTTCAACTACACCAGGCTTAATGCTACCGATCCGAGAAATGGTGATGTGGTTATCGCTGATACCGACAATCATCAAATTAAGAAGTATGACAACAACGGCACATTCAAGTGGGCGGTGGGTGGTTTTGGTAAGACCCCTGGCCTCTTCAAGAATCCACACGGCGTCGACATTGGTCCCGATGGCCGAATCTATGTTGCCGACACGAACAATAAGCGAGTCCAGATTCTCAACGAATTCGGAGCGCCATTGCTCGCCTTTGGTAGCGACGGAACGGGTACTGGCCAGTTCAAGTTCCCCAAAGGAATCAACATTGCCAACGACGGAACCATCTGGGTGAGTGATGCTGTCCGTGCAAATGTGCAACATTTCAGCAACACCGGTGTCTACGCCGGCACGCTTGGCGGCAAGGGGCTGGCGGACAATCAATTACAGGGGCCTTTTGATGTCGAGTCCGATAGCGAGTATGTTTTTGTAGCCGACGTACCTGCGCACAAGATAAAAGTGTGGCGGAACGACGGCACCTTTGTCATGGCTTTCGGAGGACGCGGTCAGGGGCTCGGCAAGTTAAATCAGCCCCAAGGCATGGATCTGACCCCTAGCGGTCAGCTTTACGTCACCGAGCAGGGCAATGAACGTGTACAGATCTGGTCGTTATATGGGTCAATGACCCCGCCCTGAAAGGCGGAGCTTGATGGATCCCTCTAGGGGGGTCTCAGGGTTCGTGTTGACCAGACTAAGCCAATAGGAAAGGTAGGTTGGAACTAGTTGGCTACGTTGCAGTTGGAGCCAAAGACCGACGGTAGGGTGCTTCCTCAGCCCTGCCCTCTCGAACCTGTGTCAGTAGACAAGCCGGGTCAGGCACGAAACGGGACACAGGACACTCCAGGAAATCTGGAAGTGACGGCCGGGCTGCAACATTGTCGAGGGGAGATCCCAACTGTCGCCAATCCGGCATTGGGGCGTCACCGCTGCCTTTCGGGGCAACGAGATTGGGAGGTAACTCCCACACAACAATCTAGGGTATTTGTCCTAGACAAGAACGGGCATCCTTTGATGCCATGCCATCCATCCAGGGCACGTCAACTACTTTCGCGTAAGTGTGCTGTTGTCGTGTCGCGTACACCGTTCGTGATCCGTCTAAAGGATCGCACAATCAACGACAGTGTCGTGCAACCCGTCGAGGTCAAGATCGATCCGGGTTCCAAAACCACTGGCATAGCAGTAGTCGCCAAACAAGGAGACCCACCAGAAGAAGAAATCCAGACCGTCGTATTCCTGCTCGAAATCGCACATAAAGGCGATCTGGTTCACAAACGTATGGGCCAGCGGGCTGCATATAGGCGACGGAGACGCAGCGCCAATCTGCGTTACCGGAAACCCCGATTCGATAATCGGCGTCGCCTTAAAGGATGGCTGCCACCGTCATTAAATTCGAGACTGGACAACACGATCGGCTGGATCAAGCGGTTAGCCCGCTGGTGCCCAATCGTCAGTATTGGGTTAGAGCTGGTCCGTTTCGACATGCAAGCAATGCAAAACCCCAAGATCAGCAGTGTCGAGTATCAACAGGGCACACTGTTCGGATACGAAGTCAGGGAATATCTGTTAGAAAAATGGGACCGCCGCTGCGCATACTGCGACAAAGCAGATATCTCACTTGAGATTGATCATGTCATCCCGGAATCATCCGGCGGCACCAACCGTGTTAGCAACCTCACTCTCGCCTGCCACGAGTGTAACCAGAAGAAAAACAGCCAGACAATAGAACAGTTCCTAGCGAAAGACCCTACCCGTCTGGCAAGAATCAAAAAGCAGCTCAAAACGCCACTCAAGGACGCTGCTGCTGTCAACGCGACACGTTGGGCACTCAAAACCAGACTCGAAAATCTCGGAAACGTAGTGTCTTGCTCGTCTGGTGGCCGCACAAAATACAACAGGACACGACTCGGTCTCCCCAAAACGCATGCACTCGATGCTGCCTGCGTCGGAGAAGTCCACAACATACAAAACTGGCAAATGCCGACCCTCACAGCAATGGCTACCGGCCGCGGCACCTACCAGCGCAGCCATGTAACCAAATATGGTTTCCCACGTGGATATCTAACTAGAACCAAAACTATTAATGGTTTCCAAACAGGCGACCTCGTCAAAGCTGTCGTTCCCAAAGGCAAAAAAGCTGGAACCTACATAGGACGAGTCGCAGTTAGAGCCACAGGCTCATTCAACATACAACCAGGGACACCTGGGTCATCCCGAAGGAAAAATGTCATACAAGGTATCAACTACCGTTACTGCACCCTCATACAACGCGGAACAGGGTACCTGCTCAGCTACGCCGAGCCCTGTCGTCTTCCCCCCCTAGCTCAACAAAGGAGTATCCCAACTGAAGGCACCATCGGGTGATCCTTGTGCTGAATTCTCCGACACGTCCCGTAGCATGGCTCCTTGACGACTGGCGCCAAGCTGTTGTTGTCGCAGGAGGTGTCGGCTGCGCTCTTATTGTGGGCGTAGCCGCATCTCCATCGGCACCCCCCGCTCTCCTAAGCGCAGTCTTTGGGCTGTTGGCGGCTCTGGGCTTCACGTTCCTGCTGCTTCGCAATATGCAAGCAGGGTTGTGTCTGTTGCTGGCGACCAGAGCCAGCCTGGATCTGGTCGCAACAAAGCGTGTTGGACCGCTCAATAGCGCTGCAATTTTGGCGTTAGCCATTGTTGTCGCCGGCATTCTTTACCTTGTCATGATCAGGCAGATCCCGCGGGTGGATAGCCCAATATTTCCGTTCCTGGCGTTCCTTGGTGTTTGTGCCGTGGGGCTTCTGGAAACACCAGACTTCAGTGGTGGGGCTGGTGATTGGCTCCGCTTTGCCAGTCTGCCCGTCGTCTACCTGTTGGTTGCCCACTTCGCCAGCGATGATCGTGCCTTTCGGAACCTGGCGTTGGCGATAGCGCTGTCTGCGGTTCTTCCCCTATTGATGGGACTTTGGCAGTTCGTGACGGCCCAGGGGTTCCTGATCAAGCACGGCGAATTCCTGCGCGTCAAAGGTACGTTTTTGCATCCCAATCCGTTCTCCATATATTTAGTGTTCGTGTGTCCGGTGATTATCGCTGTGGGCGTTTCGCTGCGCCGATGGCGTGCCTTCGCCATGGCCTTGACTGGGGTCACGGGCTTCTGCTTGATAGTCACCTTCACTCGCACTGCCTGGATAGGCCTTGGCGTGGCTCTGCTCGTAATGGGTTGGCTGCGCTACAAATCAATTTTGTTCCTCTTACCTGTCGCCCTCGCCGGGGTCTTGTTTCTATTTCCCAGCGTCAGCGAGCGCTTTAGTGATCTTTCATCCCAAGAAAGTCCGGTTGGAACGGCTACCAACTCGTTCGACTGGCGCCTTGAGCACTGGCAAGAAGTCTTGCCAGCCCTGAAGGAATCGCCCATTTGGGGAAGAGGCCTTGACTTTTACCAGGGAGCGACAGCCGACGGAAAGCAGGCCCACAACGACTTTGTGCGGCTGTTGGTGGAAACTGGAGTCCTGGGTGTGGCCCTCTTTGCCTGGTGGCTGGGGCGTTTCACGCTGCGAGCTTTGCAGGAAGCCAAGCGAGACAACATATTTCTTCGAGAGACTCGGGCCCTTACCCGTGAGTCGGTGAATAGCCAAGGAAAGAAGCCCCCGGTCCTTCAGGGCCGGGGCGTTGATTCTGGTTTGGCAGGGGCTTTAGATCTCTCGCAAAACGGGGCCGCGTTCGCCCCCACGGACAAGGTCACCCCGATGGATACCCCTTCCTTTAGGGAGGGGTCTGGTGACATAGCAAAGCTTCGTAGAGCGATGCGTGTCGGTTTCGCGGCTACATGCGCAGCGTATGTAATCATGAGTCTTACTTCGAACATGATTAGCCAGCCTGCCTTGCAATGGTACTTCTGGACTTTTGCGGCGCTGGCACTGACTAGGCCGAAGCAGGATCCGTCGCCTGTCGGTGTCTCCCACTCTAATGAAACTGTTTTGGTTGACTTGACCGAGCGCAGGCCTTTCCCGTCATTGCGAGGAGCCTGCTCTGAGGCGACGAAGCAACCTAGTCCGTGACTCCCATCACGGAAACGCAGGTCGCGGACTAGGTTGCTTCGCTTCGCTCGCAATGACGGGGTGTGGGACGTGAATAGTAACGTTTTGGTTGACTTGACCGAGCGCAGGTTAAGTCAGAGAGGTTAAGGGAATTATGCGGATTTTGCAGGTGAACAAGTTTCTATACCGCAAGGGCGGAGCGGAGGCCTACATGTTGGACCTCGGCCAGGCGCTCTCGGACGACGGGCACAGCGTTGAGTACTGGGGCATGCGCTCTAGCGCTGACCCGTCCTATACATATGGCCCTCTGTTCATGCCGGAAGCAAATTTTGATGATCCACCCGATAGTTCCTGGCGACGCGCTCAAATGGCTGGACGCTTGCTCTACTCGACGGGTGCGAGGCGTCTCTTACGGCAAGTCATGGACGATTTTGAGCCAGATGTAGTGCACCTACACAACATCTATCACCAGCTGTCTCCCTCGGTGCTTGCTGCAGCTGATCGTAGAGGTGTGGGTGTGGTCATGACGCTTCACGACTACAAACTTGCGTGTCCTGCTTACCGATTTCTAAACAGCGGCGGAATCTGCGAAGCGTGTGGATCCGGCAAATGGTACGAGGCGACATTGCGCAAGTGCACGCGTGATGCTCTATTGCCCAGTGCACTTAACTCGATTGAGGCGTATCTGCATCAATGGTTAGGCCTTTACAGTCGCCACGTCGACGTCTTCATCTCGCCTAGTCATTTTTTGGCAGAAAGGATGCTGCGGGTTGGGATTGATCCAAACAAGCTGCAGGTGATTCACAATTTCGCCGATACCGCTGCTGTCGAACCGTCGTCAGGTGGTTCAGGGATTATTTACGTTGGTCGCCTATCGGATGAGAAAGGTGTCGCCACGCTGATTCGTGCAACAGCAAGCGCCAATAGTAAAGCGCCTGCTGGTGGCTCGGCCGGTCCTATGACGTTGACTATTTACGGGTCCGGTCCCCAGGAAGCGCAGTTGCGCTCCTTAGCTGGTGATCTGGACAGTTCAAATATCCATTTTGCAGGCAGTGTCGACAAGGCCCGTGTGACCGATGCCATGGCCAGCGCCCTTGCCGTGGTTGTTCCTTCAGAGTGGTACGAAAATTGCCCGATGACGGTGTTGGAGGCGTTTGCCGTTGGCACACCAGTAGTGGCGTCAAACCTGGGCGGGATGCCAGAGCTTGTCGATGATGGCGTTACAGGACTGCTATATCAGGCAGGAGACGAGCAAGCCCTCTCAAAGGCATTGCGATCTCTGGTGAGTGACCCGGTGGCTGCAGGTCGTTTGGGGCAAAATGCTCGCAAGAAGGCGGAAAGCGATTTTGCTCTAGACCAACACCTTCGCCAGGTTACCGCGCTTTACGATGGTGCCAGAGGTGTACTTAGACGGTCTGAGAGCAATTTCGACAGTGTCAGGACGGGTGAACTTTGACCAGACACAGGAAACTCAAGATCGTGATGGTCGGCACGAAGGGGTTGCCAGCGACCTTTGGCGGAGTTGAAAGGCATGTGGAAGAGATCGGGGCCGGCCTGGCTGAACGTGGACATGAAGTGATCGTGCATTGCCGTCAGTCATATGTGGACGCAGGCCCGGTTGTTGTAAACAACGGAAATGGCGATGGCTCCGATGGCTCCGGCGGGTCCGGTGGCTCGAGTAAGTCCAGAACGCTGACTCGATATCGGGGCATGCGGATCAAGATGGGAGGGAGCCTAGCCACCAAGCACCTCGACGCATTGACCCACTCAGCCGCTGCGACGTGGGATGCCACGGTGTCGGGAGCCGACATTGTCCATTTTCACGCGCTCGGGCCGTCAGTGTTTTCGCTGTTGCCTAGGGTGCGTCGCGGCACTGCATCGATCGTCAGTGTTCATGGATTGGATTGGCAGCGCGACAAATGGTCATGGCCGGCCAGTCAGATGTTGCGCCTTGGCGAATGGACCTCAGGAGTTTTTCCAAACAGGACGATATGTGTGTCCCGCAGCCTGGCTGATCACTACAAGACCAAGTTCCCGGGTCAGCCAGTTGCGTATGTCCCCAACGGTGTGCCGACTGCCCACGCCCGACCAGCGCATTTGATCGAGGAAGCGTTCGGACTCGAACAAGATAAATACCTGCTCTTTGTGGGCCGATTTGTGCCAGAAAAGGCACCGCATCTGTTGTTGGAGGCGTTTTCCAAAGTCCCCACCGAATTTCGGCTCGTGGTGGCCGGGGGTTCCCAATTCGCTGACGACTATGAACTGAGTCTGCGGGAATTGGCCCGTGCCGACGAGCGAGTGATTTTCACTGGATACGTCGGGGGTGAGCTGCTTGACGAACTGTATTCGAATGCTCGTTTGTTCGTCTTGCCGTCCCGTCTAGAGGGCTTGCCGATTACTCTGCTCGAAGCACTCTCTTACGGAACTCCGGTTTTAGCGAGCGACATTGATTGTCATATCGAAATTCTTGGCCGTGATCACGAATATGGTCGACTATTTCGCACCGGTGACCGATCTTCGCTCTCGGGTGCCATTGCAGCCGGGATCACTGACCCAAGATCAAAGATAAAGGCAGGGGCAGGCCAAGAAATGGTTCAAAAAGACTTCCGCTGGCCCGATGTGATCGATCGAATTGAGGACATCTACTACCAAGTGAGCACTAGATGATTAGTTCCAAGAGGTCTGAGCTAATTGTGGCCTGTGCTGGCGGACTCTCGTGACCGTCATTGCGAGGAGCCAGCTCTGGGGCGACGTGGCAATCCAGAGCCTGTGGCGTAGCCGCAGAACCACCCTAAGGTTTGATCCCTTTTGAATTACTCGCTTCGCATCGCAACACAGCAAAGCCTGGATTGTCACGCCCTGCCAGAGCCCAGGGCTCGCAATGACGATCGTGGTGACATCCCTTGGAACTACTCATCTAGCTAATCAAAGGCGGACGCCGTGAAACTTCGGATCTTAAGCCTGTGTCTTGCCCTTGTAATTCTGCCTCTGGCTGGATGCACTCCCGAGGCGCAAGGAAATAGTCAATTGGGAGCGGATACCTTGTGGACAGGCGCTCAAATCAAGGCTCAGCCAAACCTGCTTGGTTTGAAATGGAACTGGCAACAAAAAGATGTGCTTGACCAAGTCACAAAAGTTGCTGGTGGAGCCACTTTTTTCGAGTTTGAATGGTGCACTGTCGAGCCCACCAGGGGCAAACGCGATTTCACCACCATCGACAACTTTGTTGCGTCAAGTAGACGTATGGGATACGAGCCCATGCTCAAGATCCGTGTCGGATCGTGCTGGCTTACCGGAACCAGCGCAGCTCCCAAACAGGGTCGCAACAAGGCGAAGACCTCATCTCGGATGCCCGATGACTTGGCGTACTACCGGGAGTTCGTATCTACTGTCATACAAAGATATGCATCTCGCGGCGTCACGAAATTTGCCATTGAAAACGAACCGAATGCAAAGAATTTCTGGGCCGATTCAGTTTCGGACTATAAGCTCCTAATGTCTAACGCCCTGCAAGCAGTCAATTCCAGTGGCGCTCGGGTCCAGTTGGCGGACAGCGGATTGTCCAGCATTGCTTACGGGGTCATTATTGCCGATGACTTGCTTGGACAGGGTAAAGATATTCAGGCACTTGAGTTTTATCGCGACTATTATTCACGTCGGTTTGCTCGTAGCAAGTTTGTATTCCCCGATGTTCAGTCTGTTGACGAGCTGCGCGCTGTGTTAGGTGGTGCCTCAGCGATCCGGGCAGTAGAATTCTCGACGGCAACTATAGAGCTAGCGAATCAATATGATGTGTATCAACTGCATTACTACGAGGGCTGGGACTTGTTGCCTACCGTGATGGACTACTTGCACCAGCGTTTGCCGGTTGGCCACACAATTGAAGCTTGGGAAATGGGCGTGGCGTGGCCAGGGCAAGACTATGAAGAGGTCGCAGCAGCGACCGAAACCGCCAAACTCTATGCCACGGCCTTGTCGAGCGGAATTCGACGCCTTGTCTACTTACCTGCTGCATATACGCCCGGCACTGATAACCAAGATGAGATTTGGCGTGGCTTGTGGTTAGAGAATGGGAAGCCGCGTGCCGCAGCTGGCGTGTACCGGCAGTTGGCGCAAGCGACGTCTGGGGCTGACGTCAAAGTGGGGCCGCTCGGTGCAGAGTCCGGTTTGAAGGGGGTATCGCTCAGGGGCGATTCATTCGAGACGCTAGTCGTGTGGAGTGGAAGCGGTGACAAGCATGTGTTGGGCTCAGCTCCTCCGAATGTTGTTGTGACGAGCAGCGAGGGTCGAACTCTGGACTGGCCTGCCTCTGGACTTTTGATTTCTTCAACCCCTGTGTTCATCACTCGACAGGTGTCGTCCAAGGGAGAAGTCACAGGTTCAGCGCAGCCAAACCTAGGTGAGGAGATCACGGATCGTGTCTCAGCCTAGTGTTCAAGAACGGTCTGGCTTAGATCAAGGTTCAAGTGCAAGCCGCATAAAACAATCCATGGCATTCGTGTCTTGGCGCGGGGTGTCGATTGCCGGCAAGAAAAGGCGCTGGTCAAGACTGGTTGTACTTTCTCTTCTTGCTGCTGTGGCAGTCTGGATAGTTGGTGCAGGTGTGCAGCTATACAGAGCGCAGGGCTATGCAGCTTCAGGGCAAAAAACGATATCTGACATCCAAGCACGCACCGCGCCTTTAGTAGATCTTGACGGGCCGTTGATTACTGATTTGCGTGCAGCTGGCCACGATTTTGGCACAGCCCGTTCAATTTTGCGAGGCGTCTGGCTGGCGCCTTTGAGGATTGCTCCGGTGCTCGGGCGTCAGCTGCGAGCGATAGAGGGCATGCTTTCGGCGGGACAGCAAATTTCAACGTGGTCTGCGGGTGCGGCTGAGTCTGCACAGAACATGTTTGAGCACGAGTGGCACACGCCGTCTGATCGCCCGGCCGTTTTGCGTGAGTTCGGCACGCTTGCGTTGCAGACGAGCGACAAGATCAAGGCGATTGACTTGGGACCTAATGAGGCGTTGGTTAGCCCAGTCGCTTCGCTCCGTGACCACATGCAGTCCCGAATTAGTGCCGCCGCAGAAGACCTCGTCAACACCGTGACCGTTGCTAACGGGATGGCTCATTTCCTTCAAGGGCCCAGTCAATACGTGGTATTTGCGGCCAACAATGCGGAAATGCGTGCCGGATCCGGCATGTTGTTGAGTGCGGGGCTGCTCCAAGCCAACAACGGCGAGGTGATCCTTGGTGATATGCAACCTGTTGAAGAGCTAAATCCAACAACGAACGCTCCGCCCTTGTCCCAAGAGTTGAATTCCCTGTGGGGATGGTTGACGCCCGCCTCGGAATATCGCAACTTAGCAACAGTGCCGAACTTTCCGACTACGGCCAACTTGGCGGCCCAGATGTGGGCAGCTAAAAGCGGACAGCAAGTTGACGGTGTGCTCGTCATGGATCCCCAAGCGTTGCGTGCAGTATTGCGGGTGACCGGCCCGGTGCACTTTAGACACGGCGAAATGTCTGCGTCGAGGGTGCTCGATTACGTTTTGCATGAACAGTATTTGCGGCCTCAAGGCAAGCGTCACCGGGAGGAGCGGCGAGACGACTTGGGGGCGATCGCCCACGCCACACTGAATGCCGTCAATAGTGGCAAGTGGAATCCATCGCGCATGTGCATGGCTCTTGTGTCAGCTGCCCAAGGCCGTCATATTCTGGCGTGGTCTAGCGACTCTGAGCAAGAGGCAGCGTGGCGTGCCGGTGGGGTTTCCGGAGAAGTCAAGTCCAATTCGTTGAGCGTCTCACTGTTGAACAGGGCTGGTAACAAGCTCGACTACTTCCAAGATGTCAAGGCCCAGCTCGATATCACTAAGTTGGCCAAGGATGCATCGGGAAGGCTGAAGGTGACTATTCACAATCGGGCCCCAGTGGGTGAACCCTCATATGTCATAGGGCCTCACAAAGACAGCGGGGTCGGGGAGGGTGTCTACCTTGGTATTTTCTCGGTCAACTTCCCCACTTGGGTGAGGGACATAAAGATGGATCCCCAACTCAAGCCAGTCAGCGCAGGTCCTGTGGGCAATTCCTATCAGAGCTCTGCGTGGTTCCAGATTGCTCGTGGCGAAACCAAGACGATTACGGTTGACTTTGTCTTGCCAAAGTCGGGTGTTTTGCGTGTCGACTCTTCATCACGGATCCCTCCCATCAAGTGGACTTTCGGCAAGGACTCATGGAACGACGTCGCCAAGCATGAGATCGCCTGGTAGGTAATTTTCGGCCGTTCGTATCCGGGTTGGTCAGCACATCCGAATGCGCTTGCAAATCTGACCTCAGTGGTTGTGCGAATGTTAAGGACGTGTCATAATGCGTAGTTACATTGAAGTTAAGTGTTCTTGACATACGCACTTGTTTCAGACAATGGAGAGTTAAGTTGAGCACCACGCATTGTCAACCACCCCGCCCTGAAGGGCGGAGCTTGCAGAAGCTCCGGTTGACCAGGCTTAGTTACGGAAAAGGAGGCAAGGCCGGTAACTACGTTGACGGTAGAGCATGAGACCGACGGTAGGGTGCTTCCTCAGCCTTGCCCTCTCGAACCGCATATTGCAGACAAGTTAAGGGGTATGCACGAAACGGATTTGCGGAAATGGCCGGTCGTCAACATTGCCGAGGGGAGACTTCGATTGCCCTTGTCGACTTTCGAAGCGTCACCGTCTAGTTCGCTAGACGAGAAACGAGGAGTAATCCTCGGAGCAGCGAGTATAGGAGAACAGGGCTCTCGGCTTCGCCGAGGCCTGGTCTCCTTCTCCTGCTGAACGAGGAAACCTCCGAACAGAGGGAACAACATGACACAGCAATCAATATCAGTGGGCTCGAGTGGCCCTCGGCCGACAAAGCAAATGTGGCGAGTCGTCTGCGTCGCATTTATAGCAATACTGGGCTTGTGCCTGCCATTGGCTGCATTGGCCCAAACCGGGGACACCCCCGTCACCCCCAAGGACAGCGGACCTTACGTGACTCCCGGAGGTGGAGGGACCATCACGCCTCCCAGCCAAGGCCCTCCCGCAACTGACTCCGGCACTGTGAACTTGGCTAGTTCTCAACCGGTATCGTCAACTGATTCCGGAACTGTCAACTTGGCAAGTTCTCTACCGACAACACTGGGCGATTCTGCCGGGTCGACCGTCACAACAGTGCCAGTGGTGGCCCAAAGCGCATTGCCTTTCACCGGTTCTGACGCCATCGGCCTTGGACTCTTGGGCCTTGGGCTCATAGTTGGCGGCTTCCTGCTGACCTGGCGGGCACGGCGCCGGCGGCCAGTTAACCAGCAGTCCTAAGCCTGGATCCACCGATTTGGTTTTGAGTTAGTGGGAGAGGGTTTTGGAATAATGCCTCCTGGTCAGGGATAATGACGGTTGAAAAGACTGTCGATCCACTGTCCAGGAGGACACTTTTTCGATGCAGATTATATCTCACAAACTGAGCCGTTTTGACGTGACATTTGATGATGAGAAGGCTGTAGCTAATGCTGGCTTGATGCTACCGGCCATGCTGGCGGAGAGCCTCCAGATCGAGTCAGTCATCAACGAGACCGTAAAAATGGGTGGGCCGTGTTGGTGGCGCTAACCCTGGCCGCAAAGCACACACTGTGATCCATTCCATTGTGGCAGGCGGCGATTGCATCGACGATGCTGACATGTTACGTGCTGGTTCGACCCAGAAAATTCTTGGCCATAACGTGATGGCACCCTCAACATTGGGAACGTTCCTGCGGGCATTCACAATCGGCCATGTACGTCAACTCGACAAGATGACAGAAACTGTTTTAACGCGAGCGTGGACTGCCGGCGCTGGCCCAGGCGATCTACCGATGACGATAGATCTAGATTCCACAATCTGCGAAGTCCACGGTGATACCAAAGCGGGTGCCAGTTATGGATACACCAAAAAATTGGGTTACCATCCCCTCCTCGCGACACGGGCCGACACCGGCGAAATTTTGCATGCTTGGATGCGTAAAGGAGCAGCCCATACCGGCCGTAACGCATCACGTTTCGTGGACGAACTTGCCGGGCGTGTACGCCGAGCGGGAGCGTCCGGGCAGCTCACAATCCGGGCGGACTCAGGTTTCTATTCGAACACAGTAATCGACAGATGCCGCCACCACAATATTGCTTTTTCGATCACGATCCCACAAAACAGAAATGTACAAAGCGCGATCAGCATGATCAACCAAGACACATGGATAGATATCGACTATCCCGATAGCGGGATTGCCCAAGTAGCCGAAACTGTCTACGGCAATGATCGACTCATCGTTCGTCGTACACGCATTGTGGGTGATTAAGCCCAACTATGGCCAGACTGGCGTTACCACGCATTCATCACGAACCGGCCAGGTGAAACCCTAGAACTCGAAGCTGACCATCGCCGCCACGCCGTCGTTGAACTCGCTATCCGTGACCTCAAAGAAGGCGCCGCCATGAAACACTGCCCATCCGGCAATTTCTGGGCGAACAGCGCATGGCTCATATTCACTGGTCTGGCGCACAATCTTATACGTTGGGTCGCCATACTAGGCCTCGGCATCAAAGGAACGGTAGTCGCTAAAACTATAAGGGGCCGTTACATAAACATCGGAGGCAGAATCACAAGAAACGCTAGAAAACAAACGCTTCACCTACCCAAACGATGGCCATGGCAAAACAACTTCATATCGGCTATCAGCAGGCTACGCCAACTCAACTGCTAACCGACCCGGCCAATAACACAGCATCAACAACACAATACTCAGCCATGCGCCAAGCCATGCCTCCAACCCCCCAAAAAACTATAAATTCAGATTACTCACCAGCATTTCGTGCAATTTCAAAGACACCCCGCCACGAACAGCTCTTCAACGTCCAATCAGACCAGCGACCCCAACCCCGCTACCCACAATCGGTGGATCCAGGCTAAACCCGCAACCCAGCGGAGCGGACGTGAAAGCTCGCCAAGCGTGGGATGTCATGCGCTAGTGCCGGCGGTGCTGCTAGTGCCGGCGGTGGTGCTAGTGCCGGGGGTGGTGCCGATGGCGATCCCATCAAGGTGGCAGTCCTCGACGATGGCATTGATGTAGATCATCCAGACTTACGCGAGAGAGCACTACCAATCTCGACGGCTGCTACACCCGAACTCAGTGAAGGCGGCTGGAATTTCGTAAACAATTCCGCAAATGTGCGTCCCGGGCAAGACGAGAGACACGGCACACACGTCAGCGGGCTCGTCGCAGCTCACAGCAACAACGCGTTGGGTGTTGCGTCTCTGGGGGGAATGAGCTCACGAGTGAAGATAATGCCTATCGTAGTTTGCCGACCAGTACAAGACGGCTGCACAACAGCCAATGTTGTCAGAGGAATTGACTTCGCTGTCGCCCATGGCGCTCGCGTAATAAACATTTCGTTGGGCGCGCTAGCCTTCAACCAAGCTGAACTAGAGGCTATACAGCGGGCCGATAATGCCGGGGTCTTAATTGTGACATCCGCCGGCAACGACGACCGCAACATCGACTTAAATCCTCAATATCCAGCAGCCTACAGCAACCCCGACGGGAGCCCCATGGGCAACCTCGTCAGGGTCGCCAACCTAAGGCTCGACGGCACGTTGAGCCCAACATCGAATTTCGGCGCCCGCAAGGTCGATATTGCAGCACCTGGCACGGACATACTTTCCACAGTACCCAACAGCAGCTACGCAACACTAAGTGGAACCTCGATGGCTGCACCCATGGTGACCGCAGCAGCCGCCTTGACCATAGAGAAATTCGGCCCTCCAACCGACAAACAATCAGTAGCGGTGCTTCGCCAACGCATAGTCAACTCTTCAACGACACTCCCAATCCTCGAGCAAGGTGAGAAGGAAACCGCTACTGATTCGACTCTTGACGCGGCAGCAGCGCTTGATCCAGCCTCAGTAGCATTCCCATCGAAAGCCAAGACAGCATCCCGTACCTCAACGGGCCCCGTCATAATAAGCGTCAATCCGCATGGAGGCCCATCAAAAGGCGGCAACATCGTCACCATCCGCGGGCGGGGATTTGACACTGTTACCGGAGTCAACTTCGCTGGAGCACCAGCTGCATCTTTCGATCCGAAATCGGACACCGAAATCGAAGCCATCCCCGCTCCGACCCCGCGGGGCGCTGGCTATGTTGAAGTGGTCGGCCCCGAGGGCACAAGCCCTCCGTTCCGCAACGACACCAACCGCTACGAATTCCAAGCACCCGTCGTTTCAGCAATCTCACCCAATTCAGCCCCAACGACAGGCGAGACGACCGTCACTATTACTGGTTCTGGCTTCACCGGAGCGACCGCAGTCTTTGTAGGCGGCCTAACACCAAAATCATTCACAGTTATATCTGACAGCCAAATAGATGCCACTGTTGCCGGAGGCCCACCCCAACAAGGCAGCGTCATAGTCGAGACACCCGATGGCACAAGCAACACGAACGTCAAATTCACCTACACGCCGCCGCCGCCCACAATCTCGAACATCTCACTAAACGAGGTTCAAGTTGCCTACCGCCTGACAATCTCGGGCACCAACCTAACCAGCACTACCGAAGTGCAACTAGCAGCCGATCGGGCCCGGTTCGACGTCATCGACGACAACACAATCAAGATCACGCTGCCTTTTCCCGAAACATATAACCCTGGCCCTCGACCAATAAAAGTTACGACGCTCGGTGGCAGTTTCACCTATGAGCCGCCAGATCCACCCACAATCTCGAACATCTCACCAGACACCGTCGAGGTGCATACCGTACGAGCTCTGACAATCTCGGGCACCAACCTAACCAGCACTACCGAAGTGCGAGTAGCAGATCAGGTGGCCCGGTTCGACGTCATCGACGACAACACAATTCTGATTAGGGCCCCTTTCCTGACTTCCCCCGGCCCTACAGGAATAACAGTTAGGACGCTAGGTGGAACAGCAACCGAACAGGTGCAAGTCTCAGTCCCGCCGCCGACAATTGATAGTGTGGAAAAAGCACCTCCAGAGAAGCGGGAGAGGGGAAGGAGACCGACGTTAAGGAGTAAGGCGCACCTAGTGATAAGAGGGGATAATCTGAAGTATGTAACGGAAGTTACCGTGGATAACAGCAAGGTCTCCTTCAGCACTGATGATTTCGGCATCAACCTTTACATTCAACTGCCTCGGCACGGCGATCGTGATATTACGGTAACTTCCCCCGGAGGCTCTAAAACTGCTAAATTCCATGTGCAGTAGTGAGCCCAGCGATGGTCTATTCCGCAGCCTCTAAATGTTCGAAATAGCCCCGACCCAGTAACAACGTAGCCTTAAAGTCGCCATCCCCTAGCAACCAGCCCCTCCATCCCGCAACTGTGTGATCAGCAATACGCCCCTCAGACAAGCCACGTCATCTCTTGCGCCTTGGCTGGAGGTTTGATGATCTAGTCCTAGATGACAAACAGCTATCCAGGCTTCGGAGACGTCAAAAATGACGCATATGAAGGTTCAATAAGATGCCGATCACCGGTTGGGAATTACGCGTTGGCTGGATTCTCGGTTTTGGCTAAAGGTTGGCGGTTATTTGCTGATGATTATTGTGTAGGCCTGTGATGGGAATGGCACATGAGCAAAAGACAAAACCCAGGGCGATTCGCCCTGGGACTATTCATTACTTATCCTCCCAGGATCGTACCGAAAGTCTCCACTAATCCCAGGGCGATTCAATGGGGAATTGCTTGACCGTTTACAAACAAGGCGATAGCATGACAAATCAAGACGCACAATAGATACTTCAGGATTAGAGGGGAGCTGAATTCCCCAAGGGATGTATAGGGTAAATTTGGTCCCTATAGGTTGGAGATGGTATGCGTGACGACAAGATCGGCAGTGGATCGGACCGGGTACGCGGGGATTGTCGTCCGATGCGAGTCTTTGAAGTCGGGCACTACCAGTTGTTGGCGACGCGATGGTTCACTCGTCAGTTCGGCGTCGTCGAGGATGATGAGATCGAAAGCGACGAACGTCACGGGGGTCACTGGTCATTTGGTAGGGGGTTGATGGTTGTTGCAAGGTTGTGGTCCAGGCGGTGTGTATTGGTGGTGTTAGTTGCTGTTTTGGCTCTGGTTGTGGTGTCGTGTGGGACAGAGGTGTCTGATAAGGCTTCGCGGCAGTTGCGTGTGGCGGTGGTTGTTGATACAGATCTTGGTGACGGTCTGGGGATCGATAGGGCGGTGCGATTGGCGGTCGATGATGTCAATGCGGCTGGCGGGGTGAATGGTGAATTGGTGGCGGAGCCGATCACGAAAAACACGAAGGATGATATCGAGGTCGCTGAGCGCGCTGTTACAGAGCTTTTGGATGGTGACAGGATCGAGGCTGTGGTTGGTGCGCTTACGAGCAAGGTTACGCGTGCGATCGCGCCGAGTTTGACGTCGAATCATGTTGTCGAGTGCACGCCGTCAGCTACGTCTCCGCAACTGTCAGGTTTTACGCGGACTGGCTATTTTTTCCGGACTGTCCCGTCTGATACTGGGCAGGCGAAGCTGCTCGCTGAGCAGATAGCTAAGGCCGGCCATATGACGGTGGGGGTCTTGGCCCATCTAGACGCGTATGGTGTTGGTTTCGCGGATGCTTTCAGGGAAGCGGCTGCCGAGTTAGGTATCAGCGTTGCGGGGGATATTTTTTTCTCTCCTGATACCGTTTCGTATGGAGCTGATGCTCAACGATTGAAGGCTTTGAACGCGTTCGCGAACCTTGTTGTGCCTGCTAGCCGGGAAACGTCGGGTGTATACCAAGCTCTCGTCGGGGCGGGCATTGGTCCGCGCGATCATCCGACGTTCGCGACTGACACATCGTTCGCTACAGATCTGCCTGAAAAAGTATCGCCGTCGGATCCGTCCATTCTCGATGGGCTCGTTGGGACAGTACCTTTGGTAGTGCCGACTGGCGAATTCATTGCGAGATACGAAAAGAAGTATCCGGGTGTACCGATTACGCCGTTGTTGGGCCAGGGTTATGATTGCATGATGATTATCGCTTTGGCTGCCCAGGCGGCGGGTAGTAGCCGCCCGACGGCGTTTCATAAACTGATCCCGGACGTAGTACGTGACGGGGAGAGCTGCGCGGGTTTCGCGGAGTGCAAGGAACTCTTGGATGCAGGAAAAGACATTAAATACGAAATGGTCTCGGGTGGTGTTGTGTGGGGTCGTGGCGAGCCGGTTTCCGCTACGTATAATATTTGGGCTGTCAGTGGAGGAAAAATGAGTGTTGTCGGGCAACAGACTGAGGAGATCGCGGTAGCCAAGAGTTAGGGGCGGCGCGTGGCAGAAACGGTAAGTGAGGCAAGACCAGGTCCTGATAACGGCGAGGGGGGTGCGCTGTCTAAGGGCCCGGAGATCTTTCGTGAGGCGGCTCTGGCCCGCTATGTCGGCCTTGAAGAGTTAGATACGATGGTTAAGGTCACGTCGCCGCGGCTATGGCTGCTTTTGGGTGTGCTTGTTGGTGTTGTGTTAGCGATAGTTTCGTGGTTGATCTTGGCGAAGGCACCTGACACCGTGACCGGTCGCGGGCTTCTAATTCCGTCTGAGGGCCTTTTTGAGGTGGGTTTGGATGTTCAGGGCAGGGTGTTGGGCGTGCTAGTTAATCGAGGAGATCAGGTTGAGGCTGGTGATCCGTTGGCTGTCATTGAAGGGCCTGAAGGCAAGCAGTTCACTTTGGAGAGTACGGTGGCTGGCGAGATCGTGGAGTTGCTTGTTAAGCAGGGAGCTGTGCATGAACCGGGTGCGCCTGCTGTGCGGGTGTTACCTGTCGGCGGCGATTTGAGCGCTTTGTTATTTATTCCGGATACAGAAGGTAAGGGGATTAGGCCAGGTATGCCCGCTGAGATTTCGCCGGTAACCGCGGCGCCGGCGCAATACGGATCGATCGTTGGAGTTGTAACGTCTGTGTCGTCGGTGCCGGTAACGCTTGCTAGGGCGAAGCTCATTTTGGGTGATGCGAATCTTGCGCAGTCACTGCTACAGGCAGGGCCGGTGTTGGAGGTGCGTGTCAAGCTCGCGAAGTCTGATGAGACACCCAGCGGCTACGAGTGGACGATAGGTGAGGGTCCACCGTTCGCTATTGACGCCGCTACGGAGCTCGCAGGTAAGGTGATTTTAAGTGAGAGCCGGCGGATCGAGGGTGTGCTTTGAAGTGATGAGTCGCATAGCAGGTGATGGGTAGGGGTGATATGACATCAACTCGAGGTAGGTTGGATCCGGTTAAGCCCGATGTTACGGACCGCCGACAGAAATGTCCGACGGTCTTGCAGATGGAAGCGGTCGAGTGCGGCGCGGCAGCACTCGCGATGATCCTCGGGTATTACGGTCGGTGGAAGCCTCTTGAGGAGCTGCGAGTGCTCTGCGGTATTTCTCGTGACGGCTCGAAGGCCAGCAGCATCGTCCGCGCGGCAAGATCACTGGGTTTGACAGCACGGGGGAAGAAGATTGAGATCGACGAACTCGACGAGATTGATCTGCCGGCGATAATTTTCTGGGAGTTCAACCATTTCCTTGTTGTCGAAGGTTTCAAGGGCGACACAATCTATTTGCGTGATCCCGCCTCGGGGCCACGCAAGATCTCATGGGAAGAGTTCGAGAAGAGTTTCACCGGTGTTGTTCTGGAGTTCGAGCCGGGCCCGGACTTCGAGGTTGGGGGGAAGCGTCCAAGTCTTGTTCGTACGGTGTTGAATCGTCTGGGCCGCTCTGGTGGTGGTCTTAGTTATGTCGCAATTGCTGGTCTCGCCGTCGCGTTTCCAGGGCTATTGATCGCTGGGTTCCTGCGCGAGTTCGTCGACTCATTCCTTGTTGGTGGGCAACGTGACCAGCTTTCAACGATATTTGGTGTCCTGGGGGTCGCGGTCGTGTTGACTGCTTTATTCACGGCGGCGCAGACCATGGTGCTTGTCCGCCTGCAGGCAAAACTGAATGTACGCATGTCTACTGAGACAGTGGATCGCCTTATCAAGTTACCGATGCGGTTTTTCACTCAACGGTCGCCGGGTGATCTTGCATATCGTGTTGGCCTCAACGATGAGGTTGCTGAGTTGCTGTCTCAGGGGATGGCGTCGGCGATCGTTGGTTTGCTGACAGCGACGATCTATTTGGTGATCATGTTCGTCTATAGCGCGATTTTGGCCGCTGTGGCAGTGCTCGCCATGCTTTTTAACATCGCGTTGCTTCGGTTTGTGGCGAGGAGACGACAAGACATGGCGATGCGTATTCAGCGTGAGCAAGCAGATTTTGTTAGTGATTCGCACGCAGGTATCGCTCTTATTGAGACGATTAAGTCCAGCGGCGTCGAAGACGATGTGTTCGAGCGTTGGTCGTCGAAGCTCGCCAATCTCACAGACGCGCAGCAGCGGGCTGGGATAGCTGGCTTGTCGCTTAGTGCAACACCGTCCTTTCTGTCCGGCTTGACGTCAGTCGCGATCCTTTGTCTTGGTGCGTATCTGGTGATGCAGGGTTCGTTGACGATCGGTACGTTGGTGGCGTTTCAGGTGCTGACAACGTCGTTCATTGCGCCTATTTCGCAGCTTGTCGGACTCGGCTCGCAGCTCCAGGACTTGAGCGGGAACGTGCAACGCCTGGATGATGTTCTGAATACAGAACCGGATCCGATTTTTGATGATCCACCCGCTGGTGGCCCGACCGAGATAAGGGGGGAGCTTGAATTGCGGGATGTGACGTTTGGTTACAGCCCGTTGGCGGCGCCTCTCATTGAGGGTTTCTCCGTGCATATCAAGCCGGGACAGCGGGTTGCACTTGTCGGCGCTAGCGGCAGCGGTAAGTCGACTGTCGCCAAGTTGGTTACTGGTCTTTTCGAGTCCTGGTCGGGTGAGGTCCTTATCGATGGTATGCGTCGCGAGTCATTCGATCGCCGCACGCTCGCTGCATATGTGAGCATGGTCGATCAGGATATCGCGTTGTTCGCGGGCACGATCAAAGAGAATCTGACGCTTTGGGACGAGACGATTAGCGATCAGGCACTCGCTCTCGCGGCTGGCGACTCGGCGATTTTGGACGATATAACGTCACGTCCATTAGCGTTCGACGGTCCTATCGAGGAAGGTGGGCGGAACTTCAGCGGTGGTCAGCGGCAGCGTTTCGAAATTGCGCGGGCGTTGGCACGTGACCCTCGTATCCTAATCCTGGATGAGGCAACGAGCGCTCTCGATCCGCTCACTGAGCTAGAGATTGACCGGGCAGTACGCCGCCGCGGTTGCACATGTCTGGTAGTGGCGCACCGGTTGTCCACGATCCGTGATTGCGACGAAATCATCGTGTTGGATTCAGGCAAGATCGTTGAACGGGGAACACACGATGAGCTTATGGAGACCAAGGGGGCATATGCAAACCTCGTCGGAGTCTGAGAGCCGTCACCTGGCAGCGAACGAGATTGTCGCGCTTGACCGTGCCGACGCGGCACTGGTTGTCGAAGACGGCGAAGTTCTTGTGTTCGCGGTGCGTGAAGTTGGCATGGTTGGTACTCGTTCGCTGGTATGCAGCCGCGAACGAGGTGAGTTGCTTCTTGGTGTCGAGCCGAGCTCAGGTTTACGCCTTGAGGCGATCGGTAACGGCCCGGCCCAAGTTCGCCCGATTGGTGGTGACGTGTTGGCTAGCCAACTGCGTTCCGCTACCACAGGCGATGTCGAGATGGTTGCTAGTTGGGTCCACGCCGTAGCGACGACACTCGCTGATGGTCGTAATCCCGTAGTTACCGCGCCGCTGGTGCCAGTCGATAGTCGCGAAGAACATGTGCTGGCACCAAAATCAACAGCACGGGCGACGGAGCGCCAAGTCTGGATCCGCGTTACCTCCGGAGCTGTGTATCTGTGTGGCGTAGAGGACGCACGCGTGAGCGCGGGTGATGCACTATTGCCCCTAGATCCGGTCGCTTGGATAACGACCTCAGACGAAGCTCGGCTGGTGGTGCTCACAGCGGAGGAAGTAATGGCAGCGGGCGACGCGCCGCTCTCGCTTGCCAGCTTCGGACGGCATGCTATGTCAGCTATCGCGGCCATAGCCGACACTCGTGATGCTGCACGCGAGGTGCAGATCGACGCGCAAGTTCGTCAGGACCGTGCCTTAGACCGCGCTGTTGTTCACGAGCTAGCGGAGATCGTGCCGTCACGACGCGCGGTTATCGGTTATGAAGAAGATCCACTCGTGGGCGCGATGCAAATCATCGCTGGCGATATGGGCGCGTCGATTGCTGAAGTGATCGAACACGACGTCGCTGAGGATACATGGCAGCGTGCACAGAGGATAGGAAAGAATGCAGGGCTACGGGTAAGGGCAGTCCGCCTACCAACAGATTGGATGCGCTACGACGTAGGCTCGTTCGTTGGCTTTTCTCGCGAGACTAAACAGCCCATGGCCATACGTAAACGTACACTCGGCGGTTACCAGATAGCTGACCCGGTCGCGGGGGTAACGAAGAGACTAAACGCCAAGACGGCACAGGCCCTCAGCGACGACGCTATCATGCTGTCAACACCACTCGGAGTAAGAGCGCGTACTATCTTTGGTCTGACACGGGCAGCATTACACGGCTCAGGTTTCGACTTGGGGCTATTGATCTTAATCGGGCTCCTCGCCGGAATAGGCGGCCTGGCGTTACCGATCGCGACCCGGACGATCTTCGACGAAGTCGTACCCTCGAGCGATGCTCAGCGCCTCGCAGCGATCGCAGCGGCGATCGTATTCGTATATATTGGTATCCTGTTCGCGCAACTCCTCCAAGGAGTGTTGTTCGTGCGATTCCGAGCTCGGTTTCATGCCTCAGGCCTGTCGATGCTCTGGGGACACCTCTTGCGCCTGCCAGCGTCGTTCTTTACCAGATATCAGGTCGGTGACCTACTTTCCCGCTTTCTCGCACTCGACTCAGCGATGCACGCACTCAGCGGAGCAGCTCTATCGTCGATGCTCTCGGGCCTGTTCGGTCTCGCAAGTATCGTGCTCTTATTTGTACTCGGACCGCTGCTCGGCGTCGTTGGTATCGCTCTCGCGGCCGCCCCGCTCATTTTCGTCATATCCATGACACCCCGAGACTTCCAGCTGGCGCGTGACACGCTTAAGGCAGATCGCGCCGGTAACACCATCATTCTCGAGCTGATTAAGTGCATCCCTAAGCTTCGCATAAGCGCAGCAGACCGACGCGGTTTTCTGCAATGGGCTCGGATCTTCTCACTAGAACGCCGGCTCACTATTACACAAATGTTCCGCCAACTACGTGTGACAACATTCGTCGCTACTTGGACAGGTTTCGCGTCTCTCATAATCGTCGTTGTGATCGTCGCGTCTGGTCTGGAGGTTAACGTCGGAAACTACATGGCATACACCGTAGCGTTCGGTCAAGTGCTCACAGCGTCAATCGGCTTGTCGACCGCGCTAGCAACTGTGCTCGACGCCATACCCACCTTAGAGCAGTCAGCCCCAATTATCACAGCTAAAGCCGAGACCGACGAACCAAAACAGACCCCACCGCCCTTGGAAGGCGCAGTCGCCCTCCACGATGTCACCTTCCGCTACATCGACGACGGTCCACTCATTCTCAAGGGGATCAACATCGAAGCAGCGCCAGGCGAGTACATCGCACTCGTCGGACCGTCAGGCGCAGGCAAATCATCAGTATTCCGAATCCTGTTGGGCTTCGAAATACCTGAATCCGGCACCGTCACCTACGACGGGTTCGAACTCGACCGCCTCGACAAACAAGCCGTACGCCGCCAAATGGGCGTCGTCCTCCAACAAGCACAACTCTTTGGCGCGTCCATCTTCCAGAACATTGCCGCCGGGCGCCGCATCACCCGAGACGACGCCTGGGCAGCAGCCCGCGCCGCCGGCGTCTCAGACGACATCAAAGCGATGCCAATGGGCCTTGAAACCGTTATCGTCGAAGGCGGTGGAACACTATCTGGAGGCCAACGCCAACGCCTACTGATCGCCCGCTCGCTCGCAGGCTCACCCCGAGTCGTTCTATTCGACGAAGCCACCAGCGCCCTCGACAACCGCACACAAGCCATCGTTGCCGACAGCCTCTCGGGCCTCAATGTAACCCGCATCGCGATCGCCCACCGCCTATCAACCATCATCGACGCCGACCGAATCTACGTCCTTGTCAACGGCGAAGTCGCCCAAACCGGCAGCTACGAAGAACTCGTAAACATCCCCGGCCCCTTCCAGGAACTCGCAAAACGTCAAGTCATAACCTAAGAACCGTTCACCACAAGAAATCGAAGTCTGAGGGGCCCCTCAAACAGGACAATCGATCCACCAGATCAAAGACACACTCATGAGTATCACAGATGCAAAAATCGTCGACACTGCAACAAGCCAGACTTTCACATTCCGCTCACCATTGACCACCGAAGCCAGAAACATCCTCCACCAACTCGGGATGTCATACTACAAGGCAGAAGTCAGGAAGAAATCGAGTCTACAATAGTAGTGGCAGCATCAAGTATCGAAGGGGGACTCCATCATGGCAAGCATGGAAGACGTACAATTAAAAGCAGCGACTGACCCAGACTTCCGAGCCCAACTCCTCACCGACCCGAAAGCAGCTCTCGCCAGCCTAGACATCAAAGTCCCAGACTCGCTCACCATCAACGTTATCGAAGACACCCAAACCGAAACCACAATCGCCATCCACCCACCGGTAGACCCCGCCACACTCACCGCCACACAACTAGACGCTGTGGCTGGCGGAGCCCCTTATCCTTTCCAAAGACGCCGACGCCCCCCGACCCCGACCCTGCGCTTACGTCCCTCCCGTAGGGCGGCACCCGCCGGCGAGGACGGTGAGAGGAGCCGTGCAAGTATCGTTGACTGTGCGTTCGGTCAGGTCTGGAAGTAGCCGTGCATGGTTAAGTAGGCGACGTATGTGTCGGCTGGTAGGATGCGTGGCGGTGTGCTTCTGAGGCCTGCCTTGGTCCAGTTATGCCAGCGTGTAAGGTAGGCGCCGACAGGATCTTGGCTTGTTGGTCCTGTCTGCTCGTAAAGCCGGCGCCTGATTCCTTCTGCCAGATTTTTTATTGTTTGGATCGATAGCTGTATCTTTTTGGGTTTGATATGGTAGCCGAGAAAGTTGAAGCCTTTCGTGGCCCTGCCGATAAATGTTTTTTGCGGATGCATTCGTAGTTTTAGCTGGTGAAGTATGCGGTGGACATTCTTGATAGCTTTGCGAAGTGTATGTTTGTTGTTTGTGCTGATTAGCCAGTCGTTAGCGAATCGGGTGTAGACGACCTTAGGCATTCGACCGATCGCCTCGTCAAGTGGTTGCAGGTAGAGGCCTGATAGTATATTCGCTGCCTACTACATAGACCTTAGCCGGCGAAAACTGGTAGGTCCCATCCCTAAGCTGTTGCGATATCTCGCTTCTTGCTTGGGGCCAGCAGTACCTCAGATCCCAAACGTCGGAATTCGGCCCGTACCGTTCCCTGCGTTCGCACAGCCATTCAAACGCCGCTTCCAAAGTCTCGGTAGAAGCGACTCTGCTGGTCAGATCCGCTGTCATATGCGTATCTTATCTACTCCTGCTCGGGTCCGAAAAGTGTGAACGGTCACGATATTCCCCAGGTGATTGGTCAAGTTATTCCCCACCTGGTTCCGTGATCGTCAGGCCGATGTCGTTGGCTAGGCGTGCGAGTTCGGTCTTGAAGATACGGCTGCGGTAGCTGTTTGAACCGCCAGCGTCGGCGGTGATCATGAGTCGTGTCGCGTTGGGGTAGCGGAGCCGTCCCATCCGTTCCCACCAGCGCCCGATGGTGGCGACCGCGAAAGCTGGGGTGTCGTGGTCGTCGCCGACGGATAACCCAGCCCTCGTCCGCGTGGATGTCGTAGACGCCGAAAGGGATCGCCTTGCCGATCTCGGGGTCAGGGAAGTCATGCACATCGACCCGTACTGGCAAGCCTTCAGGCTGCCACTCGACGCCACCGTTGGCGTAGTCGCCGACGATTCGGCTGCTTACCTGATGGCCGATCCGGCGTAGCTCCTCGGCGAGACGACGTGTGCTCTTGACCGTCCACCGCAATGGTGACATCGGATCACCCCGCGACTCGGGCTCCACCAGCGAATCCAACGCTACCAACACACCCGGATCGACGTCTACCGCAACTGACCGTGGCATTCTTTAAGACACCCCCAACACCAAAAACGCCTCAAAGCCAATTCAGGCCAGCAGCCCCAACCCCAATACCCCCAATCGGTGGATTCAGGCTAAGGCAGGCTGGTTACCTATCTACGTGTACTGGTATGCTGCCCGTGTTGAGTAGTCCTGAGCTGTTGCAATGATGTTTCGGCGACTCGACACTAACGACCGGGCAGCATAGGAGGCTGAAGTGGCGATCAAGGTGGGTATCAACGGGTTCGGCCGTATTGGGCGGAATTTTTTGCGGGCGGTTGTTCAGACTGGCGCAAATATCGAAGTTGTTGCCGTTAATGATCTAACGGATGCAGCGACTCTCGGATTCCTTTTGCAATACGATTCAGTACACGGGCGCTTTGGAGACGTGATGGTTGACGGCGATACGATTCGTGCTGGCAACCAATCGTTCAAGGTGCTATCTGAGAGAGACCCGGCACAATTGCCATGGCAAGATCTTGGCGTTGATGTTGTGGTGGAGTCGACTGGCATTTTCACTTCAAGAGACAAAGCGGCCAAGCATATTGAAGCTGGGGCCAAGAGAGTGGTTATTTCGGCTCCGGCGTCCGGGGAAGATGCGACCTTCGTGATGGGTGTCAACGACTCAACGTATGATCCAAGTCGCCACGTAGTCGTTTCGAATGCTTCATGCACGACCAACTGTGCTGCGCCTCTTGTAGCGGTACTGCATGAAGCGTTCGGTGTCGAGCAAGCGTTTATGACTACAGTGCATGCCTATACGAACGACCAACAAATTCTGGACTTGCCTCATAAAGATCTGCGTCGGGCGCGCGCTGCGGCAACGAACATCATCCCAACTTCGACAGGTGCAGCCAAGGCCATTGGTCTAGTGCTGCCAGAGCTGGCCGGCAAGCTGGACGGGATCGCTCTACGAGTGCCGGTCGCGTGTGGATCAATCACCGACATCGTGGCGACAGTGAATCGACCTGTGTCCAGAGACGAGGTAAACGACGCCTACCTGAAGGCTGCTGCTGAGCCTCGTTGGCAAGGCATTCTGCGTTACACCGACGATCCAATTGTGTCATCCGACATTATCGACGACCCATACTCGTGTATTTTCGATTCCCTAGCGACTCAAACCCTTGGGAACCAAGTGAAAGTGCTGGGCTGGTATGACAACGAATGGGGCTACTCAAGTCGACTAGTTGACCTAGTGGCAAAGATTGGCTGAAGTGGCCGTCTTGCCAACCCTTAAAGAGGCGCCGATCACAAGCGGCATGCGGGTCCTTTTGCGGGCGGATCTGAATGTTCCCCTCGACAAGGGAACTGGTCAAATTACCGATGACTGGCGCATTCGCTCTGTGGTGCCAACCATTCAGTATCTGGTAGAGCGGGGCGCAATAGTTGTTGTCATGAGCCATTTGGGTCGTCCCGGTGGCCACATGGATGCTTCCTTGTCGCTTGCACCTGTTGCTGACCGGCTGGCCGGCTTGCTCGGAAAGTCGGTGAATCTGTTGCCACTGCCGGAGCACGCGGGTGGGACGGGGATGCTGGGGACGTCAGAGGGGCTGGCTCAGCCAGTGATGCCAACAACGGCGGTTCAGCTGGATGGGCCTGAGTGGCCGCGTCAGGCAGTTATGTCGGAAGCGGCCGGGCAGCAAAATGTAGACAGAGCAGTCGAAGCCATTCAACAGCTCGGAGCTGGCAGCATTGTGTTGCTCGAAAATTTGCGCTTTGATCCTGGGGAAGAAGCTAACGACTCCGATTTCGCTCAGAACCTAGCTTCACTTGGCGACTTCTACGTGAACGATGCATTTGGGGCGTCCCATCGGCACCATTCCTCGATCGATTCCTTGTGCCGATTGATGCCGCACTCGGGCGGGCTACTCCTTGAGGCCGAAACCAGGGCACTTGACAAGCTCCTCGCAAATCCGCCCAAGCCTTTTGTGGCAGTGCTGGGTGGGGCAAAAGTTTCCGACAAACTTGGCCTCATTGAGTCGTTGCTCGACAAAATTGACTTACTGCTCATTGGTGGAGCGATGTGCTTCAGTTTTATCAAGGCCAGAGGTGGCTCGGTGGGGGAGTCCCTTTATGAGCCCGACTTCATTACTGCAGCGGCACAGATTGAAGAGCATGCCAAGGCGATGGGCAAGCACATAGTATTGCCGGCCGATGTGAATTGCATTCGTGCAGATCTCGATGGAATAGGTGAGGCGATAGTGCACCCGGCAGATGCCATCCCCGACGGATACTCTGGACGTGATATCGGGCCATATTCTGTTGAGGTGTTCTCCAAACCGATTCACCGGGCGGGATCCATCTTGTGGAATGGCCCAATGGGCGTATTTGAGCAACCACCCTTCGATCAAGGCACTCGGGGAGTAGCGACGGCTGTGGCCAACTCTGGTGCCTACAGTGTTGTGGGCGGTGGCGACTCAGTGGCGGCTTTGCGCAGTATGAATTTGGCCGATAGAGTGAGCCATCTGTCGACAGGCGGCGGAGCCGCCTTGGAGTACATCGAAAAGGGCGATTTGCCCGGCCTTGTTGCCTTAAGGGAGCCCCAACCCAATGACGCGTAAACCCATCATTGCTGCTAACTGGAAAATGTATAAGACGCACACCGACGCGATCCAGTATGCGCAGAAACTCAACTACGTGGTTGATGAGAAGCAATACCAGCGCTCCGAGATCGTGCTGTGTGCACCCTTTACTGACTTGCGCACTCTGCAAACGCTCTTTGATGCCGATCACATGTTTCTACGATTAGGCGCCCAAGATACCTACTGGGAAGACAGCGGAGCCTACACCGGGGAAGTTTCGCCTGTCATGCTGCGGGCGCTAGATGTTGACAACGTGATTATCGGGCATTCCGAACGTCGCCAATACTTTCACGAGTCAGATTCTGATGTCCACAAGAAGCTGCTCGCTGTCTTGACTCATGGGATGGGACCGATCCTTTGCATCGGCGAGTCGGAAGAAATTCGCATTGGTGGGGCGCAGGCCGCACAAGAGTTTGTCGTTCGTCAGCTTTTAGCGGCGACAGTGGGCCTGAGCGCAGATCAAGCACAGCGCATTACGGTGGCCTACGAGCCAATATGGGCGATCGGTACCGGCGAACATGCCACACCAGAAGATGCTCAATCGATGGCCGCTTCAATCCGATCTGCACTTGAGGCAAGGTTTGGTTCCGATGCCGCGGAGGGCGTACGCATCCAATATGGTGGCAGTGTCACGTCGGGCAATATCGAGTCATTCATGAACAAGAAAGACATCGATGGGGCTTTGGTCGGCGGCGCATCGCTCGATCCCCAAGAATTCGCACGCATAGTTAGCAGCTGGTAGTTAGGGAATAGAGCATGACAACATCTAGAGCCATGGAATTTTTGTCGGAGCACCATCGGGCTGTCCTAGTGACTCGATCCGGTGAGTCGCAGCTGCAAACCTCGCCGGTGGTGGCCAGCGTAGATGAGGACGGTCGGGTTGTCATTAGCACTCGGGCAACGACACAAAAGGCGAAAAACCTTAGTAAGGACCCGAGAGCAACTCTGTGCGTCTTTACCAACAACTTCTTTGGGCCGTGGATGCAAATTGATGGCATAGCCCAACTGGTGTCACTGCCCGATGCAATGGAGTCCCTCATTACGCTGTACCGGAGCGTCGCCGGCGAGCACCCAGATTGGGAAGAGTTCAAAGCGGCCATGCACCACGAAAAGAGAGTTCTTTTGCGTATCAGCGTGGACCGCACTGGTCCTTCATAGGCCACCAGCACAGGTAATCTTGCTCTTCGCCAGGCGAGGGGCGACCGGATTGGAGTTTATATGTCCGAACTTGAGAGAGATTCCGACGATGGAGCCGTCGAAAGCGACCACGTCGACGACGAGCCGGGTGAAGATCAAGACGAAGATGATAAAGGAATGCCACGCTACGCTCGTCTGCCCGAAAAGAACGGCGCCGATGCAACAATCGATGAAGCCGATCTCGAATCTTTCCCGGCAAGCGACCCGCCACCCTATTAACGGGCCAGCTTCGATGGCAATGTGTGCCCAAGGATGAGTTATTGGGCTAGGCTATACGCATGGTTTTAAATGTGATTGTGGGCGTAATTCAAGCCTTTGCGTCTCTATTCTTAATAACTTTCATCTTGCTGCACTCCGGCCGGGGTAGCGGGCTATCCGACCTCTTTGGTGGTGGCGGCACAATGGCCGGCGGTACTGTTGTCGAGCGAAACCTCGACCGAGTCACTGTCGTGACGGTCGCCGTCTTCGCAGTCACTTCGGTCTTTTTGGGCCTCCGACTCGGCGGCTAAGCGGGGTCCCACCCAACCAAACTGGAGCGCGTTCGCCGTCCGGCCAGTATTCTCCGAGTTTCCTTGCCTTTTGCGGTTAATTCGGTCCCGTCCTCAATACAATCGTCAGCGTCACTAAAAGTCGGAGTGGCGGAATTAGGCAGACGCGCTAGGTTGAGGGCCTAGTGCCCGATAAGGGCGTGGGGGTTCAAATCCCCCCTCCGACACCAAATCTCGGGAGGGACAGATCGCCCTCAAGCTCGCCGTTTCGAGGGGACAGGTTTCCCCTCGGCTGGCAAGCTCAAGTGACCCTCAAGCCCTATACACCACAGTGCAAAGACCACCACCCACCTTAAATGTCCCCGGTTTGCCACGCTGCGCTCGCTAGGACGAGCGATATGACATCCCTTGGAACTACTCATCTAGCGGTCCGCCGAATGGGGGTCCTACGCGTAACTCGAGTTATCCCA
>JBCKKC010000008.1:0-43298 GCA_038904395.1 Acidimicrobiia bacterium | reverse complement strand
CGGCCACATCCACTGCTGGGGCTACAACGGCAGTGGCCAGCTGGGCAACAACACCACAACCAACAGTTCGACACCAGTGCAAGTAGTTGACACGAACGGGACTGCGCTAGCTGGCATCACAGCCATCAGTGCAGGCGACTACCATTCATGTGCGCTCGATACTGGCGGCCACATCCACTGCTGGGGCAACAACCACAGTGGCCAGCTGGGCAACAACACCACAACCAATAGCCCAACACCAGAAATCGTGATCGTCTTGTTTCCAACACCGTTCACAATCAACTAGCCAGATTGGGCGGAACCATTCCTTGCGCGGCGACCCCCAGAATGGTTACTGGCTATTTCAAAAATTCAGGCCCTCGGACTAGTCCGTCCCAAAACACAAACAACAGCTCGCTGGCTCGGGTTGTAGTCTCGCCGATCGGCCAGGTCAGTTTGTGGTCGAGGAGCACGACCGGTCGGACGCCCTGGACAGAGCTAGCCGAGAAAATCTCGCTGCACTCTGGGAGGTCTGACAGATGGATCGAACCTTCTTCCGTCTCGATTCCCGCTTCGGGCAAGAGGGTCAGGAGCCGCATGCGGGTAATCCCAGGCAGACGACTGCCATCCAATGGCGGGGTGATGACTCTGCCGGCTTTGACAACGAAAAACGTGGCCCAATCGAATTCCAGGATTGAGTCGGAGCGATCATGAAGAAGCACGATTGCATCGCCCCCTGATGTCTCAATCGGGCGGTGCACCCACTTGTGGTGACCAAACCCGCCTTCAATTAGAGCCGAAGTGGCCTGCAGCGGCTTCAGCGGAGAACCAGCCATCGGGATGTCAAGCTCATCAAACGTGCACTCCAGCTGCAAGGATCGGTCACTGCCAGGCTTGACGATTGTCCGCAGACGTCCATTGGCATCGACTGGTTGTACGGCTCGCTTTGTACAAGTCTCAAATTCCGCCGTGCTTATCGACTGACCAAAGACCGATTCCAAAGACGCATTCAGGCGCTTCAAGTGCGCCTCTGCGTCAAGAGCAACACCATTCTGGACACGTAAGGTTTCGAAGATCCCCTTCGCCGGGTCAACTTTCCAGCTCGACATTTCGTCCTCCATTCCACCGATCTCGATCCCCCTGGCACGAGGGCTGTGAGCAGCCAACCCCGTCATTGCGAGGAGCCCGCTCTGGGGCGACGAAGCAACCTAGTCCGTGACTCACGTCCCGAAGACGCAGGTCGCGGACTAGGTTGCCACGCTGCGCTCGCAATGACGCGAGGGAGACGTGAATGGCTACCTCCATTGTGCCCCAATCGCCGTCAGCAACGGTCGAGCCTTCGTTAGACACTCTTCAAATTCCGCACCCGGGTCTGAGTCTGCGACAATACCGCCACCGACACCAAGCCACATCTCTCCGTCGCTCAACTCGAACGTACGAATTGCCACGTTGAACTCGAACTTGTCGAGCGCACTCACATACCCAATGGACCCCGTGTACACCTCGCGAGCGGTGGTTTCAAGATCGCTTATGATTTGCATCGCTCGCACCTTCGGAGCGCCGGTTACGGAACCGGGCGGAAACGTCGCCGCGAGTACATCGCTGACCTTCATATTGGGCCACAATTTTCCCTCAACAGTCGAGACAAGGTGCCACACTCCTGTGTGGGCTTGCACGTCGTTCAAGCTGGGGACTCGGACCGAACCATACTGACAGACACGGCCTAAATCGTTCCGCATCAAGTCTACGATCATCACGTTTTCGGCGACATTCTTGGCGGAATTGACAAGCTCGTCTCGCAGTTGCTCAGCTAGATCCGCGTCAGCTGGCCGGGGCGCCGTCCCCTTGATCGGACAAGTTCTCACTTTCGAGCCGGCACCCTCCAAAAAGAGTTCCGGCGAAAACGAGACTATGGCACTATCTGCCGACAAGCCCAAGAAGCACGCATAGGCCGGCGAGAGGCGACTCTGGCCTCGAATAAATAGCTCCACGGCATCCTCGATGGACCCGTCAAAAGGTGCCCGCATCCGCAGGCAGATATTGGCCTGGTAGATATCTCCCGCCCGAATGTGATCGAGGCATCGTCGCAGCGCGGCCTTATGCAACCGTCGATCTGGCCGAATCTCAAACGGCGGCAAGGGTGTCGGCACACTCGCTTGTGAGTCGTCGACGCTAGCACTTTGACGCTCCTGCACCTGGTTGACACGCCGCTGGCACTCGTCGAAACGAGCCATAATGTCGGCTTGCCTCTCATCGGAAACAAGCGCCTCAAACCACCATTTTTGGCTGTGCGCATCGTAGCGAAGCAAGTGATCGTAATAACCGAAGTGCAGCAGCGGCATGGCCACAGCTGTGGGCGGTGACGGGTTGAGCTCTTCCAGACAACCGCCCAGCTGATAGCCGAGATAGCCAAACCAGCCACCGCCCACGGTTCCACCGGGGACTTGAGCATCCACCTCAACCCGGGGCAATTCATCCAAGAAGGCAAATACTTCGGGGTGAGGGCCCACCGAATGGTCTAGCGAATGGATCCTGACGGGTTCGGAGCCAAGCAATGCTCCTCCCCCGGCCCAAGATCCGACATAACAAAACGGAGCCGAGTCAGCCGCCAAAGTCCGGAACAGGTCTGCAGGGGAAACATTCGTAGCTGGCAGCTCTGCAACGAAAAGACGAACCTCGTTCAAGCAGGCACAGACATTTCGTCGAGGCGGGCGACGATCCGCTCAGTGATGGCTTCGGGAGTGAGGCCTTCTTGTTCGTGAAGCAACGAAACCGACCCGTGTGGCAAGAACTGTTCGCCAATTGCGCATCGCATCACCGGTGTAGTCACTCCAGCCTCGGATAATTCCTCTAGCACAGCGGCGCCAAATCCACCTTGAATCTCGTGGTCTTCAATTGTCACGACGAGACGATGGCTCCGGGCAAGATCGGCAAGTCCGGGATCCATTGGCTTGATGAATCTGGCATAAGTAACGCCAGCGGCGAGGCCTCGCTCTTCCAACATCACTTGCGTCTTGTGCGCAATCTCAACCATGTTGCCGATTGCCACGATGGCAACACCACCGGGAGCTGATTCAAATTCCCACTCGCCGATCGCCAGTTCACGTGGAGGAGCAGTCGGGTCGCCAGAAACAATCCCCTTGGGCATTCGAATCATGAATGGTCCGTCGTGGTTTAGGGCGGTGTGGAAAATACTGCGCAACTCGCCAGCATCACTCGGCGCGGCCAGGACGAGACCAGGAACTTGGCGGAAAAAGCCAATGTCAAAAATGCCGTGGTGGGAGGCGCCATCATTACCGGTCACCCCGGCACGATCGAGCACGAAAGTCACTGGCAAGTTGTGCATGCCAACATCCATGAGGACCTGGTCGATAGCCCGGTTCATGAAGGTTGCATAAACAGCAACAACGGGATGCAACCCGCCCATGGCCAGGCCGGCCGCGAAGGTGGTCGCGTGTTGTTCGGCAATACCCACGTCGTAGCAGCGCTCCGGAAATTTCTCGGCAAAAGGACCTAGCCCCGTAGCGTTTTGCATGGCAGCGGTGATCGCCACCACGTTGTCACGCTGCTGCGCCTCTTGAACAAGAGCGTCACCAAAAACGGAAGTCCAGGTTCGGCCTTCGGGGCCAGCCTTGGGAGTTCCGGTGGCAGGATCAAACTGGCTCACACCATGCCAATGATCAACCTGATCTTCTTCAGCCGGCAGATAGCCAGCACCTTTGGTGGTGATCAAATGGACAACAACCGGCCCTTCGATTTGGCTAGCGTTACGCAAGGCCTGTTCAACTTGTTCGACGTCATGGCCATCGATTGGGCCTGAATATGTGATACCAAAAGAGTCGAAGATGGTCTCGTCGGCGACCAGACCCTTGACACTGCCCTTAAGTCGATGGATGCCAGCAGCAATAAGGTCGCCGGGGCGCGACAGGCGAGTCAAAATGCCGGCCACGTCACGTTTGGTCCTTTGATACAAAGGAGCAATACGCAACTGAGCGAGATGCTGAGCAAGCCCACCCACTGTTGGGCTATAGCTGCGACCATTGTCGTTTAGGACAATCACAAGGTTTTGCTTGAGGTGAGCGATCTGGTTGAGCGCCTCGTAAGCCATGCCGCCGGTAAGGGACCCATCGCCAACAACGGCAATCACCCGGCGGGATTCGTTGGTGTGCGAAAACGCCTCGACCAGCCCAGCCGAGTACGACAAGGCGGTAGAAGCATGAGAATTTTCGACGAAGTCGTGGACGCTCTCACCCCGTGCCGGATAGCCTGATATTCCGCCGAATTGGCGCAACTGAGCAAAATCTTTCTGGCGGCCGGTGACAATTTTATGAACGTATGCTTGATGCCCTGTGTCCCACACGATCACATCGTTAGGACTATCGAACACTCGATGCAGCGCAAGGGTCAGCTCAACTACACCCAAATTGGGGCCAAGATGACCCCCGGTAGCAGCGACTTTGTCGACAAGAAACGTACGAATTTCGGCCGCAAGATTATCGAGCTCAACCCGATCGAGCGAGTGCAAGTCAGCGGGGGAATTAATGTCAGCTAAAAGCATTCGCCAAGCCTACCAGCAGTCCACACAATCCTTCTCCGTTAAGCACAAACCGGCGACACCCCGCTCGCCCCGAAAGTCTCGGCCTCGACGAATTCTGATTCTCTCGACGACACTGGTTCTCCTGGCCGGTTGCACGTGGCTCTCCGGCACGTCGCAACCCTCCGTCGCCCCCTTCGCAGATACGACGATCGCGAGCAAAGTCAACGTTCAGTTTCGCCCCCCAGCCGGGCGCGCTTCACCGGCCTTTCACCAGAGTGGCCAAGCGCTGGGCGATATCGATAAGGATGGCGATCTCGATCTCTACCTAACCGCAGGCGCTGGACCAAACGTGCTGCTGGAGAACGATGGGCATGGCGTATTTGCCGTTTCGCCCTGGGCTGAAGACGTGAGCCTGCCCGAAACAGCCAGTAATGCTGCCTATTTCGCCGACTTTGATAGCGACGGTTTTGCCGACCTGGGCGTTATCACCCTGACTGGCTTTCGACTCTTTCGAAACCAGCAAGGCCAAGGCTTCGCTGATGTAACTGCGCTTCTGCCGAACCCGCTGACCAACGCCATCGCTGCCACCTGGGCCGACTTCGACGGTGATGGCTGGATCGATTTGTTCCTCGTTGGCAACACAGATCGTGGCCTCACCAACACACCGGCCTGGAGGCTCTACCACAACAACGCCGGGCAGTCTTTTTCCGACTGGTCAACAGCTATGCCGAACAACATCTTGGCAGCTCACAGCTACGCGACCGGATGGTTCGATTACAACCTCGACAAACGCCCAGATCTCTATGTCGTCAACGACTCCAGCCAACCAACGACCCCCCAGAGCACTTCACAGACAGGAAATGTCCTCCTTCGCAACGAAGGCCCCGGCTGCAACAATTGGTGCTTCACAGACGCCTCCGCCCAATCAGGCGCAAACATTCACACCCAAGGTCGAGGCCTAGCCTTCACCCCTCCCGGACCAGATCGTCCCCAAAACATCCTGATCGCCTCGACCTCCCACAACACGCACAACGGCCTAACACTTCTAACCAACAACAACGGCCACTTCACCGACAAAACCAAATCCATGGGCCTCAAGACCCACACCTCCGGACAAGCTGTCGTCACCAATAATTTCACCGCCAAACCCGAAATATTGCTTGCATCTTCCTCACCCCTCTCCACCCACTATTGGACCACCAAGACAGCCAAGGAACCCAATACCAAGCGGCAAGACACACCCAACAGCAAGCAACCCCACTTCACGCAACTGCGCCCCGGGCCCCTCTCCTCCCCCTTTGCCGCGGCCGGCGCCACCTCCGGCGACCTGAACGGCGACGGGCGCCCCGACCTCATCATCGGTTACCTCAACGCCCCCTACCACCTCTTCCTCTCCACCAAACACAAGTAACCCCACTCCCTGCTCCCCGTTGACCCCTCACACACCTCATCATTGGTGACGCCACACACTTCCCCGTTGACCCCTCAAACACCTCGCCGTGGGTGGCGACACACACCAGACCCTCAACGCCATGACACACCTCACTGTTGGCGGCGTCCGCCGCCTTTCCTTATCCCACTCTCTAACCGAAGAAGCCCATCCCCCCAGAAGCGGGACAGGTGTTGGGCGAGCGACTGTGGTGACTTGGAGTGTCGAAGACCGAACAAGTCATAGGAGCGAGCCCAAGCACCTGTCCCGCTCAAGAGCAAGTAAGGAAAAACCAGGCAAAAGAGCCAACTCAAGAAGAAGCAAGCAACTCAAGAAGAAGCGAGCAGCTCAGCGATAGCCTCGGCGCCGAGGGGATGGGCGATGAGGTAACCTTGTGCCAGATCACAGCCGAGTTTGCGCAGGGTTTGAATTTGTATTTCGGATTCGACACCTTCGGCGACGACTTTGAGGTCTAGAGCATGAGCCAAGTGGATGATGGCACCAACGATGGCTGTGTCGCGGGCGTTTGTTTGGAGTCCGTTGACGAACGAACGGTCGATTTTGAGCATTTGGACGGGCAGTCGCTGGAGGTAGGTTAGCGACGAGAAGCCTGTGCCAAAGTCGTCGAGTGCTAATTGCACGCCTAGGTCCCTGAGCTCGTTGAGGACTTGGATGGCCTGGGTGTAGTGGTCAAGTAGTACCGTCTCGGTGATTTCGAAGCAGAGTTGGGCTGTGTCAATTCCTGAAGCTTGGGCGGCGGCTTCTACAGTTTCGACAAATCCTGGTTGTCTGAGCTGACGGGCCGAGATGTTGATGCTGACGAAGGGTGCGTGGGCCTTATTCTCTCGCCCGTCGAAATCGGGAGCATCACTGTTTGAGGCTCGTGGTTGGTCAAGTCCGAGGGGGGTTTGAAGGGTTTTGGTGACCTTGGGAGGCCAGGCAGCTAGGGCTTCGCAGGCAGATTGGACGACCCAATTGCCGATCTCAAGAATCAAGCCTGTCTCTTCAGCGAGCGGAATGAAATTGGGCGGCATGATTGTACCTTTGATTGGATGTTTCCAGCGCAGTAAGGCTTCAGCTCCAACTATCTGACCGGTTCCCATTTCAATTTCAGGTTGATATTCAATGTGCAGTTCGTCTTGGTCTATTGCTTGGCGTAAGGCATTTTCGGTTTCAAGTCGTGTCACTACTGTTTCGCGGACACGCTCGTCGAAGATGACGTAGCAGTCTCCGCCTTGGGCTTTGGCTCGGTTCATGGCTGCATCTGCGTCACGCAATATTTCTTCGGGCCGCATTGACCCTTCGGCGCAGAGGGCGATGCCCACGCTGGCTGTGATATGGACTTCGGCGCCATCAAGTTCGAAAGGCTGACGTAACGCCGCGAAAATCGTTTCGGCTACTTCCACTGCGGCCGCTGGTGAGGAGATGTTCTCGCACAAGATTGTGAACTCATCACCCCCGAAGCGAGCTAGCGTGTCACCGCTGCGTAGAGCACGCATAAATACGGACGCAACTTGGTTGAGGAGTTCGTCGCCGAGGTCGTGTCCGAGACTGTCATTGATCACTTTAAATCGATCAATGTCTATGAAAAGTACCGCATGCTTTTCATCGTCGCCGGTTGAGCGCTCCAGGGCGTGTTCGAGACGATCGAGAAATGTGACCCGGTTGGGTAGCGAAGTCAAGGAGTCGTGGAGGACATGGTATGAGAGTCGGGCTTCAAAGTCTTTTCGTTCGGTGATGTTGCGGACCACAATGGTGAATTTCGGGTCTGACCCCGACGGGTGCATTGCGCCGACTGAAATCTCGATGGGAACGGTCGTTTGGTCTTTGCGTAGGCCGGTGAGTTCTATCGTGGCGCTTACGCTGTCGAGTGCTGTATCAGTTACAGCTTGCGACATTGCACCAAACACTGTGCGCCCTATTAGCCGTGTATATTCGTCACGATATTGGGGTGGAAACAAGAGCGATAGCGCTTGGCCAATTAGTTCCTTTTCCGTGTAGCCAAAGAGCGCTTCGGCAGCCGAGTTCAGCATCTCGATGCGAAGTTCACTATCTACCGTGAGTATTCCGTCTATTGCAGCCTCAACTACTGCCTGGAGATTTGCCGATACTGCTGCCTTTTCAACTTCCGCTCGAACACGGGCTTGCTTCTCAATCGCCTCTTGCATTGCCCTGTCTATTGCTGCCGGCAATCGTGCTGGCTTGTCTTTCATGATGTAGTCGGCAGCGCCAGCTTTCAGAGTCGAAATGGCTGTCTCTTCGCCAATCTTGCCCGAAACAACGATTACGGGGGTGCCTGGGGCCTGTTCTCGAACTACGTCGAGCACCGCGAGTGCATTGAAGCCAACAAGGTTAAAGTCACACAAAACAACATCCCATGTGCGAGTCGACAGGGCCCGGACGACATCGTCAATCGAGTCCACTGTTTTGTGAGTAACATATGGCCTGCCCCGTGAAACATGGCGCAACAGAATTTCTGCGTCATCGGGGGCATCTTCGACGATGAGGATAGACAAGTTTTGGGTCATGTCCCCGCCCCGGCAAGAGCCGCCAATAGGTCAATCCCATCTTCTGGCCCGGTGGCGACGATACGATCGGCAGGCAACAAAACAAATCCCTTGCGGGGCCGATATCGCCATCGGTGTCCGCGCTGCACGGCGAGCACGTACATCCCTGTCTCGGACTCAACACGAGTACTACCTAGAGTTTGATTGGCTAACGCTGACTGTTCCGCCACTACAAATTGGCCAACTACTTCATCGGCTTCAGCGAGAGCTTCGGCCACGATTGGGTGCAACTCTTCGTCACGTTCTACTAGCCAGACCATTGCTTGGGCAGCATCGGTGATTCGTTCGGCAGCATCGCCAATGTGAAGCAAGCCACGTAACTCGAAAGGATCCAGCTCAGTGCGCCCCGCTGCCAGCACCCACCCTTCAAGGTCTTCATGCATCTGATCGGTACGATCCTCGAGCGCAATGACCTCAGCAGCCAACGATTTGTCATGCAGCAACAACGCCGAATATGCCAAACCGACAGCCACCTCGCTGATGTTCTTCATCTCTACCAGCAGGTCAACCGCCACCGACAAGTTCGAACTCGGTTGCCACTCGGGCGGCTCTAGCTCATCAGGAGGGCTGCCATTGAAGCGAGCGAACAGGGCCAGACCATCCTCAGACCCTTGTAGATATAGGACATCACGCGTATGCAATACTTCATCACGTTGCGGGGCAAAAATCCAGCCCAAGTCACGTTTGATCGCGATAACCCAGAGGCCAGTCTCTCGTGGGATACCGAGTTGCACCAAAGCTTGGCCCGCGAGCGGGGAAGTATCATCGAGCGGGACCCGCCCAATCACTTCGTCTGCATGACGCAAGTCTTGGCGGAGCTCGTGGGGCACTCCGAGCCGTTTCAAAACAACTCGGGCGATGTCTTCGGCGGCATCGCCAATTTTTTCCATCGCGGAGGCCACTTGGACAATGCCCGCAAAGTAGTCGGCATCTTCAGGGCTACGAGCCGCCAGAATACAAGTCCTGCGCAAATCGAAAAGCTCTTCGCTCATTTGGTCGGCAAGTTCGATTACTTCTCGGGCGATCTCCCGATCATCAAACAAGACCGCTGCATACGCTAGGTCGACCATGAGCTCTGATGCATCTTTGGCGGCGACCAGCAAGTCCTTTATGCTCCGCATCTTGCTAGCTTACTCGAGTTGGGCATATGCCGTGTGTTTGCTAGCCGATAGCCGAGTCAGGGATTCCGCCTAGGAGGTCGGCAACTGCGAAGTCTGAGTCGGACTGGGGGATGTCGACCCGGTCACCAATACCGAATTCCTGATGCGAGCGATACTCGTCATCCGCGAGATCAGAGTAAACGTCAATTAGTCGCTTCTTGAGGCGGACAATCCAATACTCAGGGATACCGCCACGAGCATAAATGTCTATCTTGCTTTGCGCTCGTGGAAACGTCTGCCTGCTCGACACAATCTCAACGACCAGGCCAACGTTGGGCTGGCCAGGTAGTTCAGAGAAATACTCGATAGGGCGCCCCCGTACCAGAGTCAGATCAGGCTCAACTCGACTATCCGCTGTCGTGTCAACTGATGAGTGTGAAACACAATGCCAGCCTGGCCCCACAGCGTCCAAAACCAGTTCACGAAATACTTCAGTCATTGATGAGTGTGCAGGACCTTGTGGTGACACAGGTAAGAGTTCCCCTTCGATGAGCTCAACAGGTGTGTCCTCGGTAATAAGGTCCGAAGCGACCAGGCGATCGAATTCTTCGCCACTCATATAGTGGCGTTGCGCTATTGCTTCCATACCGCCAACTCTAACATCACGCTGGAATTAGTCAATCGTCCTGATCTCTTAACTGTTGCGAGCGAAGCTCGCCTTCGATATTGAATTCCCGCGAGCCCCAAGAATGAATCGGGCCGCACGTTGGGGGTGTGGGAGCTGGCTAGGAAGGGTGGCGGGAGATTCCTGAGCGAGCTTGCGAGCGAATGGAAGCTGCCCGCCGCCCGCAAGGGCAAAGAACCGGACAAAGATTGACTCCACCACACCCCCAACAAGAGACCGACCGCAGAGGTTCAACTTGATGCGAGCTACTCTGCGGCGTCGGATAGGGACTCCGACAGCGAGGGATGGACATTGAGGGTCTCAACCAGGTCAGTCACATGCAGGCCGGTCCGGACCGCTAGCGAAAGGACGGAGATAAGTTCGGCCGCATTGTGGCCAACGACTGATCCTCCCAAGACATGCTTGGTGAGCGGATCCGAGAGTATTTTGACAAACCCTCCTCGGTAGCCTTCGATGAGCGCCTTGGGATTGGCCGAAAATGGAACCTTCGTCACCCAGATCTTGCGGCCACGACTAAAAGCATCAGCCTCGACAATGCCAACATCGGCAATTTCAGGGTCAGTAAAGATGGCTTGAGCGACAGCCCCATAGTCAATTGGCGACACATCGCGACCCATCGCGTGATAGCCGACCACCCTCCCTTGAGCCGACGCAACCGAAGACAAGGGCATCTTGTCGGCCACATCACCCGCAGCATAGATGTGCTCGATATTTGTCTGACAGAATTGATCAATCGGAATGTGGCCCGAATCGAGGATCTTTACGCCTTCGTGACCGAGGCCAAGAGTGTCGGTATTGGGAACAGATCCAATGGCGAGAAGAGCATGCGACCCGACGATCTGGCGTCCGTCCTGGGTGTCAACAACTACGCTATCGCCATCTCGCAGGATGCTCTTGGCTCGGGCTCCCTTCAAGATATTCACTCCCCGCTCAACCAGTTCTTCCTCAAGCGCGTAGGCAACTTCGGGGTCTTTGCCCGGCAATACGTGCCGCCGGCTGGCAACCAAGGTGACTTCACAGCCAAAGGCCGAAAAGATATGGACAAACTCGACCCCGGTTACGCCAGATCCAACTATGACAACGTGCTCCGGAAGCTGAGGCAGATCGTACGCTTGGCGGCTCGTCAAGATCCGCTCTCCGTCCACATCGACCCATTCTGGCACTCGAGGACGGGAGCCGGCAGACAGCAGAATCGCATCAGCCTGAATCGTCTCTTCCTTGCCGTCCTTATGCTCAACGCGTAACTTGCGCTCGCCAACAAGTTGGGCCTCGCCATCGATCAACCGCACGCCTTGGCTTGTCAGTTCGTCAACGATATCGCTGTTGAGAGTGCGCCATATTCCCCGGATACGCTCGCTCACACGAGCCATGTCAACATGGGATTCGTCGAGCTGCACATCGATACCGATGGCTCGTGCTCGACGCAGTGAAGCCAGCGCGTTACCATCGGCGACCATCGCCTTAGACGGAATGCAATCCCACAAGTGGGCCGCACCGCCAACAAGATCGCGTTCGATGAGAGTTACTTGACCACCGAGCCTGGCCACTGCGGTAGCGGCCGAATTACCCGCCGGCCCGCCACCAACAATTACAAAGTGCATATCTGTGAGACTACATCATCATCCAACAATGCTGCCCGCCAGCCTTGCAACTCCAGCACTGCGCGTACCCTGCACGTCTGAACCTCCAGCCTCGCTATGGGCAAGCGAAGCCCTACCAGCTGGAAGACCTGTGTTTGCGAATATCATGGTACGATCTAGACTGAAGTTACGTTGGCTAGTTGTGTGTTTATCGGGTGTGGCCTGGGGTTTTGCTGTTTTGCTTGGCGAGTTTTCTGTCTACAAGCAGTTTCTCCTGGCCAAGGGACATATTAGCGACCCAGAAAACAGACATGCGGTCATGACCCGTAATAATTCATCGCCCACTGTAGACAGAAACTCTTCCAGCAAAAGTGGCGTCCATGCAGGTAAAACCGGTTCTCGCTGCCTTTGCAATCGTAACTTCGGTCTAGACATCGAGGGAGACTGACTGTGCATGACTACGCAATCTGTGTTTTTTATAGCGCTGAGGATGGTAAATGGGTAGCGATAGTGCCTGACCTTCGTTGCTCAGCTCTTGGCGAAACACCCGAGGTGGCGCTTCGTGAAGTGCAAATCGCCAAAGACGCATTCTTGGAGTCTCTTCGCGATCACGGTGATCCGATCCCTGAGCCGCAGTACCAGCCAGCACTTTACGCCTGATTCGAATCGATGGGCCAAGATCGTAATCGAGTTTTCAAATTCAGAAACTTGTTGCCAAGACATTGCCTAAGATTCCTCATCTGGGTCAGTCTTGCGACCTTCACGGATCGCTTCCACTATTTTTTCCGCTGTGAGATTGGATCCAGCGGATTTTCTAGCATTCACCACCGACTCAAAGACCGATCTAGCCTCTACCAGGTCGAGGATTTCGCTGGCGGCTTGTTGGATGTTGGTCCCCGGGCCGAAGATCGCCGAAACACCAGCCTTCTTGAGAAACTCATAATCCTGTTGGGGTATCACGCCCCCGACCACAATGACGATATTGCCGCCGCCTTGGTCCCGCAGCGCCGACACCAGTTCTGGAACTAACGTCTTGTGGCCGGCCGCTTGTGACGAGATCCCAACGATGTGGACGTCGTTTTCGATAGCTTCCTTGGCAGCTTCGGCTGGAGTTTGAAAGAGAGGACCAATGTCGACTTCGAAACCGAGATCGGCCAGGGCAGTTGAGATTAGTTTGGCACCTCGGTCGTGGCCGTCTTGACCCAACTTGGCTACCAAAATCCTGGGCCGGCGACCGGACTCTTGCGCAAACTTGGCGGCCCGTTCTCGCAAGGCTGTGAAGTCTGTATCGTGATCGTAACCCGCCGCGTAAACACCACCGACCGTTCTGGTTTGGGCCTGATACCGCCCGAAGACCTTTTCCATCGCATCGGATACCTCACCAACCGTGGCCCGGCACCGCATGGCCTCAATGGCAGCAGCCAATAGATTTCCCTCCCCCGCCACCGCTTGCGTCAAGGCCTCAAGTGAGCGTCGGGCAGCCTCTGGGTCGCGCCGAGTCCGCAGTTCATTGAGCCGCTCAATCTGAGCATCACGCACAGCAGTGTTATCGATATCACGGATCTCAATCGGGTCTTCTTTGGTGAGCCGATACTTGTTGACGCCAACGACAACTTCTTCGCCCCTCTCAACCCGGGCTTGGCGTTTGGCAGCGGCCTCTTCGATGCGCAACTTGGGCATGCCGGCCTCGACAGCCTTAGTCATTCCTCCGTAGCGTTCACATTCTTGGATAATTTCCCAGGCCGCGTCGGCCATCTTTTGGGTCAATGTCTCGACGTAGTAACTGCCACCTAGGGGATCAACAACATGGGTCACACCACTCTCTTCACCAATCACGAGTTGAGTGTTCCGGGCCACCCTGGCAGCCGTCTCGGATGGCAACGCCATAGCCTCGTCAAAGGAATTCGTGTGCAACGACTGAGTGCCGCCCATAACCGCGGCCAGTGCTTCGAGGGTTGTACGGACGATGTTGTTGTAGGGATCCTGCTCGGTGAGGCTGACACCCGAAGTCTGACAATGCGTCCGCAACATGAGACTCTCAGGCTTTTGAGGATCAAACTGGCGAACCAAGCGAGCCCATAGAAGCCGGGCGGCCCGCAGCTTGGCCACTTCCATAAAGAAGTTCATACCGATAGCAAAGAAGAACGACAAGCGGGGAGCAAAAGTGTCGATGTCGAGCCCCCTATCGAGCGCCGCTCTTACATACTCGAGCCCATCGGCCAGCGTAAAGCCCAACTCTTGCACCTGAGTCGCTCCGGCCTCTTGCATGTGATAGCCCGAAATCGAAATCGAGTTGAAGCGAGGCATGTGTTGGGACGTGTATTGGATAATGTCGGCCACGATCCGCATGCTGGGTTCGGGCGGATAGATGTAAGTGTTGCGGACCATGAACTCTTTAAGGATGTCATTCTGGATGGTCCCCGAAAGTTGTTCCTTGCTAACGCCTTGCTCCTCAGCAGCAACAATGAAAGCCGCTAGCGTCGGGATGACAGCCCCGTTCATTGTCATCGACACCGACATTTCGTCGAGGGGGATGCCGTCGAAGAGCGCTTTCATATCTTCGACAGAGTCGATAGCCACCCCCGCCTTACCAACATCACCCGAAACCCTTGGGTGGTCGCTATTGTAACCCCGGTGCGTGGCCAAGTCGAATGCTACTGAAAGCCCCTTCTGGCCTGCCGCCAAGTTACGCCGATAAAACTCATTCGATTCCTGCGCCGTCGAAAATCCGGCATATTGCCTTACTGTCCACGGACGATTCGCATACATTGTCGCCCGCACGCCCCGCACAAAGGGATCAAATCCTGGCAGGGTGGTCAACCCCTCGAGATCTTCCAGCCCCGCCACATCATCAGACGTATACAGAGGCTTTACCTTGATCCCCTCCGGCGTCTCCCACCCAATACTCTCCAGCTCACGGCCCTTCAGCTCCTTCGCCGCCAGCTCTTCCCAATCCCCCACCGTCGGCCTGGCGCTGCTGGACTTGCGTTGAGACTCGTCACTGCCCACTATTCGGCACTCCTGATCGGTCGCTAGACGATGGCGTCCTGTAAGTCTTCATCGAATTGTCTCCTCATCTGATAGCCGCGATGTCCTCTCGCCTGAGCCACATGCCACAACCGTACGTTTAGGTCGATGCTCACCCAGTAGCACGGCCCAATGGCCCCGGCAATTGTCCAACAAGCTGCTGGACAATTGGTTCTAGGTCAGGCTGGGCTTCACTCCAACGTTTCGTTCGTTCTGACTTGGTCCAATTGTTTGTCGACCAGTTGTTGAAGTTCTTCGGCGTCTGGTAGCGCTGCTTGTACTTCTTGAGGCAGCGTATTGTACGTGCTTACAGCCATGGGGCTTGATATTCCGGTAAGGGAATAACGGACGACACTACTGTTTTTGCTCGCGCATACGACGATTCCGATCGTCGGTTTATGATGGGGCTGTCGGAGCTGATCGTCAATCCAGGATGTGTAGAAAGCGAGACGACCAGCATGGTCGGGGTCGAAACCGGTGATCTGGATCTCCAGGGCTACGAAGCAGTCCAGTTTCCAGTTGAAGAACAGAAGATCTAAAGCATATTCGGCTCCTTCCACCCTGACAGGATACTGGCGTCCCACAAATGCGAAACCAGTGCCCAACTCGAGCAGGAAACGTTCAAGTTCGTGGCACAAAGCATCTTCAAGATCTCGTTCTGCTGTGGGATCGGCTATACCGAGGAAATCGAGCAGGTAGGGGTCGCGAGTCATCTGCTGTGCTAACTCAGAATCTGCAGGGGGCAGAGTTTTACGGAAGTTCGAGGGGGCTGCTCCCTGCCGTGCGTGCAGTTGGCCCTGCACCATGTTCAAGAGAACAGCCCTGCTCCAGCCACGCTCGACCGCCTGAGCTGCATACCATAACTGCACGTCAGGCGCGCTACCGTGCTTATCAAGAAGGACCATCCAGTGACCCCACGGCAATTGGCCAGCAAGCTGCTGGCCAATTGTTCGTGAATCCGGATGAGCGATAGCAAGCTGACGCATGTACTTCATATTCGACCGACTGAAGCCTCGAGCTCCCGGCAATGCAGCTTTCAGATCAGCTGCTAGGCGGTCAATGACTTTGGTGCCCCAACCTTCGGTTTCTTGGCGGTCCAAGATACGTTTGCCAATCCGCCAGTACATGTCTACAAGCTCAGTATTGACTATCCGGCGAACCCGATATTGCGACTCTCGGACATCGCTTTTGATCTCCTCCAACAGCTGCACGTATGTTGGGCCAAACTCGATCTCAGGCCTTTTCGTCATTCTCGCTTCCCGCGTTTCATCCAACGTATCCCATTCCGAACACCAGATCGGACTTAGCAAGTTTAACTGAGATACCACACCCACATCTGTCATGCCGAGGCATGCGTAACACATGCATGCGGTATGCGATACCCTGGCTTCATGACTACAAACATTCACATCCGCGGCGTATCCGACGAACTCGCTGACAGAATCCGCTCCCAAGCCAAGCAGCGTAAGCTGTCGATCTCTAACTATCTTTTGAGTCTCGCCGAACAAGACGCGGCCACCATCCCGCTTGATGAATGGCTTGACCTTGTTGGAACCCGACCCTCGATGGTAGCGCCAGGAACAGACATTGCTGCGTTAGTCAGAGAAGACCGCTCAAGCCATTGAATACAGCTAACGGCAACTCCGAGATAATTCAGAAGACTCAGCGCTAGCAACCGCGAGGTGGGAGCAAGGATGGTAGCATCAAACCATGCTAGCAACCATTGATAGAGCCGGAAGAGTAGTCGTCCCAAAGCCCCTTCGCGAATCCCTCGGTCTTGAAGAGGGTGCCGCTGTTGAGGTTTCTGAACTCGACGGCCGGATCATCATGGAACCCAAACCAGTATCAATGCGCCTGGTCAAAGAAGGCAAAGGTCAGGTAATCGAAGCCGAGAAGGCCATGCCGCCGCTAACGAGCGAAATGGTACGAGAGACTTTAGAGGCCGTCCGTCGATGAAAGCCGTGGACTCGAGTGTTGTAATCACGGCAGCTGCAAAGTGGCACGTGTCTCATAGCAAGGCCCTCGAGTGCGTCGAGACCTCGCCCTGGCTTCCGGCTCACTGTGCGTTCGAAGTCTATTCCGTGCTGACTCGCATGAAAATACCTCATCGGGTTGATGGCGAACTGGTCCTGAACTTTCTGCAAGATCGATTCCCAGAAAGGCTATTGGTGCTTGATGCCACTCAGATGTGGAGCACAATACCCACGCTGCACGCACGTGGAATCGTGGGCGGCGCTGTCTATGATGGACTGATTGCTCTTACAGCCCGAGCCCACAATGCAACTCTCGTCACATTAGATCGGCGGGCTGCAGTTACTTACCAGCTCTGCCAAATCGACTACGAGATGCTTTAGATCCTGAATCGAACCTGAGAGAACTCGCGCATTCGTGTGAGCTCAATACTAAGGTTTCCATCGCTAGCCACCAGCGCACCTAGCAGGAGAAGATTGACCCATGGCACAACCAGTCGTTCACTTTGAGATAACCGGACCGGATCGCCCCGCACTGCAATCGTTTTATCAACAACTCTTCGATTGGGAATGCAAGACAAACGACGATAACAACTACACAGAGGTTAAGACAGGCCCCGATGGCATCGGCGGCGGCCTCATGGCCTCCCCCACCGAGCAGTTTCGCAATTACGTAACTGTCTATGTCAGTGTCGACGATTTGCAGTCGACTCTGGACCAAGCGACAAAGTTGGGCGGCCAGACCGTGGTTCCTCCCACCAAAATTGGCGAATACGGCAGTTATGCGATGTTTAACGATCCCGCAGGCAACATGATCGGGCTGTGGACAAAATAGATACTCTAACAGCTGACACTTTCGCAGAAATTTCCGTTGACCCCGCCGAAGAAACATCACGCATTTTGCGTGACACCGAGGCCCTTATCGAAAACGACCACTTTGTCTATGTGTCTGGCGACCATGGCAGCGGCTGGATCGATAAGGACGTAATCTTCACGAATACCGAAACAGTCGACAAGCTAAGTAAAATGCTGGCTGATGCCACGGTTGACCTCGATATCGATGTCGTGTGCGGACCTTCTTTCGGTGGTGTGGTAGTCGCAACCTGGACAGCGAGACATCTCGCTGTCCTCTCCGTCTACGCTGAACAAGAAACCCCCGCCGAGGCCGAGCAATCCAAACAGCCACTCTCGGCGACCACCGACCGACCCCGTTATGTCCTCAAGCGCAACTACGACAAAATCGTGCATGGCAAACGGGTGTTGGTTGCCGACGATATCGTCAACGCGGGCATCTCTATCCGCTCAACCGCCGATGCCGTCAAGGCCGCCGGCGGCGAAGTCGTTGCAGCAGCCACCTACGTGAACCGAGGTAACGTGACCGCCGCCGACATCGGCGTCCCCGAGTTCCGCTACCTTCTGGAGTACCCCATCCCCCACTGGCCCGCCAACAACTGCAAACTCTGCAAATCCGGCACCCCCATCAACACCGACCACGCCCACGGCTCCGAATTCCTCGAACGGGTTGGGTAGAGGGCCAGAATTGCCAGATAGTCAATGGCGCGGCCCTCGTGATTACGAGGATCTTCTGACGGCGACTCATTCAACAGATCATCCAGTTGGCCATCTATCAAACAATCAACGAACATCCGATGAGATGTACACCCTGCCGAACGTTATCGCTACACTCTGCCGAACGTTGCCTTTGCGGATAGAGGAGCGCTACACTTGACATATGACTACGCTACAATATGAAGCTGCGGTATATCCAGTGGGTGCGGCCGAAATCGCTGATCGCCTCAAGGTCAAGCCCCAGACTGTTCACACATGGCGCCAGCGAGATATACTGCCTGCTCCGCGATGGATGGTTTCTCGCCAACCAGCATGGGATTGGGCCGAAATTGAAAAGTGGGCAATGGAATCTGGTCGATTGTCGAAAGACTATCTTTACGAGGGCTTACTATCTCTCGAGGGGATTGGTTGGGAAGGCAACCTCGAAGAGATGCGCTCCACCACGGTGACCGATGATCCTGATTGATTCTTCCGGATGGATCGAATACTTTCGCAAGACTCCACACCCAATCCGATGGAGAATCAGAGAACTATTACAAGAGCGAGCCCGAATCGTAACCACAAGGCCGGTAGTCATGGAACTCTTGGCCGGAGCTCGCACAGATGACGAACTTCAATCATTAAACCATTGGCTAACAGCCATCGAATCAATCCCAGTCACCGAGAGAGACTTTCTCTATGCAGCTGAGCTATACCGCACGTGCCGCTCCAATGGCAACACAATACGTAAACTGCCTGACTGCCTAATTTCTGCGATAGCGATTCGCGTCGGAGCTAACGTCTTGCACTGTGATCACGATTTCGAGGCATTGGCGACAAATACACCGCTATCCGTTGAATCTGTCTTCTCGAACACGCTCTGACGTCGTCGGGTGCCGAGCATGTCGAGCGGCGACGTACCATCAGCTAATCGTCCACACAAATGTAACTTTAATCACTTGAAATGTAACGGTCACTTTGTTACATTTCGGCACGGTCAATGATCTGAGCGAGCTTGTTGTCTGTTGCAGCAGGCAATCTACTCAACAAGTCATCGAGCTGGCCATCTATCGATCAATGTACATCCGATATGACTACACTCTGCCGAACGTTATCGCCACACTCTGCCGGATATTACGGCTAAACCCTGCCGGAAATAGATGCTCGTCAAACATCGGAAAGAATATCGATGACTGTGTTCCCCCGTCATTCACGCTGGTCTAGAATGTTCCTTCTGGGGAACAATAGTTGATGTGAGACGGGACTGAAGGACTCTTCTATCCCTAATGTGCTCGATAGGGAACTCCATTATGACGAACCTAGAACAGATTGGCTCTGCAATTCGCAGCCGCAGACAGGCGTTGAATATCACCCAACAAACTGTAGCGGATCTCGCCGGGGTGGGGCGCCGAGTCGTGATTGAAGTGGAGCAGGGGCGACGCTCTGTAAGTGTGGGAATAGTCTCTGACATTTGCAAGGTCGTGGGACTAAATCTGGCGGCGATCCCATGAGTGGGTTTGCCAGCCTAAGTTGGCCCCACTTGTCAAGTCAATCAAGGGATCACGCCATGGCACCATGCGGGAGTTGCGCACTTCTGCAGAGGGCAAGCTAAGAGTGCTTTTCGCGTGGGATCCAAGGCGGCAAGTAATCTTGCTTTTAGGTGGCGACAAAACCGGGAAGTGGACTGTTTGGTATCGAAAGAATATCCCCAAAGCGGACGACCGCTACGACGCCTATTTGAGTCAAATTCAACAAGAACTGACTGGAGGAGGTGAATATTGATGGCTAAAAACGTAACGCCCTGGTCCGAGGTTCGAGCGAAAGTACTAGCGGAACCAGGAGCTGCTGAGGAAATAGAGCGAGAGAAACGGAAGATGCTGACGGCGGTCCGCCTAGCTGAATTGAGACGATCACGGAAAATTACCCAGGCAGCGTTGGCTGAACTTCTCAAAATTGATCAATCAGCGGTCTCACAAACAGAGCATCGAGCTGATATGACCATCTCCACACTCAATGGCTATATATCCGCACTCGGCGGCAAACTCAATATCTCTGCCACCTTTGACGATATCGAAATTCCAATAGCCATTTGAATATGATGGTCTCGCTGAGCTTGCCAGCCTAGGTTGGCCAAATGTTGGATGCCGTCAAGCTAGAGGATCTGTTATGATCTGGGGTATTCCTTTTGGAGAACAATAATTCTTGCTATAGATCAAGCGCTAATACCAGTTAGGACCAGTGCGCAATACCAGAATAGACCAATGCTTCAGCGAAGCACAACTATGCGTGCCAGCCTTCTTTGCTGGCCTCCTACCCGAGGGCGCTCGCTTGAGCGCCATCCAACAATTAGCCAAAACATCAGCTTCCGATGAGCTCACTCTCCTATTGGCTGTTGGCTACGATTGCGTTGGAGATGTCCGAGTAGTCACCGCCGGCTCAGACCCAGATGCGCTTGCCACGCCAACAGCCATTGATCCAGCTACGGCCTCGTTCGAGCAACTCCTCGCTCAAAGCACCGACGTGACAAACAGATTCGCCGATTCTGCAGTTCCAGGCGTGCAACCGAAACTCTCAGACTCAATGATTTCGTTCCCGGTCACGTTTGGTTCCAGCCGCTTCATCCTCAAGCTCGGCCGAGACAGGTATCCAAACCTGATAGAGAACGAAGCCTTCTTTATGCGGGCCGCTGCCGATTGCGGGATCGAGGTTGCCCAAACGCAAGTGATCCACGATCGCAATGGCGCCCCAGGACTCCTGGTCACGCGATTTGACCGCAGTGTTTGCGCTGATGGAGTGATCACTCGCATTGCACAAGAAGATGCCTCTCAGCTGGCTGACAAGTGGCCCGCAGACAAATACCGTATGAGTTCCGCAGATGCCATGAGAGCGATTACGTCCGCAGTAGCTGCCGAGCTCCCAGCAGTTTTGAACTTCGTTAGGCTAACGGCTTTCAGCTATCTGATTGGCAATGGGGACCTCCATGCCAAGAATGTGAGCGCCTACGGCCCACTCCCCGAATCCAAGATTGTTCGTGATACCCCCGCCTATGACCTCATAAGCACTATCCCATATGGCGATCGCTATCTAGCTTTGAGCTTTGATGGAAAGAATTCGAATCTCAATATCAGCAACTTCATCCGATTCGCCAGCATGTTCGGACTCTCCCAGAAGGCCGTCGTCGGGCAGTTAATTCATATCTGCGAACGTCATATGCCTTGGCTAGACCGACTTCATGAAATCGGTCTCGAAGATCCCGCCACTGACAAGCTGAGGTCCGTACTCGTGAGCAAATTACAACACTTTCAGTAGCCATCCTTTCAACGCCGGCATCTCCATCCGCTCAACAGCCGAAGCCGTCAAAGCCGCCGGCGGCGAAGTCGTAGCAGCCGCCACTTACGTCAACCGAGGTAACGTGACCGCCGCCGACATCGGCGTTCCCGACTTCCGCTACCTTCTGGAATGCCCCATCCCCCACTGGCCCGCCACCACCTGCAAACTCTGCAAGTCCGGCACCCCAGTCAATATTGACCACGCCCACGGCCATCAATACCTAGAGCGGGTTGGGTAAAGAGCGGACCTCCATCAACATACTTCATCCGCTACGAGCTATTATTACTGTTTCTTAAAGGAGTTCTTCATTGTTCAAGGATATTGCATTTGTCGATCTTGCTGCCCAACGAGAGCGGCTCGGCTCTCGCATGCAGGTCGCGATACAGCGCGTGCTCGATCATGGCGAGTTCATCATGGGGCCGGAGGTAGCCCAACTTGAGGAACGCCTGCAGTCCTTTTGTGGAGCACGCCATGCGGTTACATGCTCCAGTGGAACTGATGCCCTCTATCTAGCTCTTCGAGCGTTGGAGATCGGGCGAGGCGATGCCGTATTCGTTCCCTCATTCACTTTTTCGGCCACCGGAGAGGCGGTCGTGCTGGCTGGCGCCACCCCGATCTTCGTCGATGTCCACGCAGACACATTCAACATTGATTGCGACAGCCTCAACGCAGCAATCAAAGAAACGATCTCGGCTAATCGCCTCACCCCGAGAGCAATCATGTCAGTGGACATGTTCGGTCAGCCCGCTGATTACACCCTAATCAGGCAGGTCGCCACCGTACACAATCTGCACCTAATCGCTGATGCTGCACAGAGTTTTGGCGCTACATGGAACGGTGAAAACGTTGGAACTCTGGGTGATGTGACAACCACCAGCTTCTACCCAGCCAAACCTCTAGGTTGTTATGGTGATGGCGGTGCTGTGCTCACGAATGATGATTCAACCGCCGACGCCCTCCGCTCATTACGTGTCCACGGAATGGGAGTTGACAAATTCGACAATGTAACCGTGGGTATTAATGGCAGGCTCGACACCCTGCAAGCAAGCATCTTGTTGGAAAAACTGGCGATTTTCGAAGACGAGTTGAAGCTACGAGACCAAGTTGCCAACTCATACTCTGAGCAATTGGAGCAGATCGTAGAGTGCCCTCAACTTGCAGCTCGGGCCACCAGTAGCTGGGCTCAATACACGGTAAAGGTACCGAACCGAGATCAATTGCAAGAAAGCCTCAGGGACCTAGGCATTCCGACAGCGGTCTTTTATCGGAAACCTATGCACCTGCAGGGGGCCTACGCATCGTACCCGCAGGCTCCAACGGACCTTGTTAACAGCGAAAACCTGCCCGATTCGGTGCTTAGCCTCCCCATGCACCCTTATATGGACCAGGAACAACAAGAGAGGATCATAAACGCAGTAAAGGCCTGTACGGCCTAGCCCCGCGCATCACAGTGGATTTTACGGAGACCTTCGAACATCCCGTGGGATTGAGTTATCCAGTCCCTTTTCGGCACTGGCAGGTTCACCCGAATCGACGCAAGGCAAGGATTGTCCACAGTGCCAGAAACCTCTGTAAACAATCTCTCAAGAAGTGAATATTGGTCGGAATAACATCCTGTTGGGGCGCCTGTGTACTAACCTGCAGTCGTGATGACGCGCCGTCCAGAGTCGGTAGATAGGAAATACTTCACTGATCTCAATTGGTTCCACCTGCGCGCAGCCTTCCTGGTACTAGCACTGATCACTACATCATCCTGTAGCGCGGCCCGCCCGGATGTCATCTCCTCATCAGATGTGACAGCCACGAGCGTGACTACATCCTCACCAACGGCGAACCTAACGCCGAGCCTCGCTCAAGAAAAATACCTCGACAGCTCACGCCAGCTCTGGAGCCGACTAATTACAAATTACCTCCAGCAGCCTCTTTGGACTCAAAGGGATGCGTACGATGCTACGACAGTTCTAGCGGTTCCTGTTGTTGCAGCATTTGAGCTCGACGAGGAATCGTGGCAAGGGGAACTAGCCGCCTTTTTTGATCGGGAGCTCGCCGCATATGAGTCGCATCGCATATTCGACGAGATCTCAGGAATCACGAAGCTGCAGGCTCTCTACCTTCCATCCCTCTACTTGGCGCAGAATGCAATGGCGCATAAACCGACCAATCCAAGGTTGCTATCGATGGTGGAAAAGGAACTGCTCGCAGTTTGGAACGCTCCGAGTGCCGATTGGAAAGGCAATGAGTTTCCCACAATGGCATCTGCGATCAGATGGAAGATCGAACATGCAACGACGACACCGAGCTACTTCCGATCGATACATGATGGGCACCTATACCCAATGGCCACGGCCGCCAACATCGCCACGGTCTTGGGTTCCAGTACACCGCAGTCGATACGAAGCATCCTCGACCTATCCGCCGCCGCTCTGGCAACGCAGGCAACATGGGAACCTAACGGCGGCTGGGTATGGCAGCCGGGCGCATGGACTGATCACCGAGACTATTCTCGTGCAGGCTATACAGAGAAAATTCGGCACGATGACCCTATGCCTGTACCAGGCATAGCTGAAGACTCTTCGCATGCTATGCGCTGGCCTACGTGGCTATCATCATTCGAAGGGGGTTTCGAGGCTGTTGGACGAACTGAAGATGCGGCACTAGCTCGCAGGCTCCAGGCCGGTTTAGCAACCCAGATGATTACCAAGGTTTTCGTCCCGCCTTCGACCACCTTCGCGAATTGGCGTACGACCAACTACATGGATGGGCGAAACGGAATCTACAGATACGGCTATTCGACTGACGATATAGGTCTGGGGGTCGGACCATATGGAGTCAGCGGTTCTTTTCTCTGGGGGTGGTGGTCATTGCTCCACCATGAAGCAATGCGATCGACGTACTGCGATGTTGCGTCACGTTATCCGTTCAATGCACAAGAGCAGCGGGTGTACCTCGGCACTGACACGAACCGCGATCGAAATCCTATCGTTAAGAGCGATCAGCCATACTCCAACGGACTAACACAACTGCTGGACCAGCTGGCATGCATGCTGCCCGACATTCCATAACCCGCAAGATACAGTTCTCATCAACGAGTCCCCGTTCCGTAAATTGAACCGCTGGAGATAAGTCTGCGGTCGCATGGTGTGAGGGGCCGAAGGCGCCATATGAAAAGCCGCCACCAACGGCAACAATCTTTACGTTCGCATTGTGATGGCAGACGTCATTTCTGATTTGCTCTAGGCACCGAATCATAGGAAAATTGGCGATGGAGTAGGTGAATACCACGGCGCCGCTCAAGGCCATACCCGCAGCCATCCCGGTCATATTCGCTTCGGCCACGCCAGCGTTAACGAACCTGTTACTGAACTTTTCAGCGAACGGCTCAACAACCCCGAAGCCGAGATCGCCCGTGATGAAGACGACACGCTCATCATGATCAGCAGCCTTCCACGCTAAGAGGGGAAGCTCACTCGATCCAATCACATCCGATGAGTGCCGCTATCCGCTATCCTATCTTGGGAAGGATAATGGGTCTAATTTCTACATTGCAGTGAAAGGTAGGTTGGGGTGCAACATGCTGGAAAGGTCGCTGTTAGTGACTCTTTGACCGTGCCGTTTGTCGATTATTCAGCATTTTACAAGACTGATGCAAATACCTATCGACAGGTCCTGGACGAGGTCTGTTCCCGCGGTGACTTTATCTTGCGCTCAGATCTCGAACAGCTGGAACGAAATATCGCAGCTATCCAGGATTGTCGTTATGGGGCGGGTGTTGGGAACGCTACTGACGGTTTAATGTTGGCTCTCAAGGCCGCCGGGATTGGAACCGGAGATGAGGTTCTTTTCTGTTCACATACCTTTGTAGCGACTGCGGGTGCCATCGTGGCAGCTGGGGCTACCCCGATTCCTGTGGACATAGACGATAATGCTTTGTTAAGTATTGAATCTGCCCAAGAGTTTCTCACGCCCGCCACCAGAGCAATAGTCCCAACTCACCTCAATGGGCGGGTGTGCGACATGAGGGGTATTTTAGACTTTGCGCAGAAGCATGAATTAATTGTTATCGAGGACGCTGCCCAAGCGATCGGGGCCAAATACTATGGCCAAGGTGCAGGGAGTTTCGGACAAGCTTCAATGGTGAGCTTTTTTCCCGCCAAAGTCTTGGGGTGTTTCGGGGATGGCGGGATTGTTTTGACCAACGATGAAACCATCTATGAGACCGTCCGGATGCTGCGTGACCACGGAAGAAGTCGTAATGGCGACATTGTATGCTGGGGATACAATTCGAGGTTGGACAACATTCAAGCCGCTGTACTCAATACCAAACTGGACAAACTGAGTGATGCGATTGACAGAAGAAGAGAAATCGCCAGCATCTATAGCCAGCAGCTCTCTGACTTAGATGAGCTCGGTCTCCCTCCTTCGCCGGTGGCAACGGGTCCGTACTATGACGTTTTCCAAAATTATGAGTTGCGTGCTCAGCAACGAGATAAACTGCGCGATTTTCTTTGGAAACAAGGCATCGGGACGCATATCCAATGGGGCGGAAAAGCAGTTCACCAGTTTGAAAAACTTGGATTTTCGCAGCACTTACCAGCGGTCGAGAAGTTCTTCGAGCAGTGCCTCTTGCTTCCTATGCATCCATACCTCGCCGATGATGATGTGCTCCTAGTCTGTGACATGATTCGCAAGTACTACCGGACTTGAATCGTGCCTCACTCACCCAGATGAATAGCCGCACAATAACAATGTCAAGCAAGCGAACGTCGACTCAGGAGTGAATGAATGGCAAAGCGAATTTTCGATTTGTTGATTGCCAGTCTCACAGTCCTGATCGTGTTGCCATTCATGATTGTCATAGGGATTGTGATCCGCCTGGATTCACGAGGACCAATACTGTATAAAGGTGTGCGGATTGGAAGGGACGGGCGGCGATTTAAGATTTGCAAATTTCGGACCATGCGCTATTTGCCGGTTGACGTCGGTCCGACCTCAACAGCGCTTGACGATCCCCGTATTACCAGAGTAGGACATTTCCTACGACACTACAAATTGGACGAATTGCCTCAGCTGTTCAATGTAATCGCTGGAACCATGAGCCTGGTGGGGCCAAGACCAGAAGTGGGTTGGGCCGTAGAATTGTACACTGCTGAGGAAAGACGACTCCTCAGCGTCAAGCCAGGAATGACCGACTGGGCTTCCATCCGCTTCAACAATGAAGGGGAGATCCTAGCTGGAGCCAAGGATCCGGACGAGCTCTACTTGCAATTGATCGCACCTGAAAAGAGGCGACTTGGCCTAGAGTATGTCGACCGTCACACGGTATGGGGAGACACGAAAATCATACTTCAGACAATAGCGACACTCTTTGAAAAGACAAGAGCTACGTGATAGAGCCCCCGTCTTAATCTTTTATAGGAACTCACTCGTTGATACAGCTTGACATCTATAAGCATCAAAGTGCCACATGGGCAAGTTTATTCAGCGGGATCCGTAGTTTCAGCTAGAAGAGACTTCTGACGGCTTGGATAATGTTGTCAGGTGTTGGGTAGAAGTGTTGTTCCTCAGAAGTGCTTGATGGTGCCGGTGTGTTGGGTAGAGTGACACGAACGATTTTCGACTGAAGAGAATCGAATGAATATTCTGACACCAGAGCAGCTATCTCTGCTGAAAAGCTAGCAGTGCGCCATGCAGCGTCAGCTATGACCAGACGTCCAGTCTTTTCAACTGAACTACAGATCAATTCAATATCGAGCGGCTTGATCGTGCGCGGATCTACGATTTCAACGTCTATGCCTTCAAGGGCCAAGGTTTGCGCAGCTGTAACGGCGAGGGGTACCATCGCTGACATTGCGACAATGGTCACGTCAGACCCTTGTCGCAATACTGTCCCGCGACCGATCTCGACAGAGTACATTTCCTCGGGTACTTCGTCGCTAACATCGTATAGCCAACGATCATCAATGTAGATCACGGGATTGGGGTCCGCTACTGCTGCAATCAAGAGACCTTTGGCGTCATGTGCAGATGCCGGCATAACAACTTTTAGGCCTGGCACATGGGCAAACATTGCCTGAATAGCTTGAGAATGTTGGGCGCCTTGCTCCCCTCCCCTATTGATGATTCCCCGTACAACTAGAGGGACATTAGATTTGCCACCAAACGTGTAGGACCAGTTTGCCGCTTGATTAAAGACTTGCTCCAGCCCCATGATTAAAAAATCAAGCCGGGGATGAATCACAATCGGCAACAGCCCACTCAATGCAGCACCTATGGCCACACCGTTCATACCATTCTCGGAGACAGGCGGGTCAATTATCCTTTTGCTACCAAAGCGTTTATCAAGGCCATCAGCCGTGCTTCCGACATACCAGGGATTCCGCACCCCTTGACCTATCATGATGACCCGCTCGTCAGATTCCATCAACTGATGAGATGCTTCTTTTATCGCCTCGGCATAAGTTAATTTTCTGATTTTGGCCTCACTCTGCGAAGACGTATTCTAAAACTCGCCTACCATTCGGCTGAGCACTGTTCCGTGCAAATTCAATTGCGTCATCGACCTCAGCTGCAACCTCTTCACGAATTAGTAGAAATTCCTCCGCACCCATGAGCGCTTCCGACACTAGATATCGTTCAAGAGCAGCGATAGGGCAACGATCCATCCAGAATTGGAGCTCCTCCTTTTCGCGGATGCCGACTTCGAGATCATAGCTGGGCCCTACGTGCCCCCGCCACCTGTAGGTACGACATTCCAGGAGCGTGGGGCCCCGCCCGCCTCTGGCGTCATCCACAGCAACTCTGGCGGCCTCGTAAATAGCAATAGCATCATTACCGTCTAATCTGATCCCTGGAATGTCGTAAGGCCTTGCAAATTCGACAATCTTGTCGGCTCGACGCCTCGTCGCAAGCGGAAGATGACTGGAGAACAAGTTATTTTCGCAAACAAAGAGGACGGGAAGAGAAGCTAACGCTGCAAAGTTGAGTGCTTCATGAAATACACCCTCTTCAGTCGCACCATCACCAAAAAAACACACCGCAACAGAGTCAGAACCAAGATATTGTGCGGCCAGACCAACACCTACGCTGATCGGAATAGTTGCTCCGACCATCGGGACCGAACCGAGAAAGCCAATACTCTCATCAAAGAGGTGCATGGATCCGCCTCTACCGCCAGCACAACCATCGACGCGGCACATGATCTCCGCCATAAGACTCCTCATATCACCGCCCTTGGCAAGAAAATGCCCATGGGACCGGTGAGTTCCAAGAACCTTGTCATCAGGTCGAAGGGCTTCGCATACCCCCGCTGCGATTGCCTCTTGCCCAGTATAAAGATGAGTCGCCGTTTTGATTTCACCAGCTTCGAGGAGTTGGGCAGTAGTCTCTTCAAAAAACCTAACTCTTAGCATTGATAGGTGGAGTCTTTTCAATACTGCCGGATCGATCACTAATGTCCCTCTTATCGACATCACTTACATTGGCTGACACCGGGCAAACGCTTGGAAGTTTGATCCCAAGTTACCAGAGGCCTGGCTTAGCCTAGCAGGATCCTCTGGGAAGGGCATTCTGATTCGGCCCCAGTTGACGGTGTTTTGACATTTTGAATTGGCCCCACCCCCGGCCTCAAATTCCCTACTCTAGGTGGTTGTAGTGATCACTTAAGTAGGGGGAAATGAGATGTTGAGAGTGGAGCTCTTTGAGAATATCCGTCGTGATCGTAAATTTGAAGGTTCGCCGATTCGTGAGTTGGCTCGTAGGCATGGCGTGCATCGTCGCACGGTGCGTCAGGCGTTGAAGAACGCTGTTCCGCCTGCTCGTAAGGAGCCTGTTCGTGTTGCGCCTGTTATGGGGCCGTTTAAAGGCATTGTTCGTGGTTGGCTTGAGGCCGATTATGATCCTGGCGGCCGTGTCCCGAAGAAGCAGCGGCATACTGCCACTCGTGTGTGGCAGCGGCTGGTGGATGAGTATGACGCTAGGGTGTCGTATTCGACGGTACGCAATTTTGTGCGTGGGGTGAAAGCTGAGCTTGCCAATCGGACGCGGGATGTGATGATCCCGCAGGTGCATCTGTTGGGTAAGGAAGCAGAGGTCGATTTCGGCCTGTTTGAAGTGTTGATTTCGGGTGAGCAGGTGAGGGTGAGCATGTTCGTGATGCGCTTGTCTGCTTCTGGGAAGGCTTTCCATGTAGCGTTCGCGAATGAAGCTCAGGAGGCGTTCCTGGAAGGGCACCGTTTAGCGTTCGAGTATCTCGGCGGTATCCCTGAGCGTATCCGTTACGACAATCTAAAATCGGCTGTGAGTAAGGTGCTTGAAGGCCGAAACCGACATGAGACGGAACGGTTCATAGCCCTACGGTCCCACTATGGGTTCGAGCCGTTCTATTGCGAGCCAGGAATTGAGGGCGCTCACGAGAAAGGCGGCGTGGAGGGCGAGGTCGGTAGGTTCCGACGGAACCATCTTGTGCCGCTACCACAGGTCAATTCCATGAGCGAGCTGAACTTGCTGATCGCGGAGTGTGACAGGCCCGATGACAGTCGCCATATAGACCACCGGATTGAGACTGTCGGCCAAGCATTCACCAAAGAAGTCGGCCAGCTTCGCCCATTGCCCGCAGAACCGTTCGACACTGCAACCCCAACATCGTGCCGGGTGGACACCAAAGCCCGGATACATGTTCGGGGATGTCACTACTCAGTACCGGCACGATACGTCGGCCACAAAATCGCTGTCCGTGTTGGTGCTGACCATATCGAGGCCCGTCATGGGGCTAAAACGATAGCCCGTCATGATCGTGGTGTACATCGAGGTAGCCAACATCTCAACCTAGACCACTATCTAGAAACCTTGATAACAAAACCCGGCGCTTTGGCTAGTTCCCTCCCGCTAGAGCTGGCTAGACAAAAAGGCCTCTTCACTGCTACCCACGACAAATATTGGCGGGCCGCACGACGCAAACTTGGTGACCCCAAAGGCACCCGGGCCCTAATAGAAATACTTCTAGCCCAACGTCATCTACCAGCCGAAACAATTACCGCAGCGATAGAGGAAACCCTCCAAGCAGGCTCCATAAATCCCGAAATTGTTATCAGCCAAGCCAGAGAACACCACAGACGCTCCACTCAACAAACTGCCACACCCATCAACGAGCGTCTGCGCGGATACGACCGGGCAATGCCATCTCTCGCGAGCTATGACTCTCTCTTGAAAGCAGCAGCCCTATGACCGCCAACAGTGCACTACCAAATATCACAACAGACCAGGCAGCCGACATGATCATCGATACTGCCTGTCGAGAATTACGCCTACCTACCATCCGAACCCAAGCCGGCCCGCTCGCTGACCAATCCTCCAGAGCAAACATAACCCACCGGGCATATCTCGCTGAGCTTCTAAACACCGAACTCGACGAACGCCAAAACCGTAGATACCGACGCCGCATCAAAGAAGCACACCTACCACGCCTCAAATACCTCGACGATTTCAACTACAAAAACACGCCGATCAACCCGACCACCATCGCCACCCTAACCCAACACTCTTGGATCAAAAAAAGTGAACCCCTCATCCTCATCGGCAACAGCGGAACAGGGAAAACGCACATCCTCATCGGCTTGGCCATCACAGCCTGTCAACAAGGCTACCGAGTCCGCTACACGACAACCCAGAACCTCGCCAACGAGCTCGCCGAAGCAGCCGAAACGCACACCCTAACCAAAACCGTCAGACGCTACACCAACGTCGACCTGCTATGTCTCGATGAACTCGGCTACGTACACCTCGACCCAACCAGCGCAGAACTACTCTTCCAAATCATCACCGAACGCGAAGAACGGGCCCCCATAGCCGTAGCAACCAACCTACCCTTCAGCGAATGGGGCCAAATCTTTGCAAATGAACGTCTCGCAGCTGCCGTTGTTGACCGCCTGACCTACAACGCGACCATCATCCAAACAGGCACCGACTCGTACCGCCTCAAAACAACCAAGAAAGGAGCCGCCCAACCAAACCAACAAACCAACTAAACCGTCACTCTCCGTGAAGAACCTATAATCGGAGAAGACCCACACACCCCCAAGTGGGGCCAAATCAAAGTGCCACACCGGGGCCAGATCAAGTTGTCATTCCCAATCCTCTGACCGAGGGTATTTCCCGCGGGAAAATACCTCTAGACCACTAATTCGATAGATCCCGCACGCACTACACCGGAAGTTGCAACTTAGTACATTCCACGAACAAAAAAGGACAGAAGCGAAGGGGCACCATATCAACAGGTACTAACGGCATAACTTCAGCAAAACCATCGTAGAGAGTATCAGGCAAAGCTTGCGACTGCCCATAAAAGAGCCTCTTCAGCCTGGACCGATCTTGCAAAGTTCGCGGGATCAATCCCAATTGCGATGCTAGCCTTCTTGCGGCATACAGTGCTCGATTCCTAAGGTTGACTTCATCTGGGAGCCCCAAGAGGCTCACCTCAAATCCATTCTTCTCGCCCAGCTCTTTTAATGCAGCGCACGTGGGATATGAAGTAGCATATGGACTCGGTATCCACCCTCCCCATTCTGGATTCACCACGGAAATCAGTAATTTGCCGTCCATAGCGAGTACTCGGTTCACCTCACTCATGAAGGCATCCAAGTCGTCGAGGTAGTAGATCATTTCAAAACAAACCGCAGCTTGGAAAGAATGCTGGCGAAAGGGCAGGCTTTGGGCGCTGAGTCTACACAGCGCAAACTTTTGACCCCTACGACCGGCAGCCGCTGTTGCAAGACTTTCTTGTTCTATGTCCCCCCCAACTACGTATTCCGAACTTGCAGCTAGGTATCCCAAACCAATGCCACTGCCACAGCCAATTTCAAGAACCTGGGCAGGGCTATAGTCTCTTGCCCATTTATAGCGGGTCATCATAATACTGGTCTGGAAGCTGGAAGCCAACGCACCGGGGAATTCGGTAATATCGACATAGTTGGGACGTTCTTGCGCAGAATCCGTGACTGCCCGTTTCGAGTTGGCGACAAGACCTGGTTGGTCTCGCTTTGCAGTTCGTTTCAACTTAGACTCCTCTGTCAAGCCTCATAGAAACGACAATCTACTGGCACTCTGTTTGTCGTCCGGGGACTACGATGACGAATGCGTTCAATGCCGGTTACAGCGCTTCCTTCATGCGGGATAGCCAACCAATAACCATGCCAATTTATCCAGTAAAGCGGATAACCCCCACGGGAAAAGTCGTGACCGTCGAATCGTGGGAATGGCTTCTATGGCGCAATTCATGATAGGCATAGCCGGTGGTAGGACTTAGTTGCTTTTGAGTCACGGACGCAAATACCTACAGCACCAAGGTCAATAGCAATTTGGATTCTACTGTCTTGACAAATGCGCTCCCACGCATTTGTCATCCCCCGAGACCATCTGATGTCATCAAAAACTAATATTCCCGGATCTGCCAAGTGTTGGATTATCGATGAAAAGTATGCGACAGTCGCCATCTCATCATGATGACCATCAATATACACATAGTCGATATTCTGTTGGTGTGTGAATATATCTGGAAGGACATCCTCGAAACGCCCAATGCAGCTATCAATATTCGAGAGGTTCAATTTGCGAAAATTTGACCTTGCTATTTCCGCTAGTTCCGGACTTCCTTCGATGGTAGTTATTCTTCCAACGCCATTTAGCTTAAGCGCAAACGCCTGGTAGGCAGTGGAAATACCAACCGCTGTCCCCAATTCGACACAACCTTGACATCCAAAATGGCGAATTATCCGGAAAAGGATTCTTCCCCACATCGGCGATCTACTTGCGTGCCGCGACAAATCACCAATCGTCCCGTAACTCTTCACTCCGCGACGCATTGTATCTTGGGCGCGATCGGCATTCGGGCTGCCTGCACCAAAGTCAACGAAGGTAACAACATTAGTATCGCTATCTACGTCAGTGCGTATAGCTTCAACGGCTTCAAAACACGATCCCTCCTCAGCTGGAAGCACTCTGGGCCAAATAGCAGGTTGGAGTACTTCCTTCCTTAGTGAATTGACAAATGGGGATTCTGAGTGCGATGCATAGATGTGCCATAGACCATTGACTATCCTTTTTGCTTGAGCTGTTTGCACTAGCATCATTGGACTCCTCGCATTACATCTATCATGGGCAAATGTGTGCAATGGCCGGATTCAGGTCGTTGCAACTTTGGCTGAGGATAGCGCGGACGACACGGGTAGCCTACCAATACATGTCAAGCTCTGCAACCAACTCAACACCAGCCAGTCCATGCGCCGTGTGTCGGTCCATGTTTCGACAATGCCGTAGATGAACATTTCATTTCAACCCTCTAATGGGAAGTCCTGTCCTGCAGCCATTTTCCGACCAGGAGGAAGCCGGAATCCACATCGCTACCTGGATATCTGCATATACAATCGAATAGGCCGTCACAGCAGCTGCAGCATGCTACCCACTCACATACGAACAAACATATACCCACGAAAATTAATCAGCACCTCTCCATGCTAAGAGTGGAAGCCCACTCTTAGCATGGACCGATTTCTGTAAATCTACGCGATGCTGTACTTCTATTGCCTACCCCTATGGTGATTGGCCGTTGCTTCTTGCAGCATTATGACATTCGGTCGCACTGTCAGCGATCAGCAGCTGGCTAGCTTTGACCCACTCGTCGACGATCACCAGCAACTTGCTCCACGTGATCAGCCATCTCCGAGTAAACCGCTGTTGCCGAAAAATCCCTGTTGAACAATGCTCTGGCATTTGTTGAGCATTCCGCCAACAAAGCGGGTTCGGTCTTCAGCCTCTCGAGCAAGGTTGCTAACGACTTCGGACTTCCGTTATCGTACGAGAAGCCGCACTTGTGCTCCTGCAAGAGTGCCTCGACCCTCCCTTGCAAGCTGGATACAATTGGCAGACCCGCAGATAGGTATTCGCCTACCTTGTTGGGAATATTGAGCCGATAATTTCGACTAGACGGATAGGCAAGTAGCCCTACATTCGACCTTTGCAGCAGTGAAAAGATTCGGGTCTTGTCTATCCATCCGGGGAGACGAACATTCTCAGCCTTCTCCGCAACGCTTGAGAAATGAACGAACGTGTCACCGTGGCCACATACAACAAAAATGAAATCAGTGTCGCCCCTCATCTGGCTAGCAGCTTGGAAGATTACGTCCATTTCATCCCGAACCGACCGCATGAATGCGCCCACACACGCAACAACGAACTGGCCACGCTCCCCCGTCACGCCCATCGAATCCCAGTAATGATCTGCATCTCGCAACTCACGTCCATTCGGGCGGTCGTCAGGATATGCCAAAGGAAATGAGCGATCCAAAGTACCGGGTTCCCGCCCAGCTCGCCCCAACGCCCAGCCAACGTACTCGTCGGTCACACCAGTGACTGCGCTGGCAGCGACAAACGCATGAGTCGCCTGGCGATACATCGGCCACAGGCACAGTTTCGCGGCTGACTGCCAGCGCTTGGGCACCAAGTCGATCAGGGTATCGGGCCAAAGGTCACGAACATCGACAATTCCCGGTATTCCTATGGAAGTCGCGTAATCCGTGGCTTCCTTCGCCAACTCAATCTGCGGGAATGACGAAATCACAATATCCGGACATGGAAGCTGCTCACTCTGGTGCTTAAACTCCCTAGCCAAAAGCACATGATTTAGATATCTCCGGAATGAAACGCTCTTGTGATAAGCGACTGACGGAAGAAACAAGATCGTATGACCTGGGGCAATTTCCCTCATGCTACCTGGCTCGTACATGTGCGTTCTGGTCGAATGATCGAATGCTGAGGCGAAACGCAGGACCTCATGGCCACGACCTGCTAAGACATCACCCAGTAGTTGGGTGCGCCATTTTCTGTCGGTAGAGCCTTCAAAAACGATTGGTTCGTTCGGTTGTATGAGCCAAATCTTCAATGTCCCAATGCCCCTTCGCCGGAGAATTCAGCTGCTCGCATGCAGTCAGCGGGCACATACATATAAATAGAATCTTCCAGCTGATCCCAAAGGCGACGAGGCCCCACCATCACCACTCCTCAGGCCGAAAAGGCTGCGTTGACCCGGACCATAGTAGCACCTCTTCCGCATCGCTATCAATCAAGCACTGCTCTATAACCGCATACAGCTCTGAGGTTGCGGCAGCCATGATCACTCAACCGGCACTTTCGACAGTGCGGACATCACCCAACCTGTACATCCGACAATGTGATGACGCGCTCGCTACCTGTGTCCTATTGCGTGCGATGCTAACACCTGCAGATTAGGATTGTCTTGTCACGCTCCAACATTCTCGATACCGACGTGAGGCTTCACTGCAATTCGAGCAATACCAAATCGGCATGCGAAGCTCCAGAGGATGGTTCTGCTATATTTGCGACACAAAATGCACTCAATTGTCATGCGGCAAAGGTTCAGTCCGAGCACGACAGCTTAAAGTCAACGAATCACAGCAATACATCTCACCAGGATTATTGTCAGGCAGAGTAAGCAGCGCTCGCCAGCTATGACTTGGAATGATTGAGCGTCTAGGCCTGAATAATCCTTCTAGCGGCGATCGGAGAGGATCCAGCGATGCCAACCAAAGGCACAGAAATTGATATACGTCATCTTGTTCATATCGTGCTCCGCCAGAAGAAGATCGTAGCTGGAACCGTACTGGCCGCAGTGGTTCTTTCCATCGTCTATTCGTTCCTGCAAACCACGGTATACACCAGTAGCGCCCAGGTAATCCTAAACACTCCCGAGGCAGCTGGCGTCGGTACTGCTTCGGCTGCGTACCGCGATCCAGCGCGTCGCCTTGCTACCCAAATCCAGCTATTTAAAAGCACGGAAGTCGCGAAGACAGCTGCGAAAAAATTGGATGGGAAAGTATCTCCTGGCTCTTTAGTGGGCTCCCTATCGATCACGAATTCTGGGGCAGCTGATATCCTGACAGTCTCTGCAACAGATTCAAATCCAAGCCTTGCCTCAGCGAAAGCGAATGCTGCCACTAAAGCGTTCGTCGACTATTCGAATCAACAATCCAATACTGCTATATCTAAACTCTTGGAGTCGATAGCCAAGCAACGCGATACCGCAAAAGCAGAATTCGATCAGCTCGATAGCCAACTGCGGCAATCTGTCAACAGCTCCTCGGCACCATCTAAAGAACTTTCCGACATCCAGCCACGGCGAGATGCAGCCTTTGCAGACTATACCGACCTCAGGCGTAAGTATGACGCTCTCGAGGCGCAATCCACACTGCAATCACAGTCTGCATCTATCGTCGAACCAGCACTTACTCCCACTAGTCCATCTAGCCCAAAACCTGTCCGTAACACGATCCTTGCCGCCTTCATCGGGCTCTTGTTGGGCGTTGGACTTGCTTTTGTTAAGGATCGCTACGACGACAAGATCCGCTCCCCCTTGGACCTCGAAGCCCTGACGGATACTCCACTGCTGGGAATAATCCCGAAATGCGACATTGAAGCTGCCACCCCTGCGTCAGGACCTAAGCTCCTCACGGGAGACCCTACTGGGTTTGAAGCGTTCCGCCGCCTAAGGACGAACTTCCAGTACGTAACACTTGGCAAGGGCGTTCACTCTATCGGCATGGTGTCTGCAAGACCGAATGATGGAAAGACTACGATAACGGCAAACCTGGCTGCGTGCCTGGCACAGTCAGGCCTCAAAGTCATCCTCATAGGGGCAGATATGCATAAGCCCGCTCTGCATCGTATGCTCAGAACCTCCAACGAAGTAGGCCTCTCATCAGTGCTGACTGGCACACATACCCTAGCGGAAACACTCCAGCCAATCACGTTTGAAGGAACCCCAACCAAGGTATGGTTCTTGTCCGCTGGACCCAAGCCACCGAACCATTCGGAATTACTTGGACAAGCCAACATGGCACAGCTACTTGCCGAACTCAAGCAACAATGCGACTTCGTCATCTTAGACTTGCCTCCGATTTTGGCGGTCTCCGACGCCCTTGTTATTGGTCGTCAAGTCGATAGCCTCATTGTCGTCGCCCGCGCAGATGAGTCTAAAGCTGCCGACGTCAGCCATGCCCTGAAAGCTATAGACAACGTTGGTTCTGCAGTTCTCGGTTGCGTATTCAATGCCGTGCCGCGCAACTCTGGACCGCTAGGCTCCTACTACTATGAGTACCGCTACGACTACGAATACTACGAAAACTACTCTGAAGTCGATCTCAATAGGAAATTGCATTCAAATGCCAAAGAGCCCCAACTGGTCATGCCAGCAGACGAACGGGTGTCCGTCTCAAATCAGCGCGGCGTATCCAAATCCTCTGATTAGGGAGTCCCTGCAAGCGCCGGCTCAGGGTAACGTCTGCCGTTCTCTAGGAACACCAGAGATCCGTTATGTTCTCTAAGATCTACACGGCAACAACTTCGCTGTACAGTTCCAAAGCGGGTCGTGACGTGCGCGGATTGGTCTTGGGTGCATCATCCGCTCAATTGATCATGGTCGTCTCCAGCCCCCTTTTGACCAGACTCTATTCACCAAGTGCGTTCGGAGTCTTATCCCTTTACTTGTCCATAATCGCTGTGCTCAATACAATCTGCTCTCTGCGCTACGAACTGGCAATAGCAATTGCGGAAACTGACACAGAGACAAAGAGGCTTCTGTATTTGGTGTTCGTCTTAACACTGGCAACATCGCTCATGTTCGAATTGATTGTTCTGGGATTTCACGCTCAAATACTGCAACTCCTCGGATCACCAAAGTTCGGACTTCTGCTCTACTTGGTACCACTAGGATTGCTGTGCGAATCGTTGAGGCAGGCGGCAAAATTGGCTGCGATTCGTAAGCAAAGTTTTCGCCTCATCGCCCAAAATGACGTCGGACAATCTGCGAGCCGAACTGCCCTCCAAACTTCTTTCGGCGCCTTCTGGCATTCGAGTTTCTACCTCATTCTGGGCGACTTGATCTCAAGAGGTGCCTTCGCTGCATTCATCACTGTCAGGGTGAGCAGGCAGCTCGGCCCACCAGACTTCAGTCGGCCGCTCACTCAACTGAAAGAACTAGCCCTACGTTACAAGAAGTTTCCAATCTTCTCTGCCCCAGCTTCTCTGGTAGCTGGACTCAAGTTGGCACTGCCGATTCTCCTATTGACTCGATGGTATGGGAGCACAATCGCCGGCCTATATGGGCTGACAATACAAGTGATCGGACTTCCTCTGCTCCTCATAGGCACTGCTGTCTTCCAAGTATCGCTTGGCCGAGCATCTTCCCTTCTAAGGAGCCAAGGCTCGGTCTATACCCATTATCGCAAGACTCTCAACATAATGACACTAACCGGGATCACTGTGATCGCTCCTGTGGTGTTAATCGGTTCATATTTTGCTGGGACAATATTTGGACCGGAATGGAGTGAGACTGGTCTTTACATGCGCATCCTGGTCCCATATTCCATATCAATTTTCATTGCTACGGGACTCGATCAAATACTGATCATCCTCAATCGGCAAGGACTTGCTTTTGGCATCGAAGTGGCACGGACGGTACTCCTATTAGGCGGCCTTTTCGTCGCCCACAGCTTGAGCCCCAACCCAACACACGCAATTGCGTACATCAGCATTGCCGGATCAACTGGCTATTTGGGACAAACATTCATCGCAATGTGGATAGTAAAGAGGACAGACCAGCAGCAAGCAATCCTGTTAGCAGCAACGCTACCTGAAACTGATCGGAACAGCGTGCTAGAAGCTAATGGGAACGGTGTATTCGCCGGAGAGAGCATCGTTGCCGACTAGCTGGATACGCTTTCTCGCAGTCCACAATTGCTCTTGAAGCATGGTTACCACACTGAAGCCAACACCTTCAGTAGCTACGAATTGGTCTATTGCCCACAGACTGAGCTAGCAAGATCCGTGCCCCGTCGTCGGCCCCCGATGTCTTCAAGTTAGCGGCCACAGAGATGAAGGCTGTAGCAAACACAAAGAGGATCCTATGGGAACCCAAATGGCCGCTAAATAGGGTAACTAGAAAGGAAAATAAGAACATCATGGCCGCTATCGAAATGTCAGCTCGTTCTGGATACGCTCGCACCACTTGAAGAGCTCTCCGAAATGAGTAGAACAAGTAGAAGATGAACAACCCGGCCGGAATAAGTCCTGCTTCGACAGCTACCTCAACCAGAATGTTGTGAGGGTACGAGAAGGTAACACCCTTGTAGTAGTGGCCTATATAAGACTGATAATTGCCGAAGCCTACACCGAGCGGATTCTCCCAAATGAGCGGCACTGAGGGCATGATTAATTGCGTGCGCACCGTTACCCCATCTTTAAAAGTGCCCTCTTGAATCAAAAGCAACAGGCGTTGCGAACTCGCCGTCGGAATAATACTGTGGCCCCATGTAAGAGCTAGCCCCATGAACAAAATGACACAACCGACCGTCGCTACCATGGGCCAGCCATGGAATTTGCGACCCTGCCATTCAGTCGCATGCCTGCGTGTGAGAAGGTAAATAATGATGATTGAGGGAAGTATGAGGATGAGCGGGGCACGTTCCCCGCTTCCCACCAGAATCAGTACCTGAATTCCAATAACGGGCAAGCAATACTTGGCAAGTCCGTGACGCACAAAAGCATAGCCAGTCAGAAAGATGATGGTCAGAGATACACTGCGGGCTAATGCTATTGGATCGGAATTGAAGGCAATCAGTTGGTTCGGCCCGCCTGAACCAGAAACCATGCGAATTCCAGCATCGAAAGCCACGATGCAGCCTGCAATAAAAACGACACGAGTGAAACTGACAATATCTTCAGGCGTCCTAATAGTAACGGCAGCAAAGAATATAGCCGCCCCTGTGGCCACGAAGAAATAGACAGCCTTATCAACTGTGAACGCGAGGGAAAAATCTGCCAGAAGTAGCGAAGGCAGCAATGCCAATAGCGGCAAAACCACAATTAATTTCATACGCGGGACTCGTAATGAGTCTTTGACTATGACGCCAGCGCATGCCAAGGCTGCAAGAATTGCTGCTGCTGAAGTCGGGTTTACCGCCCAGCCCAGGATCGAGGGGTTATCGACTCCCTTATATGCGCTGATGAATAGGTAGAACACTAGCGCAACATGGCTTAGCCTGATTCTAACGCGACGATTTTGAGAGTCCCTCAAGGAAGCTGGTTGGGCTGTTTTGGCGGCCCCTTCCCTGAGATCAGCGCCAGAATGACTGCTGTCGGTGGCTGAAACACTCACGAAGAGCCATCCCGGTTGGAGCAAGCGGACGTGAAAACCGTCAACAAATCACTCCTTCTTCACGATCGCAACCGAAAGCCAGACCAATAAATTTAACTCTGCATTCCTTGAAGCACTGGTCGAAAAAGTAGTATTTTTCGTCGAGTTGCGCCTTCGACGGCAAATGAAACATATCCCAACTACTGAAGCCAAGGATTCTTTCCAGTTCGACAAGAATTCGCCTAGCCACCCCTCGCTCCTGACCATCGTATGTACTCCTCCAGCACAACTTACATGCTCGCAAGTTTGGGCAATGTTAGCAGGCGGAGCAAGTAAATGATACTACCAACGAATCACTTCGAAGCCATCAACCGCAGCCCCCTGAACAGTAGGCCATCATGAGCGAGCTCCGAAAGTCGCAACACTGCGACTGGTACAGAATTCGACACATTTCAGTTGTATGCTTGATGACCCCGCCAGTCCCTGACCCAAGCCATATTTTCTAGAACTGTGACAGTGCCTCTCGTCGACTCGGGGGCACCAGCCATCATTATCATTCCGGCATAGAAGAATCAAAGCCTACTGGCCAGCAAACGCCCGTAAAGATCTGTTAGCCGCTCCACTTCGGCTTCCCAATTGAAATGGTTGATAACCATTTCTCGACCGCGCTGCCCCATTCGCTCTGCTTCATCTGAATTGATCAACAGATATTCGATCGCCATCGCTATCTGAAATGGGTTTGAGGGGTCCACAAAAAGAGCACACCCAATATCTTCGAGCTCTTCGCGCCACATCCGGAAGTCCGAGACAACACACGGAATGCCAGCGATCATATATTCAAATAACTTATTAAAACCGAGAAGGGACGCCTGGTAGGCGTCTGTAGGTTGCAGCGTACAAAGCCCAATTCTCGTCCGCGAAAGATTACCAATCACTTGGACCCGAGGGATCATGCCCAGATATTCCGTCCGATTCCATCCCGGCAACTTCGCAACATCCTCCAGTAGGCTCGCCGGCGACGCAGTCCCACCACACACAAACACTGGATTGAGCGCACCATCAACAAGCCCAATTGCCTGCACCATTTCAGCGAACCCACGATCACTCGACAGTCCACCAAAATAGGCGAGAAAATTTTCCCGCCGGCCGTACGGTAGCTCTCCCTGAGTTTGGAGCCACTCCAGTTTCGGGAAATTGTGCAACACCGTCGAACGCCCAGAGGGAAATTGGTCTGCGATCATTTCATTGGCCGTGACAACACCATCGAATAAATTGCTGGCCCAGTTCAAAAGCGTAGACTCAACCGCAGCGAAACCAGTGCGCGACCACTGAGGAACATAATCCTTGCTCAGCATATGTGATGAAGGCTCATGTACGTCCATTATGACCGTCTTCCCATGCCGCTTCTTGAGCCAGATACCCATGGGAACCAGCTCTGGATCATGCAAGTGATACAAGTCAGCGTCAAGGTCCACAGCGATCTTCAAGAGTCGCTGGGCAGTCACCGTGAGGCGATACGGCCGACCCAGCGGGGTCGGCAAACCGACAACTCGCAAATTGTCAGAATGGACTGCATCCTCACCTTGGCCAACGAAGGTAACATCATACCCAGCATCCGCCAGTGACCGACACTCCTTCTCAAAAATACGGGTGTCGTTCACTTTGTGGACGGTTGACAAGTGGGCAACTCGCTGCCGCGTGCTTACCATATGATCATCCCGATTCCTCGACATGCGTTGATAGTAGGAGCGATACCATTCACAGGTTTCCTCGACACTTGTCGCCGTTGTCTTCCTCCGACACTTCGCTGGAATTTGCCCTGCTCCAGTAGATAGGAAGTATACAATATCTTTGACTATCCAGTCCGGAACTTCCCAGAGCATCAGCAGGCGATACTGGAAGACATAGTTACATTGCGCAAAGAAATTGGCCCCGATCTTGTAATCGTCCCTGCGTCCTCTGACATACATCAAGACCACAGTGTAGTCAACCAGGAGGGGACGAGAGCATTCCTGAAACACGCGAGTATCTTGGGTTTCGAAGTTCCGTAGAACTGCCAGCAGATGATAGCCACGACGTTCGTCACCCTAGAGAACCGCCACTTGGAGCTAAAGTGGAAGGCCATCCTAGCGTATGAGAGCCAATTCAAGCTCCAACGCCCATACTGCAAATGGGAAGTTGTTGAGAGTATGGCACGAGTCCGCGGGTTACAAAATTACACGCCCTATGCGGAGGCGTTCGAAACCATTCGGCTAACTCTTTAGCTCAACTGCAAGCGCCTACTGGTACGAGCTCAGTCAAGATAGACTGTTCTAAATGCAGGAACCCGGAATGAATTGGCCCCTCTG
>JBCKKC010000007.1:0-44518 GCA_038904395.1 Acidimicrobiia bacterium | reverse complement strand
TGGTATGGCATGGCTAACATCGAGTACGCGCAGTTGTCCTAATCGGCCTGAACTTGGCCCGTCGTGTTAGGCGCCCTGACAGTAGAGCCACGGTCCTTCAGGGCCCTGAGCAAAAATCAGAATCTTGCTAAGGAACTTTCACATTGAGTCTTGACTTTCTCGACCCCAGAGAGATTATCCATGTCGGCGGCATACTGCTGATCACTGCGATTGTTTTCGCCGAGTCGGGGCTTCTAGTAGGTTTCTTTCTTCCCGGCGATAGCCTCTTGTTCATGGCCGGAGTAATCGCTTCGCCAGCGAATGTACTTGGAGACGCCTTTCACCTTAATATTTGGATTCTGTTGCCGTGTGTTTTCGTCGCTGCTGTGGCTGGCGACAGTGTCGGCTATTGGTTTGGCGACAAGGTTGGTCCACGCCTGTTCAGGAAGCCGGATTCAAGATTGTTCCGCAAGGATCACCTTTTGAAGGCTGAGGCGTTCTATGAAAAACACGGACCAAAGACCATTGTTATTGCCCGCTTCATTCCGATTGTGCGCACCTTTGCCCCAATCGTGGCCGGTATTGGCAGCATGCATTACAGAACGTTTCTGGTTTACAACCTGGTCGGTGGGTTCATTTGGACATTTGGCGTGACCTTGGCTGGCTACTTCTTGGGCTCAGTCATTGGTGACGACATTGAGGCCTATCTATATCCACTGATAGCCCTGATCATTGTGATTTCTATAATGCCGCCGCTTATCGAATTCATCAAACACAAACGCTCGAAAAGTGTGCAGTCTGGGCTGGTAGAGCAAGAAGAATCATCGCCCAAGGAACTGAAAGACCGAGAACCAGGCAACGATGGCGTGCGGGCTCACGCTAAATAGTTAGCAGCCGACGTTCGGCTTGTCGTCCGTCATCCTGGGGGAGACGCTAGCCAACCGAAGCCCTGATGCGAAGCGAAGGGGTGAAGCCGCAGACCAATCATGCGTTCGGTCCATTTTGAATTGCTCGCTGTCAGCTTCTCTTGGGCCAGGGTGTCAGAATCTCGACGCCGTCATCTGTGACGAGAACAGTGTGTTCAAACTGAGCGCTTCTGGATCCGTCGGCTGTTACCGCGGTCCAGTCATCATCCCACATGAGAGCCTTGTGAGTTCCGATATTGATCATGGGCTCGATGGTAAAGGTCATGCCCGGAACGAGTACGAGGGTTGCCTGGGGGCTGTCGTAGTGCGGCACATTTGGCAATTCATGAAAAGTGTCGCCAATGCCGTGGCCGACGAAATCGCGCACCACTCCGTAGCCAAAGCTCTCGGCGTGCGCCTGAATAGCCCGACCAATTTCACGCACTTGTATACCTGGGCCAACTGTCGAAATGCCTCGCATCATGCAGTCATGAGTTCTCTCGACCAGCAGACGAGATGCGTCGTCAACAGAACCGACCAGAAACATGCGTGATGTGTCTCCGTGCATTCCGTTCAAGAAAACTGTCACGTCACAGTTGATGATGTCGCCCTCTGCCAATTGGCGACTGTCCGGAATGCCGTGACAGATGACTTCATTGACCGAAGTGCAGAGCGACTTTGGGTAGCCCATGTAGTTGAGAGGGCTTGGGTAGGCTCCTTTGGCGATAGCTGTTTCGTGTGCGATAGCGTCGAGTTCGTCGGTAGTAATACCGGGGCGAATGTGGTCGGCTAGGGTGTCGAGAACTTCGGCGGCAGCCTTGCCCGCAGCGCGCATCCGCTCAATCTCGTCGGCAGTTTTAACGAGCGTGGCTTTCTTTGGTGACGCAAGCTTGCCCGTCAACGCATATTCGGGCCTGGAGATTTCGGAAGGAACCGTGCGCATCGGGCTAACTGACCCAGCCTGAACAGGTGAAAAGTTTGGTTCGCTCCGATAGTTACGGATGGCCGCCTTCGATTTCTTTCCTGGCGCCCGTTTTAGGGCCTTACGAGCGTGTTTACGCGAATTACTCATTAGTGTGTGGTGTCCAATTAGCCGAACGGATAGCCCCGAGATGGTGACAATGCTTTGCTAACTGTCAAACGTAGCAGACGATGCTGCACTACGTCGTGAGTGCGCACGTGTGCAATGGTCCTCACTGCAGCATCGAACGGATGGCCTGGGCTTAGGCTGCTTGTGGCGTACCGACTCCGCCAGTACAGACAGCGTTTGGCTCTGGCGTCTGTGGTCCCTTTGCGAATGATTTGACGAAATCGGCCAATCTGGAATCGTCGGCGTTCGAGACTTTAAGCTGCTTTCCCCAGGCGGTGGCAAAGATTTCGCCCTCTTTGATGCGAGGATCGGGCGAAACAATGACAAAGTCGTCGAGGGCAGCCAGTTTGTCGAGCGTGTCAGTGTCCTTCTTGTCGAGCGAAGTGGGGTACGTGATCCAAACAGCACCGTGTTCCAACGAGTGGACAGCATTTTCGGCCCGGATGGGCTCCGCGTAGACACCACAATTTTGCCAAACCGGATTGTGCGCACCGCCAGCCGGGGGGAACTGTGGATAGGGCAGGTCGCCCTCCTTGTGATCCTGGGATAGACCGCTGATTGTTTGTGTGCCCGATGGCGCCTTGACTGACTGTTTGGAACTCTTGGGGTTGAGAACAGCGAATGCCGTAAGTCCCAATCCCACGGCGATCACGACCCCCAGCAGGATCCAGAACCACATCGGCGACCGCATCGAACGTTTCACGTCTGATACGGTTTGGCGTTCCTTTTTGCGGTTTGATGCCTTGCCCATGAAATACCTAGGTTAGAGAATTGGGTTGTGCGCCCAGGCGACGCCTCCAGCTATACGACAACATGTTACAGGCACGGACAATTCCATGCGGGACAGGGCCAAGCTTTTCTAGATACCCACTACAAAAAAGAGCGCACAGTCATAGTCTTCAATCCTTGTGGATGAGGTAGCACTCTGTCGACGTGTAACCGTGGACCGCACTCTTTCTGGCAACGTGGCAGAGAGTGGCCTCAGGACGAATAGATTTAGAGATTGAATACTCCTTTGGACAGTATTGGCCAAATCAGGCCGAGCCCTATGTTGAGGGAGCCGGCCATAATCGAAGGGGCAACCGTGACGGACGAAGTGGATCAGGAAAACATATCGGAAGCGGCCGAGCCAGAGAATGGTTCATCGAGCGTGGCGCTCGAGACGGAATCAGCCACAGAGGAATCTGGCATCGCACCGGCGGGCCCAACTCAGGCCATTGACCCGTCGGCCGTCGCCAAAGAGAGCCTGTTTCCTCAACTTGATATCACCCCTGGCCAGATTCTTGAAGGCTTCGTTATCAAGCATGAGCCTGATGCTGTCATTGTCGATCTAGGGCTTCCTCTAGAAGGTGTCGTACCACTGCGGGAATTAACCCGGTCAAGTGCGCAGTCGCCCGACGAAACTGTTGCGATCGGCGAATCAATTGTTGCTGTCGTGACTTCAGTGCGCGGCCACGACGGACGGGTGCGTCTGTCGGTGACTCGTCACGCAATGGAAGATGCCTGGAAGCGCATTGAGGCGGCATTGTCGGGCGACGGGCTCATCACCGCCAAGGCGATCGAGGCAGTTAAAGGCGGATTGCGCCTTGACGTTGGCCTTGACGCATTCCTGCCGGCGTCCCTCGTTGATGTTCGCCCCGTAGCCGACCTGTCGAGTTTTGTTGGTCAGGATCTACGTTGCAAAATTATTGAGACAGACCGTCGGCGCTTCAAGGTTGTCTTGTCTCGTCGAGCAGTGGTCGAAGGAGAACGCAAGACCCAACGCGACGAAGTATTTAAGACTCTCAAAGAGGGAGACGTTTGCACCGGATACGTATCGAGTGTGACCGACATCGGAGCCTTCGTAGATTTGGGTGGAGCAGACGGCCTTGTGCACGTGACCGAAATGAGTTGGGCTCGTGTCAATGACCCCAAATCGCTCGTGCGCGCCGGAGACGAAGTCAAAGTCAAAGTGATCGGCATCGACAAAGATCGTGAACGGATCAGCCTGTCAATGCGGGCTGTGCAAGAAAACCCGTGGGATGAATTTGTTCGCAACCATCGAGTCGGCGAAACAGTAAGCGGTAAAGTCGTAAAGACGATGCCCTTCGGTGCATTTGTTGCCGTTTCTGAAGGCGTTGAAGGCCTAGTGCACGTCTCCGAATTGGCACCATTCCGAGTAGAAAAGACTGAGGACGTAGTCAACGCTGGCGACGATGTTCAGGTCAAGATCGTCGAAATCGATGTTGCCCGCCGCAGGCTAGGGCTCTCTGTCAGGGCGACCCTTGAAGGCGAAGAAGACCGAGGCGCCTCGAGAGGTGATCGCGGTGATGGCGGTGGTGGACGCGGCCGGGGGGAAGATCGCAGAGGTGGCGGTCGAGGAGGTCCACGTAGAGGCGCAGGCAACGGCGGACGTGAGCGTCGCACCTCAGCACCCTACTCGGTGACTACTCCGACTCGGGGTCGAGGAAATGCCGCTAGTTCGGACGACAACTCGATTATTCCCCTTGAAGGCCAACAAGCTTTAGCAGCACTGAAGATGCAGCTCACCGGAACCGACGACAAGCCAGCACCTGCCGAACCGAAAGCCAAGCAAGAGAACACCGATACTTCGGATGTAGCCTCAACAGCCCCAGAGGCCAGCACCGAAACTAGCGAATCCGGCACTGAGCCCCAAGACAGCTAACCACCAACCCATGCAAACTCTAACTGAAGATATTGAAGTGCGGGCTGGGGAACTGCTCAAGATCCTTGCCGGACCTGATGCTGAACTGCGGTTGGATCAGATTGAGGCTATTCGGGCTCTCGTTTTGGATCGTCGCCGTGTTCTTGTTGTGCAACGCACCGGCTGGGGCAAGTCGGCGGTCTATTTCATTGCGACCAAGCTCTTGCGTGATCTTGGCGAGGGGCCAACGTTACTTGTATCTCCGTTGCTTGCGCTGATGCGTGACCAGATCGATGCTGCGCAGCGAATGGGTGTGGCGGCGGTCACGATCAACTCGACGAATGTCGACGAATGGCACGATATTGCTGAATCGATTGCGGCTAACGAGATTGACCTTCTCTGCATCAGCCCGGAGCGCCTCAACAATGCCAAGTTCATGGGCTCGATCATGCCCAACATCGATATCGGTCTGCTTGTCATCGACGAGAGCCATTGCATTTCTCAGTGGGGCCATGATTTTCGCCCTGACTACCGCCGCCTCGCTAACGTCATTAGCCGACTGAGTCCAAGCACGCCCGTTTTGGCCACAACCGCAACGGCTACAGAGACGGTTGTGAGTGATGTTGGCGAACAACTCGGGACCGAGCCGATAATGTTGCGTGGCACGCTGGAGCGCCGCAGCCTTTCTTTGTCTGTGTTGCGTATTTCGACCGGTGCTGAGCGTCTCGCCTGGCTGGCAACTACGATTCCCCAATTCGAGGGATCAGGCATTGTCTACACGCTCACAGTGGCTCAAACCGAGCTAGTCGCGACGTGGCTCGCTAGCCGCGGGATTGATGCGGTTGCCTACTCTGGTGCGACCGACCCTGCGCGGCGCCTGGAAGTCGAAACAGGTCTAAAGGACAACCAAATCAAGACGGTTGTCGCCACATCGGCACTGGGCATGGGATATGACAAGCCCGACCTCGCCTGGATCGTGCATTTGGGCGCCCCTTCGTCGATCACTGCTTACTACCAAGCCGTTGGTCGTGCTGGCCGAGCACTCGAAGACGCACAGGCCATTCTGGTGCCGACCAATGAAGAACAGTTGATCTGGCAACATTTCGATTCTGTGGCCTTCCCTCCACGCCATCACGCTGAGGCTGTAGTCAAATCACTCGACCTTGCCGATGGCCCGTTGTCTCTGGGAGCCATAGAGACATCGGTCGATATCCGCCGGGGCAGACTAACGGGCATGCTCAAGATACTGGACGTCGAAGGGGCTGTTGCGACTGTGCCCGGCGGCTGGGTACGCACCGAAAAAGCGTGGGACTACGACGATGACCGCTACAGAAGTGTGCTCGCGGCACGAGCCGACGATCAGCGTCACATGCTCGAATATGAAGCAGCTAGGTCATGCCGCATGACGTTTCTACGATCCGCCTTGGATGACCCGACCGTGACTGAGGAATGCGGCCGTTGCGACAACTGCCTGAGCAAGAACCCCGAGGGGCAACGGGTTCCAACACCAAGCTTGGACGCTGCTCTGGTTGGGGCTGCCCAAGCGTTTCTTGAACAAGAAGACGTGATCATCGAGCCACGCAAGATGTGGCCCGCCGGACTGACAGATCCTAAGGGAAGGATCCCATCGGAGCAGCAACACTTTGCCGGCCGCTCCCTTGCCCGCGTTGGCGATAGTGGGTGGAGCGAGCGTGTGCGTACATTATTGGCTGTACCAGATGAGACTTTTGCGGGCGGCGAGGTGCCAAACGACATCATGGCGGCCGTGCTTGGCGTTCTCAAACGTTGGGGATGGCCAGATGGCCGTCCGGAATGGATCTCCTGGATCCCATCACGCCGGCATCCACGATTACTAGGCTCGCTTGCATTCGGACTCGGAAAAGCTGGGCACCTACCCGTTATTGAAGCGATCGAACGCATCCAGCCCCAGGCCCCACCCCAAGGAGACATGCAAAACTCAGCGCACGCTTGCGCCAACGTCTACGAGGCCTTTGCCCTCAAGATGCCCACGTCCGGGATCGGCTTAGTCATCGACGACACCATGCGCTCCGGCTGGACCCTAACCACCACAGCTCGACTCCTAAGCAGCAGCGACAGTCGCATCTATCCGTTCGTCTTGTTGCGCATGTAGAAGGGGCTCTGGACTGTTATTCCATCGAACTTCTTGAAATCTGAGTCGTTGGTCCAGATTGTGGACACCCCATAGTGGTGCATCAACCCGACGATGTGCGCATCAGGCACCAAATTGCCTCGCACGTAAACATTTTTGGCTACGTAACGTAACTGTGAGAGAAACTGCTCCGGTTCTCCGCAAACCTGGATCTGTGGCCACTGCGTAAGACTGTCTACGTTCTTGATTGCATCTTCCAACGATAGAGGGGACTTCATGATCCTCGGATGTGTGATGATCCGAAGGTATGCCATGATGGTTGGCCAGAAAACATAGAAAATTTGATGGTTTCTGGTGACTCCCCTTAAGAAGTCGAGCGAGTCCTCGTAGAATTTGGAGGATGTGTCTGACGCATAGACCAAGATGTTGGCGTCGACAGTCGCGGTCATGACTTATCCAAGATCTCGTAAAGCCGGTCTTTGTCTTGGAGGTCAATTTGCAAGCCAAGATCGGCTGATTTCCACATGAACTCTTCGGCTGGAAGATCACGGTCAGAATCCAGACCAACGGCTAAGATCTCGGAGGCCTTTTGCCCCATACTCTTGCGCTCACTCTTGGCGCGTTGTTTCAGCTTGTCAACTACAACCGGATCGAGATCAATCGTTGTTCGTGTCATGGGTCCAGGATAGCACGTGCATTTGGGTCAGCGCAGCAGATGCCATCCTTCGCAACATCTGATGCGCTGGTCCCAATATCGAAACTCCCGAGAACGCCCAACATGGGGAGTCCTCGGGAGTGTTTGGGTGTTTCCTAGTAGCGGTAGTAGTCGGGCTTGAAGGGACCTTCTAGGGGAAGGTGCAGGTAGCTGGCTTGCTCTTCGGAGAGCTCAGTCAAGTGCACGCCTAGTTTTGCCAGGTGCAACCGGGCTACTTTTTCATCGAGGTGCTTGGGCAGAACGTATACATGGCCTGGCTTGAACTGGTCACGGTTGGTCCAGAGCTCAATTTGGGCAATGACTTGGTTGGTGAAAGAGTTTGACATGACGAAGCTGGGGTGCCCGGTGGCGTTACCGAGGTTCAACAGTCGCCCTTGGGAGAGCAACACGATCCGCTTGCCATCAGGGAAGACAATCTCGTCGACTTGTGGCTTAACGTTGATCCACTCGAGGTCTTTGAGTTCAGCGACAGCAATTTCATCATCAAAGTGGCCGATGTTACCGACAATGGCACCATCTTTCATGGCCTCCATGTGGTCACGGGTGATGATGTCTTTGCAACCGGTTGCTGTCACGAAAATGTCACCCTGTGGTGCGGCTTCCTCCATGGTGACGACTTCGTAGCCTTCCATGGCAGCTTGCAACGCACAGATTGGGTCAATTTCGGTGACGAGCACACGAGCACCTTGGCCACGCAGTGATTGGGTACAACCTTTACCAACACCGCCGTAGCCAGCGACAACAGCAATCTTGCCAGCCACCATGATGTCAGTTCCACGCTTGAGGCCGTCCAAGAGGGACTCTCGGCAGCCGTAGGTGTTGTCAAACTTGGATTTGGTCACCGAATCGTTGACGTTAATAGTGGCAGGACCGAGAGTGCCGAGACGTTCCATTTCGTACAGACGCGCCACGCCGGTGGTGGTCTCTTCGGTAATGCCCACAATGCCGTCGAGAACATCAGTGCGCTTTTCGTGGATCCACAATGAGAGGTCGCCACCATCATCGAGGATCATGTTGGGGCCGCCCTCGGCGAAATCTAACGTCTGGTCGGTACACCACCAGTACTCATCTTCTGTCTCGCCCTTCCAGGCAAAAACCGGTACACCCGAAGCTGCGATTGCGGCAGCAGCGTGATCTTGGGTGGAGTAAATGTTGCAAGACGCCCAACGCACCTGAGCACCCAGCTCAACAAGTGTCTCGATCAGGACAGCAGTCTGGATAGTCATGTGCAAGGAGCCGGCAACGCGAGCGCCCTTGAGTGGCTTAGTGGCGCCATACTCCTCGCGCAGAGACATCAATCCTGGCATCTCTTTTTCTGCCATCTCGATTTCTTTGCGACCAAAGTCTGCCAAAGAGATATCAGCAACCTTGTAGTCAGTAGTAGTGCCTGCTGGCATACGTAACCCTTCCATCGTCTCGACTTAATGCGATTTGTGCTTCGATCTTATGTCGTGATCGGTAACCATTCACCTCCCCACCTCGGCCAGGGTTTCTCTCCGTCATTGCAAGGAGGCGTCAGCCGACGAAGCAACCTAGTGGAGGAGTCAGGCCTCCGGAGGTGCAAGTCACGGACTAGGTTGCTTCGCTTCGTTCGCAATGACGGCGGGGAACGTGAATGGAAACCGCGAAAGACTAAGTTATCAGACGAGACCCGGCTCGCCTTGGTTTAGTAGTCGTCCTGAGCTGGGCAAACGCATGAAATGTAGCCGGTTGACGTGCCCCCTGATGAGTCGCATCAGATTAGGTCGAGGTTGCTGGGTTCGCAGCTAGAGCGGCTGCTAGCTACAATGACCCAATCCTCGGATGCCACTCCAACGCCAATGCGGCCCAATTGCATTGTGCGAAGGCTCCACAGTTCCCTCTCGAAGGCAGGTCTAGTGGCAATCACGGCAGCAAATCGCAAGTGGTGGGTCGTAGCAGCCATGTCTATGACTCTGTTTTTGCTCGCTGCCGACAATTTCGGCGTGGTCATCATTCTGCCGCCGATGAGTCGCGATCTTCACGCGTCTGCGGCCACATCAAACTGGTTTTTTAACGCTTTTCTGCTCAGTTTCGCAGCCTTTCAATTGCCCATCGGACGCCTCGCTGACCTCATCGGCCGGCGCAAGGTTCTCATTACAGGCACGGTCGTGTTCGGCATCGCCTCTGCGATGTGTGGAATGGCTCCCACCAGTGGTTTTCTTATCATGGCCCGCGTCATCGAGGGATGTGGTGCCGCCATGATTTATGCCACGTCACTTTCGCTTGTTAGCAACGCGTTTCCGGTGCAAGAGCGTGGTACTGGAATCGGACTGTGGACCGCCATTGGCCTGATCGGCGGCGCCGTAGGGCCCTTCCTCGGTGGCTTGTTAAACGACCTTGTCAGTTGGCGACTGTTCTTTTTTATCAACGTGCCGCTGTCGGTCTTGGCTGTTGTTCTTACGCTCTATGCCGTGCCTGAGAGTCGTGATGAGTCAGCAAAGGGCCGCATCGATTGGGGCGGTTTTGCGCTCATCACAATCGGTCTTGTCGCCTTCATATATGGCATCAACCAAAGTGCGGCAAGCGGATGGTTGGCCCCAATCGTCTATGTCACATCATTTGTCGGTATCGCTGTTATCGGCGGATTTGTCTACTTCGAAAGCCGGCTCGTCAACCCACTGGTAGATATCTCGCTTTTCGCCAGCCGCAATTTCTTGAGTGCATCGATTGTGGCGTTCATCGGCAACTACTGTTTCGCCGTTACCTGTGTGTTCATTGCTCAGTATTTGCAGTCTGAGGCTGTCATCAATATGTCACCGTTGCTCTCAGGCGTCGAGTATTTGGCCTTTTCCGTGCCGATAGTTTTGCTCTCGATTGTGACCGGAAAGACGATCGCCCGATTCGGCATGCGAAATCCGATGGCGTGGGGTTCGGCCGGAATCTCGGCTTCCTACATTGTTTTACTATTTGCTGACGCAGGTAACGGCGTTTGGGTAGTACTGATCGCCCTGGTCGTGTCCGGGTTTGGCCAAGCTCTGGCGTATAACATCTCGACAACTGCCGCATTGAATGAGATCCCCGACGAAAAGGCAGGCGTAGCATCGGGGATGATCGCCGCAATCCGACTAGTGGGCATGATGTGCGGAGTCGCATTCACATCGTCATTGTTGAAGGAATTCGAGTCAGCGAAACTACTGTCGTTTTTTCGCAAGGCCGGAGTTGATTTCACTGCCGCCGAGAAACTCGAGGTCCGTGGCCTACTTTCGGGGTCCCAACAAGCGGTGGAGCATTTAACGAAGCTGACTCCAGTCGTCAAAGAGCAGGTCCAGCTTGCCGTGCGTGATGCTTTTACCAGCGCTTTGCACCGAGCAATGTTTGTCACGTTTATTGTGTCGCTGATAAGCATCGCCGGGGCCCTTTGGTATAAAGACCGAGCAACTGTATCGGAGTCGGTATGAACTTTTCGGGTCAGTATTGATGCCTACATGAATAGACTGCTTCGCGGTGATACCTGCTGGAACCAAATGACAAACCGGGTTTTCGGCTATTCGACGGAGAGACCTTCCATGAAAAACGTTGCGAAACTAGCCGTATTTTTGCTGTTGTGCGGTACCTGTCTTGGCCTATCGAGCACAGCCCAGGCTCTACCTGCCGATCCCGATGCTGTCTTGGGCTACATGCCGAGTGGAGCTGCGATCACGGTCGAGATGATCAAACCTGGGGCTAGCCTGCGCTACGCCAATCTTGCCGGTGCTGACTTAGAAGATGCAGATCTAACAGGGGCCAGCTCAGATGCCGAACAGAGGCGGTCTGACCTTAACGGGGCCAGCTTAGTTAATGCGAAACTGTCAAGAGCTAACTTCGCTGGAGCTGTCTTGCTTCAAGCTGATTTCACTGGAAGCCAGCTTGCAAGTGCCAACTTTGAGGGAGCGTTGCTCCGTGGTGCAACGCTAACCAACCTCGACCTTCGAAACCTCAACTTCAAGTCGGCCGATCTGCGTTGGGCTGATCTGACGGGGTCGGACCTGACCGGAGCTGATCTGGGGGACGCTCAATTGGAGGGTGTCAACGTCGATGGGGCAACACTAGACCCAGGGGCGCGGGCCCGTGTAGAAGAATTGCGACAAGCCGAGCAAAGGCGGCAGGCGTGCGCGGCGAGTCGTGTTACATCGGACCCATTGAGAGACACGTGCGTCATTGCATAACCGGCTGCCGAATCTCGCACCTCCTATGGGAATGAAACCTCGAGGAGCGTACCCGCTGAAGCGGGTTCAGATGATGGGGTCAGCTTCACGCTATTGATTGCTCCAGCATTCACGACGTCATCTATCACCGCGGACAGCTGACCGAGGATGGCTTTGTCGGCTGCAACTTCCATCGCCGGAATTTCTTCACGAATCGAGATGGCCCTCTCGCTTTTGAGGCGACGGATTTGGCCGATTGTTTCGACGGCGATCTCGAACACATCAGGCGACGCGTTTTCGGTCGCTGTTTGCAGTTCCTCGGATGTGGGCCAGGCGCACCGATGGATCGAGTTACCGGCTGGCTTGGCGCCGTCGTCACTGACAGAACCGGCAAAATACCATCCCCAGATCTCTTCACAAATGAATGGCAAGGTCGGGGCAAATAGTCGCAACACGGCGGAAAGGCTGAGTGCCCATGTGGCCAAGGCTGATGGGTCGCCGGCGTAGGCTCGGTTCTTAGACAGCTCTAGGTAGTTATCGGTGAAATGCGACCAAAACCACGACTCGATTGTCTCGAGAGCAGCGGCTGTTTCATAGTTAGCCATCAAGTCGGTGGCGCGCACTATGACGGCATCGAGCCCGGCTAGAAAGCTCCGATCAAGCTCGTTGGTGATTTGGGCCGAATCAACCTGATCGTAAGCCAGGTCGACCGCTTCGAGTCGGCCAATAACTAGCTTGCCCGCGTTGTAAAGCTTCGTCACTAGACGTCGACCGACCCGAAAGACTGATTCGTCATATGCGGTGTCCATGCCGAGACGTGCCTTTGCCGCCCAATAGCGTACAGCATCGGAACCATACTGTTCCAGTAGGCCGATGGGGGTAACGACGTTGCCCTTGGACTTCGACATTTTCTTGCGATCCGGATCAAGCACCCAGCCCGAGATGACGGCATTCTCCCAGGGGATCTGGCCATCGATCATGTAGGCACGAGCAATCGTGTAGAAGGCCCAGGTACGGATAATCTCGTGTGCCTGGGGGCGCATGTCGAGCGGATACGTGCTGGCGTGCTTGTCGGGGTTGTCCGGCCACCCTGTAGCAATCTGGGGGGTGAGCGAGGACGTGGCCCAGGTGTCGAACACGTCAGGGTCGGCGGTGAAGCCACCGGGCTGATCCCGCTGGTGGGATTCAAGGCCTGCGGGTGGCTCCGACATCGGGTCAACAGGCAGGGTGGCCTGGTCTGCAAAGATTGGCTGGTCCAACATCGGTTCAGCATTGGCATCCAACGGATACCACACCGGCACTGGGACTCCAAAGTAGCGTTGACGGCTTACACACCAATCGAGTTTGAGTCCTTCTACCCAATGCTCATATCGGGACCGCATGAACTCGGGTCGCCAGTTAATCTTTCGACCTTGCTCGACAAGCTGCTCTTTCTTGTCGAGCAGGCGGATGAACCATTGACGAGTAGGGATTATCTCGAGCGGCCGCTCGCCCTTCTCGAAAAACTTCACTTGTTGGATTGTCTCGACGGGTTCGCCCTCGAGCGGGGCCCGATCCGATCCATCAACAGCATTAGCGGAATCTCGGAGCAGCTCTACGATGGTGACTTTGGCCTGCTTGGAGGTCTTTCCGGCAATGGCGTCATAACCGGCTTGGGCTCTGGCTACGTTTGTTGACGCCCACCCAGTCTCGCCCCATGCGATCGGCAGCAATCGTCCGTCCCGGCCCAAAATTACTCTCGTTTCAAGACCCAGTTCCTGCCACCACGTGACGTCTGTCGTGTCACCGAAGGTACAAACCATTACAGCACCAGTACCCTTTTCGGGGTCTGCCAATGGGTGAGACATGACCGGCACGCTAGTCCCAAAGATGGGAGTGATCGCCTGGCGGCCAATAAAGGACGCATAACGATCATCTTCGGGATGCACGATGACAGCCACACATGCCGGCAACAATTCCGGACGGGTGGTCATTACGGTGAGCGTACCCTCTGGGTCAGAATCGCTACCCTCAATGCCGAAACGCAGCCGATGCTGCACGCCCTTGACTTCGCGGTCTTCAAGCTCGGCCTGGGCGACTGCTGTACGAAAGTCAATATCCCACATGCTGGGGGCATGCGATGAGTACACCTCACCCTTATCGGCTAGCTGCAGAAAAGCCAACTGCGACAGTCTGCGACAGCGGTCATCGATTGTGGTGTAGGTCTGATCCCAGTCAACTGATAGCCCTAAACGTGTCCAGAGGTCCTCGAAGGCTTGCTCATCTTCTTCCGTAACCGCATGGCACAGCTCAATGAAATTGCGACGACTTACGGGTGTGACATCCTTGCGCTTCGGATCCGGATCGGGCGTGAAGGCCGGATCATAAGGCAAGTGAGGTTCACAACGAATCCTGAGCTTGTTTTGGACTCGCCGCTCCGTTGGGAGCCCATTGTCGTCCCAACCCATCGGATAGAAAACATTCTTGCCCTGCATTCGGGCATATCGGGCCATCAGGTCGGTTTGGGTATAGCTAAATACGTGACCAACATGGAGAGAGCCAGACACTGTTGGGGGGGGAGTATCGATCGAGAATGTTTCCTCTCGGGGCCTACCAGCTTCGAACTGGTACGTGCCTTCTTGCGCCCATTTCTGCATGAGGCGGTGTTCGATTTCAGAGGTGTCTAGTTTTGCCATGTGCTATATCCGTCTCAGATGTGCTCTACGCCAGCGATGTTAAGGGCCGGTGTTCCTATGGGCAACAATATTCGCTAGCTTTCATGTTGTGATCGCTATTAAATTTTTCAGCCCAGAGTCCGACACGCCCGCAAAGGTCGCTCCTAACGACATTGCTCGGTACATCAATGTAGAGGGGGGCTTACTTTGGGTAGATATTGTGGCGGCCACAGATCAAGATCACGAGTTCATCCACGATAATTTCAAGGTCGACCGATCGGTTTTGGCGGCCATCCAGAGCGGTCATCAATTGCCGAAACTTGAAGAATACGGGGGCTATTGGCTCTTGGTGCTGCGACTATGCAAATTCGTTCAGTCGTCTTTGAAGACAGGTGAACTTGGCGTCCTCTTTGGTGGTGGGTGGCTAATAACAGTCCACCCACCTCGTCGCACCGAGAGCATGCTCGACTTGGACATCGTTCAAGGTGACTATTTGAGTCATCGGATCGTTCAGCGGCCAATTACCGACGAAACGCATGGGGCAAACGCCGCTTCGGGCGCTAGCGGATTAAACGAGGCCGCACTATTCCTCGACGCATTGCTGAGTCGGGCTGCTCAGGAATACGGCGTGGTGGCTGAAGTACTGGAAGACACCGAAGACCAGCTCGAAGAAGCAATCTTCACCGACTTTTCCGAAACGAATGCGCAAAGGAGAATTTATGTCCTGCGGCGCGACCTGATTGATTTTCGCAACGTGGTCGCACCACTCATCGACGTACTTTCGGCCCTCGATCGCGTCGCCCAAGAGGTGCCTGCTCTCACTCTGCCTCACGCTCGGAGCATCGCAGACCAACTAGCTCGTCTTTACGAATTCATCGAGCAGCAGCGCGAGCTTCTCACCGGCATCATCGACGCTCATCTGGCGATGGTGTCAAACCAAGTGAACAAGGTCATGAAGAAGATGACTTCTTGGGGTGCGATCTTGATCGTGGTGGCCATCGTGGTCGGAATCTACGGCATGAACTTCAAACACATGCCCGAATTGCAGTGGAGGTATGGATACCCGATGGCAATTGGGTCGCTATTCCTAGTCGGGCTTGTCCTCTATGTGTACTTCCGCCGCAAAGACTGGCTATAGAGGGGTTCGGCTCGGTTTTCGCTAACCCAAACCACCAGTCAACCAAAAAATCACGCTGCCCCCTGAATGCATACGCCTTACTGCGAATTCCTCAGATATTTCCATATTTTTCCAAGTACGCTGGTCATCACTGTATTTTTTCCAGAGAACCTAGGGAACTCGAAATTGTTTACGAACCGGCTAAAGATCAAAAAGAGCGCTTTTGGTAGCGCTGGGACCATAGTTGTTACGTGTTTGGCTTTGATCGTCGGACTGGTAGGCCCTGCAAGAGCTGATGGCAAGACTGTAAGACGCATGTGGGACCACACTCAGATCCAGAATCAGCAGTTTTCTGCTGGTGGGTCAACTGTGGCCTTGAGTGATAATACTGGGGGCGTCGTAGTCTGGCATAAGACTGCAGACAGATCCATCATGCGTGGTGAGGTTAAAACCAATGGCTATCAATGGGGCGGCGTTAGTGGCCCTAATCAAAGAGGTAACCTTGCAGGTCTTGTTGACAAGAATGGCACACATCAAGTCTTCAGCGGCACAACAGAGGGAAGTGCAACTGGAATCGCTCGCTACACTCAAGCCGCTCCAAGTCCTGAAATTATCGATGCTGGGCAAAGCACAGGCGATAGTTTAGCCGCGACCGGTCACCCTGATGGAACCTTGATTGTAGCCAACCTTGGCATCGGTACTGCCGGCGGCCGGACCTTGCGTGTTGGCACGCTTGGCAACGGTGCTCCTGCCTGGAAGTTCGACAGCATTGCAACGGATCCTCACCCAAACTCTAAGGTTTCTGTGTCGACGTTTGGTGCTCAGGTTCAAGTGTACTTTCATAGCGCAAGCGGTCTTGTGCACATGTGGTCCGATGATTCAAAATGCACATCGTGGAGCCGCGAAGTTAAGGCGACTGATGCTGCCTCGCCCTCGAGCTCGATAGCGACCTTCGAATATAGTGGCCAGGCTCATCTTCTTTATGTTGGTCAACCAGGCGCTAAAGGTCATGCGCTCCAGCACCGTTTTTATGATCCCTCTAGCGGAGCGTGGCACGCTGAAACGTTGTCGGACGACGTTCAGCTTGGTTCCGATATTGTTGTGTCAGCCACAGCTTCTGCTTCAGGTTCAGGTTCAGCCTCGGCGTCAGCGTCAGCGTCAGCGTCAACAGGTGAGCTTTACATCGCTTTTGGACGTGCGGGTAATGTTGTTCTACGGTCATATTCTCAAGCTATGGGCTGGCAACGGGATGAGCTAGCTAGGGGTTACGCGGCCCACGAGGGTCTTGCTATGGGAATAGGTACCCGAGCTGGTCTGAATATTTTCCACCGGGGAAATCCGGCTACTTCTGTTGCCGGCGCTCTTCTTGATCTCAGGCAGGCTCGAGCAGTCACCTCATACGGATTTACGTACCCCGCTGGAGGTGTAGCGCGTTACAACGAAGCGATCACTGATTTTCGTAAGTCAGCTGAAGGCAACAACGTGGCACGTGAGTGGTGGTTGAAGAACAAAGAAGCTTTGCTGGATCGTTACCAGGCGTTGGCCACTCAGCACTACGACACACATATTGCCGGCTCTGAAGTGCGGATCTACAAACCTTCTGTCGTTGCCCCACACCAAATTCTTGGGCAACAACTAGCAAACATTGGAAGTTATGGCAACAGTTTTGGTCGTATCAACTACAGCCCAGCAGGCGCAGCATATCCCGAGACGAACAACCATGCCGAAGTGGATTTTGCTAACCGTCTGATCGGTGGAGGAGTTCTTACCAAGGGCAATGTGCAGGAAGAGTTCAAATTGCTCGCAAGTAACTTTCTGCCATGGGTTGCAGCAGTACGAGGCCGGCCTCATGAGGGTACGAGTTTTGCGAAGGATGTTTCACTGAAAAGGCTTGATACGGATCCTGTTGTTATAAAGATGGGCTTTCCTTTCCAGATGGTGCATCAAGACGAGATCTATGGCAGCAAATTGAAGCTGGTGAATGGCTTCAACCCTTCTCGCTACTTGATACCAAGTAACAGGCCGGTGAATTTGTATCAGATTGCGATGGCTGCGGTTGATTACAGCGCTTCGACCTCGCTTGCTCCCATCAAATATTCACGCCAAGAAGTTGAGCAGATGACCCTCACAGCCACCAAGGGCTTTTATGAGGCCATGCTCGCTCAACACAGCGATGGCGTACCCATAGAGATTCACACAGGCAAATGGGGAGCGGGAGCCTTCAACAATAGCCCCCTAGCCATCTGGGCAATGCAACGTTTGGCGATTGAGGCGGCATACAACCTATTCCAACAAACCACAGGCATAAGCCCAAATGTGAACTTCTACTATGATGCCTACGACGCAGCAGGTGTAGCTGAAGCGCAAGCCGCGCACTACGCTGTTTCACAGGCATTTCAGCCAACACAAACCGTGAGCCAACACATCGACACCATCTTGCAGTGGGCTGCGGTGGATCCCGCCTGGCAGGTTAGCGCCCCAGCTCCACGCCCGGGACGGACTTCCGCTGCTGCGACGGGTTGAGTCAGGGACTGAGTCCGCTTGAGGATCACTTGCAGACTCAGTGTTGTGGGGCGAGCGGAATCTCTCGACTAGCTGCCAGCGGCGTCAGCCGCTTCGATATCCCCCTTCTCGCCGAGCCACAAGTCTGAACCGGGCATGCGGGGGGTGGGTGAGTGCCGTCCTACCCACTTTGACGAGCTAGCAAGTTTAAACCGTGCCCCTCGGTGTGGTGGGTGGGGGAATCTTGTTGCGAAGGGTGGCGGGAGGTTCCTGAGCGAGCTTGCGAGCGAATGGAAGCTGCCCGCCACCCGCAAGGGCAAAGCGACGGACAAAGATACACTCAATCCCCACCCCACCACCAAGGGAGCGCGACAAGGTTAACTTGCGGCGAAGGCCTCACGAGTTAGTTGGGCTTGTTCTTGGGCGTGCACTTTTGCGCTTCCGGCGGCTGGGCTGCCGGCGCCGTTGCGTGACGAGTGCCGTAGGCGGAATCCGTCTGGCAGGTAGCGGTGTTCACGTACCTTGACGAACGATAGAGCGCCCATGTTGTCGGGTTCTTCTTGGACCCAGCAGACATCTGTGACGTTCGGGTATTTGTCGATTTCTTGTCTGATTTGGGTGCAGGGCAGGGGATAGAGCTGCTCGACACGGGCGATTGCCACGTCGTTGCGGTTGTGCTCTGTGCGATACTTGACGAGGTCGTAGTAGACCTTGCCGCTGCATAGCAACACGCTCGTGACGGATTGTGGGTCTAGGTTGCCCTGGTCGGTGATGACTTCTTGGAAGCCGCCGTCGGTGAAGTCAGTGACTGGAGACTTGGCATCGGGCAAGCGCAAGAGTGACTTGGGTGTCATCACGATTAGAGGCTTGCGAACGTCTCGCACCATCTGGCGGCGCAAAAGGTGGAAGTGCTGGGCGGCAGTGGTCGGATATGCAACCTGCACGTTGTCTTCGGCGCACATGGTCAGGTAGCGTTCGAGACGGGCACTTGAGTGCTCTGGGCCCTGGCCTTCGTAACCGTGGGGCAGAAGCATCACGAGACCGCTGGTTTGTTTCCATTTACCTTCGCCAGCAGTTATGAACTGGTCGATGATGATTTGGGCCCCGTTAGAGAAGTCACCGAATTGCGCTTCCCACAGGACCAAGGCATCGGGACGCTCAACCGAGACGCCATACTCAAAGCCAAGGACGGCATATTCGCTCAGGAAGCTGTCGTACACGCGGAACTGAACTCCGGGTGACTCCAGCGCGCGCAGTGGCATGTACTCTTGCTCGGTGTCAATGTCTATGACGCTACTGTGGCGGTGGCTGAACGTGCCACGGCGAGAGTCTTGGCCACTCAAACGGATCGTAACTCCATTGAGCAGCAAGGATCCAAAGGCGAGGCTCTCTGCCATGCCCCAATCGACTGCATTCTTTGAAAACTGCTGGCCACGATCCTGCAAGAGCTTGGCAATCTTGGCGTGAGGGTTGAATCCGTCCGGAACTGTTGTCAGCGCCGTGGCAACCTGGTCCAACGTGGCCCGATCGATACTCGTGTCAACCGCAGGTAGAACACCACGAGCGGGCGCAGCTTGGTGAGCTATCACGTCACCGCTGCTGGCTTGGCGGGTCTCATCAAGTGCCGTTTGCATGATCTTGTGGAACTCTTCGAGTGCCTCTTGCGCATCTTCGACGGTAATGTCACCCTTGTTGACAAGCTGCTCTGTGTAGAGCTTGCGCACTGAGCGGTGCTTTTGGATTTGGGCGTACATGTGTGGCTGCGTGTAAGAAGGCTCGTCCGCTTCGTTGTGGCCAAAGCGCCGGTAGCAGACCATGTCGATGACGACATCACGCGTGAAAGTCTGACGGTATTCGAAGGCGAGGCGCACCGCTCGCAAACAGGCTTCTGGATCGTCACCGTTGACGTGAATGATCGGCGCCTGAACCATCTTGGCTACATCAGTTGCGTAGTGGCTGGAGCGGGCATCCTCGGGATCTGTCGTAAAGCCGATGCCGTTGTTGATAACCAAATGCACTGTGCCGCCGGTACGATAGCCAGGTAGCTGACTCAGGTTGAGGGTTTCGGCAACCACGCCTTGGCCGGCAAAAGCGGCGTCACCGTGAAGCAAGATTGGCAGTACTTTGAAGTGGCCATCCGGGCCGAGCATGGACTCTTTGGCTCGGGCCATGCCTTCTACGACAGGATTGGCAGCCTCTAAGTGGCTCGGGTTTGGTGCCAATGTGAGATTGATGACTGAGTTCTGGCGTGTAGTGTGCTTGCCTTCAAAACCCAAGTGATACTTGACGTCGCCTGAACCTTGCACGGTGTCAGGTGAGATGTCGCCTTCAAATTCGCTGAAAATTTGGCGATAGGTCTTGCCCATGATGTTGACCAAGACGTTGAGGCGACCACGGTGAGTCATTCCAATGATGGCGTCCTCAACCCCGTGATCGGCTGCGTCGCTGAGCAACGCGTCGAGCATCGGGATGATACTCTCGCCACCGTCGATACCGAATCGTTTGTGGCCAACATACTTGGTGGCTAGGAACTGCTCGAAAGCCTCGGCAGCGTTGAGCTGGGACAAGAGATGATGCTTGTCTTCGGACGAAAGCTCCGGTGCTGGCACTTCGACACGCTCTTGGATCCAACGCTTTTGCTCAGGATCTTGGATGTGCATGTACTCGTACCCGGTCTTGCGGCAGTAAGAGGCACGCAACTGGTCGATGATCTCACGCAGCGTCGCCACGTCTCGGTCCCCAAGACCGCCAGTGAAAAATGGTCGATCGAGATCCCATACTGAAAGACCGTAGTAGGCGGGGTCCAGTTCGACATGGGAACGGATTTTCACATCGAGCGGATTTACATCTGCCAGCAGATGGCCACGCACGCGATACATGTTGATCAACTGCAGCACCCGTCCGGCCTTTTCAGCGCCTGCATCCACGCCAGTGACGGTGGTAGGAGCGTGTGAGTCGGCCTTCCAGCGCAAAGGCTCGATGGCCATGCCGAGACTGGCAAAGATCTCGTCGTAGAAATTCTCGTCGCCGAGGAGCAACTGCTCAACCCAACGCAGGAACTCGCCACTCTCTGCACCCTGAATAATGCGGTGATCGTAAGTGCTGGTGACAGTCATGATCTTGCTGACACCCAGGTCGGCAAGGGCGAGTGGGTCGGTGCCCTTAAATTCGGGCGGCCAAGCCAGTGAACCAACACCGATAATCACACCTTGACCGGGCATCAGGCGTGGGGTGGATGAAGCGGTGCCTATCGTGCCCGGATTGGTCAACGTCATGGTTGAGCCGGCGAAATCGTCGGGCGTCAGTTTGTTGGTCTTTACTTTGCGCAAGACCTCTTCGTATGTAGCATGAAATCCGGCAAAGTCTACGTGGTTAGCGCCTTTGATGTTGGGCACGACCAACGAACGAGAACCATCTGGCTTAGCGATATCGACAGCGAGACCGAGATTGAGGTCTGTGTGGGAGATCTTGGCAGGCTTGGAGTCAACTTCAGTAAAGGCTGCGTTCATGGCCGGCACCTTGGCGGCAGCCTTGACGATCGCCCATCCGATCACGTGTGTGAAGCTGACCTTGCCGCCACGAGAGGTGGCCAAGAACTCGTTGATGAGTCGACGGTTCTCTTCGAGAACCTTGGCAGGCAATGTCCTCAGCGAAGTGGCCGTCGGGACTGTGAGGCTAGCCTCCATGTTGGTAACGATGCGTGCGGCTACGCCACGGAGAAGCTCAGGTTCCGGTTGGGTCGCTTTTGTCGCTGGGGCTGCCGGCGACGCAGTTGGCTTGGCGGCGGGGACTGGAGGCGATGCTGCTGCCCTAGGGGCGGGGGAGTGGGGCTTAGCGGGCGAGGTTGGGGCAGCGGGAGGCTTGGTGCTGGCGCCATTGGTTTGGCGCTTCACCGGAGAAGGAGGTTGGTGGGGCGGTGTTACCGACTGAGTAGCTGGCTTTGTGGCCGGGAGGGGGGGCTGGTAGTCGCGAAAGAAGTCTTGCCAACTCTCTGGCAGGGCCTCGGGCTCTTCGCTGTAGCGGCGATACATCTCGTCGATCACCCAAGAGTTAGGCCCATAATTCCCCCCCTTCGTGGCGGTTGGGGACGAATTGCCTTTGGAGGTTGTTTGATTGTCACTCATAGTTTCTCAGGAGTAGGGGGCTTCCATGTACGAGTCATCTACCTGGTCCGAAGTCTATGCAACCTATGCAAGAGGGCGCTGCATAAAAGAGCAGATACAATACGATCTTAATCGGACTGGGGAGCACTTTAAACCGCAAAAGCGAGGTCAACGATAACGGGAGCGTGATCAGACGGGGTTAGGCCTTCGCGCTTCTTGCGGAAGTCGCGGTCTACGCCAACATGGGTGACTTTTTCGGCCAGGTTGGGGGTTGCAAAAAGCAAATCGATGCGCAGGCCATTGTTCTTGTGGAACTGGCCAGAACGATAGTCCCACCATGAGAAGCCGGGTGTCTGGGGGTCTTGATTGCGAAACATGTCAACCAGGCCAAGATCGAGGATCCGCTCGTAACAGGCACGTTCCTCGTCCGTGTGGAAGATGTGGCCAGCCAATCCGACCGGGTCGTGACTGTCGATGTCGGCGGGACACAGGTTGAAGTCGCCACCGATGATCAGCGGCAAACCGGACTCGATCAGCTTGCTTGCATAGTCACAAAAGCTCTCTAGCCAAGCCAGTTTCTTGGGAAAATCATCGTGCTCGACAAACTTGCCATTGGGAATATAGACGCTGGTCACCGTGATGCCAGCCACGTTGGCACTTACGAGGCGCGCACCCGCTTCCTCGGCGCCGGGCAACCCAACCTGGGTTTGCTCAACAGGCTCTTTGGCAATCACAGCCACACCGTTCCAACTCTTTTGCGCGCAGATCGCAGCGTGATATCCCAACTCCTCAAAGGCCTCAAACGGGAAGGCCTCTTCGGTGAGCTTCAACTCTTGAAGGCAAACGATGTCGGGGTCCCGAGTTTTGAGCCAATCAACTACAAACTGCATGCGCGCATTCAGGGAGTTGACATTCCACGTAGCTATTCGCATTTCTTAACACCCTGGTTGGCGGTGGCTTGCATCCATTCAGCCCCCCTCCGTCATCCTGAGCCCTGGCGTCAGCCAGGGCGTGAGGATCCATTCTGGGGCGAAGCCACAGGTCCACCCGCAGATTCGATCCATCTTGAATTGCTTGCTTCGCGTCGAAACAAACGCCACTCTTGTGAGGATTAGAAAGGAACTAACGGCTTCGCATACTATGACCCAACTACTTTGCAGCGCCGAGAATCCTTCCGGAGGTCAATTGTGTTGAATGAACTAGCAGCTGCTGTCCGCGAACGTCGTGTGAGTCCGGTGGAGCTTGTCGAGGTAGCTCTGGCTCGAATCGAAACATTCAATCCCAGTATCAACGCTGTCGTTACCTTGCGAGCTGAAGAAGCCCTTGCCCAGGCCAGTAGCCACCGCTGCCAAGGCGCTCTAGCGGGAATCCCGTTTTTGGTCAAAGATCTCGAGCATGCAATCGGTATGCCCACCACGTTCGGGTCCTTGCTGCACAAGGACGATCCTGAAGCCAGCGAAGACGGTGGCGTTGTGCAACGGCTCAGGGCGGCGGGCGCAATCGCTATCGGAAAAACCAACACTCCCGAATTTGGCTGGACCGGATACACCAGCAACAGATTGCACGGCACCACTCGTAATCCGTGGAACCTTGAGAAGTCGCCGGGCGGCTCAAGCGGCGGTGCCGGCGCCGCGCTGACAGCGGGGATGATCCCTCTGGCAACAAGCTCCGACGGTGGCGGTTCTGTAAGAATTCCGGCCGCCCTGTCTGGACTTGTTGGCTACAAACCCACTTTTGGCGCCAATGGTCGCTACCCGGATCCCACCTGGATGACCTTCTCAATGAACGGAGTCTTGGGCAATTCCGTGGCCGATGTTGTCTATGAAGCAGCGATCGTGCTCGGCCCTCACAAGGGGGACTTTTATTCACTTGCTCATGGCAGTATCCCGGTCGAACCCAGCCCGCCAGCAAAAGTGATCGCTTGTCCGACTTTGCGCAACGCTGTCGACTCGTCGGTTGCACTGGCCTTTGACCAGGCATGTCACAACATCGACAGCCTGAGCTTCCCGATGCGTCATACCGAGACACTGTTCAATTTGAGTGAAGACATCGCCCAAGCTTGGATGATCATTGCCGGCGCCGAACTTGTCCAACGACTCGAGTGGGCACAAGGCCGAGAAGAAGACATGGACCAGGGTCTCGCCATGATGCTTGGCCTCGGTCGCAGTATCGAAACTAGTGACTACATCAGGGCTCAACGCTTGCGGTTCCTAGCCTGTGAAGAGTTGGACGTCATCCTGGGCGACGACACGGTCGTCGTAACGCCTACGTTGAACGCTGTTGCTTGGCCAGCTGAAGGCCCAATGGCGACGACGATCGGTGGCCAAGCATCTTCGTCAATGGCCGCGTTGAACACCATGGATTTGAATTTCACGGGACATCCGGCAGTGTCTGTCCCGATTGGCCTTGACGCCACCGGCGTGCCAATAGGGCTCCAGATCATTGCGCCCAGATTCCGTGACGACCTGGCGTTGGGTCTAGCCTTCGAACTCGAGCGAGCTTTCCCATGGCCCCGAGTTGCTCCCGGCTTCGACGAGTTCTCGCTCGACGGCCTGGGTCTTTAGATGGACGGATACGCCAGCCAAATCCTCGACACTCCGATCGGACCTCTCCTAATTGAGGCCAGCGAAATTGGCATTACCCGAATCGAATGGCATGCAACCGACGCCACTGATTTCAACCCCGATCAGCCAGTCCCAGCACAATCGGTCGTGGACCTCACCATCACCCAGCTGCAGGAGTACTTTGCCGGCACCAGATGCTCGTTCGATCTGCCCCTCGACATATCTGACGGCTCAGATTTTCAACGTCTCGTCTGGAAGCAACTGGCAGAAATCCCATACGGCGAAACCATGTCGTACGGAGAGATCGCTAGCGTTCTAGGCCACGAAGGCGCGGCCCGAGCAGTCGGCACCGCGTGCGCGAAAAATCCGACTCCGATACTTGTCCCATGCCATCGGGTGCTTGCGGCCAACGGCAAGCTGGGCGGATTCGCCGGCGGCCTCGACACCAAACGCTTCCTCTTGGGGCTAGAACAGCGTGGGTCGCTGTAAGCATTCAGCGCCCCACGTGTGAGTGCGAGATGACGGCGCTTTCTACAGACCTTGAACGGGCTTTTGGTGGACGTGAGGATCGGATTTGGGCGGGCTGTCGATGAGGGCTTCGTGCAGGTCTCCGGTCGTGAGGCCTGATCCGGGACGGAAGTGCTTGTTCCCCTTGGCCGGAAAGCGAAGTTTCCGTAAACAGGGATTGTCGATATCCACGCGGACGAGTTCGCCGCCCTGCAATGCTCCTTGATCAAGCCCAAGGCCGGACTCGAGTTCACGGCGTGATGCGCTCACGGTGATCAAGTTGTTGACTTCGCAATGGGGTGTCACGTACAGGCCGCTCGGGGCACCAAACGTTTTTGCTTGCGGAAACTTGGCCAGTCTCAGAGTCGTTGTGATGTGAGTGGCGCCATTTACAAACAGGTTCCCTTCCGGGTCCGTATCTGAAGAACTTGCGGCAGAAGCTTGGCCCCAGAGCGCGAAACTAAGAACTAGCACCACTACACATGCGAACATGCCGATGAGGCGCCGCTGAAAAATCCCTCCCGCCAGTTCAAGGTCGGGGAGTGAAATGGGTTCAATCATGAGCCTGCCAGGCGGCGAAACCACCAAGTAGGTCGGATATATCTTGGAAACCGTGAGTCTTTAGCCAGCTTGCCGCAACTGAAGACCGGTAGCCACTGCCACAATAGATAACGGTCGGTTTTGTGGGATCGAGCTGGGACCACTCCTTGACTAGCGAGTTGAGAGGTATGTGGACGGAACCGGTGACAGCCCCCTGATCGACCTCGCCGGGAGTGCGCACATCAACGACCACCAGTTCCTCTTCTGACGACAGTAACCCTTGGAGTTCATTTGCCGTGAGGCGGGAAGATTGTTGAACTAAGTCAGGATGGGGGGCCATTACGGTGTCAGGTTGGGCCAGGTAACCGGCTATCTTATCGAAACCGATTCGACCCAATCGGATGCGAGCTTCCAGTTCGGTACCGGGCTGGCAAACCAAAACGATCGGCGTGCTCGCATCGACAAAATTGCCGACTGTTTCAGCAAAGCGGCCCTCTAGACCAACGTTGAGGGCGCCGATGAGGTGGCCGGCGGCGAAATCGAGCGGCGTTCGCGTATCAAGGACGGTAGCGCCCTCAATCTGAAGTCGCAAGACACGAGGCAGATCAAGGGGGATCGGCGCTTGCAGTTCTGCGAGCAGCTCCCGTTGTGACCGATTCATGTAAGCGTCATGAGAAAAGTATGCAGCGGCTGCCGGTTGGCCCTCGGTGATAGCTTCCACGAAGTCTTGTCGATTCGTTATGGCTAGGGCGTAATTCTCGGATCGTTCCTGCCCCAATGTTGAATGAGTTGCCGTCGAAATGTTCTTCCCACAGGCCGAACCAGCCCCGTGCGCGGGATATACACGAGTTGCATCCGGCAGTGGAAGGATCTTGTTTCGCAGGGACTCGAAGAGCTGACCAGCCATATAGGCCGGTGACAGGCCGGCCGTAACTGCCAAATCAGGTCGACCCACATCACCAATGAAGAGCGAGTCGCCGGTAAGTACCCCATAGGGGATCTCATCGTCAGCGTGCTCATACACAACAAGGCAAATCGACTCGGGCGTGTGGCCGGGCGTGGCAAGCACAACAAGCTTGACTTCCCCCAATGAGATTTCCTCGCCGTCGCCCAGTCGCCGGATAGGGAAGTCGGTCTTTGCTGCTTGGCCGTAAGCAATTTGAGCACCGGTTGCTTTGGCCAGCTCGAGGTGCCCTGATACAAAGTCGGCGTGAACGTGGGTTTCAATGACGAGCTCGATATGCACGCCGGCGGCCTCCGCATCGGTAACGTACTCATCGACATCTCGTCTGGGGTCGACGAGTATCGCACGGCCAGCGGCTTCATCGCCGATCAAATAGGAGGCCTGAGATAAACAGTCGAGATAGTACTGAGTAAAGATCATGGGCTTGCTCTCGAGATTGCGGGCAACCCAACATTAGCTTGACTTGCCGGGGGAGGCCGAAGTGGTCGCCATTTGTCAGCGCCTTGGTTGAAGCTTGTAGGCACATGCACAGTCACCTGACCGGCGAGGCCACCCCTCTCAGTGTGGTGGTCGAGCGCTGGACCAGGACAAACTTCGAGGAAACTTGGGAATATGCGCATAGATTGATCGTCTGGTTGCTTCGCTTCGGCGTGGTAACGCTCTGCATCGTACGGGCCCGCGTATCGCCCGGGCTGCCCAGTATCAGGTTTACAGTTAGGAAGACAATGAAGCTTTTCCGAGTAATCTGCGCTCTAATCGTCGCCACGTTTGCGACGCTGATTTTTGCTACCGCTGCCGATGCCGGCACCGGTGACGATCCTGTGCCAGGACAAATCGGCCTTCGCCGCGATAAGTTTCCAATTTTCGCCCGAGAGCTTCGTCCGGGGCTTGACTTGTGGAAAGCCAACTTCTTTGGTCAGGAACTTGAAGGCCTGAATTTCGACGGCGTGTATCTCGCTGATGCAGACTTCGGCAGTGCCAAGCTCGGGAGGGCTAGTTTTCGAGGCGCAAATCTGTGGGGCGCTAATTTTTGCGACGCATCCGGAGCGACCGTCGACATGACGGGGGCCAACTTGAGGGGTGCCAAACTCGTCAATGCGGGCCTATTTTGGTCCAAATTTGCTGGAGCGAAGCTTGGACGTGCGGACTTCTCAGGGGCGAGGCTCCTGGCAGCAGACTTCACCAAAGCCGAATTGCCGTTAGCCAAATTCGTTGGTGCCGAGCTGCAAAGTGCTGACTTCTCAGAAGCAAAGCTCCCCAAGTCAGACTTCACCCGCGCAAATCTCTTAACGACAAACTTTACGAAAGCCGACATGACCGATGCCCGGCTGTGGGGCGTCGCTGCTCACCAGGCCATCTGGACAGAGACAATTTTGACGGGGGTCCAATGGAACTCCAGCCACCTATAGACGATTCCTTTGTTGGCCGGTCGGTTCTGGTAACTGCCAGGGCCGCCGGTCAGTCGCACCTATTGCGCACGAGAGAAATTGCGGACAGCGATCGTTAGAGCAACGAATCCCACCGCAGCTCCGGGCGATTTCGAGGCGCCGTTTCATCTCTCCGGAAAAGGTGCGCCCAACGAGCGCATGTTTGGCGGCCAGGGCGATCCACAGGCCGGGACCACCAGACGGCGGGCGCTGTGGCCCACGTAGACGAAAGGCTCTGCTACGCTCCTCGCAATGACCGGGAGAGGGATCTATCGGCCTTCAAGGTCAATCGCGGGAAGGGTACCGTGTCGCTTCTCCCAAACGACTGCACCAAAGGCAGCAACGAAAACCCACGCGTATGCAGTCACGAAAAGCCAATAAATGATAGCGATTGCAATGCCGAACGTGTCGAGAGCGACACCATACCACTCGAGCCAATTCGGGAAAATGAGCCATAATCCGAGCCTCAGAAGGAGGTGAAGAATTGTGCCACAGACCGCGGTGGGCAGCAGCTCCTTAGCCGTGAAGCGGCGTTTGAGCAATATCACAGGAGTGATGAACCAAAAGAAAAAAGCTAGTCCCGACAAGACCACAAGCGCCAGGAGGCTCAACCACACACCACGCGTGCGCGAGTGGTACATGAAGGTTTCGCTAATTACCAGGTTGACGAAGGCAACGCCAAACCAGATGGCCCCACGAGAATACGCTGAGGTCATCGAAGATTTTGGCTCACGCCAAGCCCGGGCGAAGGTCTCTTGAACTATCGTGGCCAACTGAATGCCCACTAAGCCGAAACTGAGTAATCCAAAAAGGGTGGCGGCGCCTTGGTGCATTTGGACGGCGTCAAATGTCCTGTGAAATGCATTAGCAGCATGACCTTGCAGGTCGAACTGGTGAACAATGCCAGTTGTAATATCCAAATGCGTGAACTTGTTGAGATAGGACGCTGCGATGATACCGAGCGGCAAGATAGCCAGCAGCAAATACACTGCGATGAGGGCCGTAAGGGTTCCACTTTTCATGTCACCGCAGCGGCGGACAGCCAGCGTAACAGGGCCGATCCCTCGGGCCTTCTCGAGACGGGCCTGAGCTCGGACTGCCTTGTCTTGCAGAGCCTGTGCCTGCGCCTTGATTTGGTCGCGCGACGTTTTCTCTTTCAGGCGTTTGATTTTTCCTGTCATTGCCAGGCCAAGACTAGCCAGTCCTGACGCACAAGTCGCCCATTCACGACGAACGTCGCCTCCTGGATGTTCTCACCAATGTGTCCAAATTATCCGAACCATTAGGCCTATATGCCCCGTATGTCCCACTTCGTTCGATAGGATTGCAGGTATGCCACATCTGTCAATGTGGGATTTATCATGGGCTTGCGAGGGAAGAAGAAAAAGAGCCAGTGGCGCAATTCCTCTACGGAACTGCCTCAGTCCACGGTAACTATTCGAGCCTTTTTCTCGTTCATTCTTTCGGTTGCTTTGATTTTGGGAATGCAAAGCTTGGCTGGTGCCGACACAAGTACGATCACCGTGCGCCACGACATTACTCGGAATTGGGGTAGCGGGTTCCAAGCGGCCGTCACAATCTCTAACGGCACTTCTTCGCCCATACGCAATTGGCTGCTCGATTTCGATTGGCCCCACAACATCACAAATATCTGGGATGCCACCGTCAAGAGCCACACCAGGAATCCCTATCAGGTGGGGGCACCATCGTGGGCGACGGATATCGCACCTCAATCCACCGTCGGCTTTGGCTACGTCGGAGCGCCGGGCAACTCGGATCTCTTGGGTGTACCCATGAATTGTCGCCTCAACGGCATCGTTTGTTCTTTCAACCTGCCCGTTCCGGTGCCGACCACAACGACAACATCGACCTCGACGACGACCACGCAGCCTCCGGCCACCACAACGACCAGTACTACCAAGCCCCCAGCCACGACAACAACCACGACATCAACAACTCAACCAGCTCCACCGCCCGCCCCCGGCACCACCCAAATCGAATTTACTCGGCCTGATGTTTGGGACACGGGTTACAACGGCAACGTATCTATCAAAAACACAGGGACTAGCACGATTTCTTCGTGGTCCTTGTCCTTCCAGCTTGCCGACAAAATCACCTCTGTGTGGAATGGAAACTTGAGTGGCGCCACGCCCAATTATGCTGTCAGTAATGCCAGTTGGAACAGCTCGATTGCCCCAGGCCAAGCAGTGAGCTTCGGCTTTGGTGCTTCCTATTCTGGCCCAGTTGGAGTGCCAAGTAACTGTCGGCTTAACGGCTCCACCTGTACTTTCATTACGTCTGGGACTGCCCCTCCGTCGACGACGACTACAACTACCGTATCGCCAACCACAACAACCACGACCACAACTACTAAGCCACCCGCAACCACCACCACAAATACGCCAACTAGTACTACGTCTACGACGACAACTGCCCCACCCGCAACCACCAGCACGTCTACGACAACCAAGCCGCCGGCCACTACGACATCCACCACCACGACCAAACCACCGGCCACGAACAAGAAGGTCGTCGGCTACTACACATCGTGGGCCACGTACGGGCGTAACTATCAGGTGACTGACATCCCAGCTGACAAGCTCACCCACATCAATTACGCGTTTGCCAACATCGGTGATGATGGCCGGATCGTGCTGGGCGACCCATATGCCGATATCGACAAGTTCTTCCCTGGTGATAGCTGGGATGCCGGGGCGCTTCGAGGCAACTTCCATCAACTGCAGATTCTGCGCAGCAAGTATCCCAACCTCAAAGTGATGATCAGCATTGGCGGCTGGACGTGGTCGGGCAAATTCTCAGACGTTGCCTTAACCGCTCAGTCCCGTCAAAAATTTGCCGCCAGCGTTATGGACTTCGTTAAACAATACGGCTTCGACGGTGTCGATATCGACTGGGAATACCCGACAGGCGGGGGACTGGGCACCAATGTGGCTCGGCCAGAAGACAAGCAGAACTATACACTCATGTTGCAAGAACTACGCTCCCAGCTCACCGCCCTCACTACCGTCACCAGTCGCCCTTACGCTCTGTCAATCGCAGCCCCGGCCGGTCCCGGTAACTACCAAAACATTGAGCTCGCCAAGGTTGGCCAGACTCTCGACTGGATCAATCTGATGACGTACGATTTCCATGGCGGTTGGGATTCGGCGACAGGCCACAACGCGCCACTGTATCCAAACCCGGCGGATCCAAGCCCTGATGCCAGTGCCCGTACTCAGTGGAACACTTCGGCCGCTGTCACTGGCTACCTAAGTGCCGGCGGGCCAGCCAGCAAGATTATCGTTGGTGTTCCGTTCTACGGTCGGGGCTGGCAAAATGTCGGTCCAACCAACAACGGTCTCTTCCAGCCTGGCCAGGGGGCTTCAATTGGAACCTGGGAACCGGGCATGTTTGACTTCAAAGACCTGGACCAAAACTACGTCAGCAAGAATGGCTATGTGCGGTACTGGGACAACGCCTCGCAGGTCCCGTACTTATACAACCCCGCTCAGCGAACATTCATTACCTACGATGATCCCCAGTCAATCGGACTCAAGAGCGACTACATCAACTCGCAAAACTTGGGCGGTGCCATGTTATGGGAGCTCAGCGCCGATACCAGCAACAACAGCCTGATCTCGGCCCTTTCAGCTCCGCTGCTAAGCGCTAGCTCCACAGCAGTGTTGATGCCGAACAGTAAGTAGCGGCTCAGGCGTCGGCCGCATCCTTCGATTTCATGCGATACAGAATCAGAAGCACCACCAAAACGATTGGTTGGAGGATGTCGCTGGGGATAGCCCACACGTTGTCTGGTGCCAAATTGTTGTGGGCGACATATTGCATGATGTGGCCGATGGCGTCACCACCGTAGCCGACGGCTATCGCAACTACCGCTGCTGTAAGCCAGCTGTCACGCTTCCAAATTGCGCCAATTCCGAGCACGCCAAAGGCAAGGTCAGCCCAACCAACTTCCCATTGAAACATGCTCTGGCGATAGCCAATATTGCGGGCAATAAAATCTGACATGCCGCTGATGTGGGCGATGCCTCCGTAAATAGCGAATACACCGCCTCCGGCAAGAATCCAGATGAGGTAGAGCTCGATCACTCGACGGGCTGTGCGCCTGTTGGCCTTGCGGTCAAGAAAGACATGGATTGTTGCGCCAATTAACAGGATGACCCACTGACCGATGAAATAATATGCACCAGACTGTGACAAGCTAGCGACTGCCTTGGCTAATTCCGACACCATGTGGCCCCCGATGATTGCAAACCATGTGCCCAGTATACAATTTTGACCAGCCGGATGGGTACCACCAGCGACGTTGCGAACATCCATCTATTTAGGGAAGAGAACAAATATGCGTTGCGCCGAAGCAAACTCAACTTGGGGGAAGTGGCCAACAGCCAAAGATATTGGGGGATAAGGCACGGGTGGTCTAGAAGATCTCGATTGCAACGACTTCATAGCTGAATTTGCCGCCAGGAGCTTCGTAAGTAACGATTTCACCGACAGCTCTGCCGAGCAAGGCCTCACCTAGAGGCGATTGAGGAGTAATGACTGGCAGTTCTTTGACCTGGTTATGTGTTGATGTGTACACAAAAGTGTCGACGTCGCCGTCATCGTCTTTGAGGGTGACTTTTACGCCGTGGTCAATCTTGTGTGTCTCTTGCGGCCCGTCGCCAACTTTGCAGTTGTCCAGGAGCGATCTCAACTCCAGAATGCGTCCCTCAAGGAAGGCTTGTTCCTCTTTGAGCTGGTGATATTCGGCGTTCTCGCGCAGGTCGCCTTCTTCACGTGCCGTGAGGATTTTCCTTTGCAAGGTGAGGCGACCTTTGTCTTGCAAGTGCTCAAGTTCGGCGCTAAGGCGATCGAATGCTTCTTGGGTGAGCCGGGTCTGGTGCATATTTGTGTGGCTTTTCGGAGGTGATAATAGTTCTTAAGCTCGCGGGTCTGTTCATGGCCCGCCGCTGTTGTTGGTGTTGAACATAGCACCTGTCCGCCACGGTCGATTGTATTTGTGGGGTGGCTCACGTCTCCCACCCCGTCATTGCGAGCGAAGCGAAGCAACCTAGTCCGTGACTCACCTCCCGATGATGTAGGTCACGGACTAGGTTGCTTCGTCGCCCCAGAGCGGGCTCCTCGCAATGACGGGAAGCCACCAGGTGCTGAGGCATCACTAACGTCGAGAGCTGCCACCCCGCTGAGCCGATCGATTCGCTGCGCCGCCCGCTCCTCGTGGCGCCACCATTGGGAGACCACAGCGAAGAGGACCAACAGGGCCAGCAAGTCGCCGGCTGTCCACATGATCGCTCCGGCGCTTCCTTGGTCGGCAAGGACGCTAGCGCCCCACGTTCGGCCCTGTGACACATACCAAGATCCGGCCAGCGACGTCGTCGCGGAAATAATTGCCACACCGAGAAATGCGTGCAGGGGAAAGGTCGTAAACACGTAGAGGAGACGCATCGGATATGGGAGTGTCCAACTAATCGGATCGGGGCTAATGGCCGGTAAGAAGAACAGTACGCCGGCAATGAGAAAGTGCATGTGTACGAAGTAGTGAATCCACGTTGAACGCAACGAAAGTTCGTACAAGGGTGTGAAATAGATCGCGTACATGCCGGCGCTAAAAATGATCCAGGCCACCAGGGGATGGGTTATGAGTTTCACGGGTTTGAGGCGTAAGAAACGGAGGAGACGACTCTTGGCCGGCAGAGAAGAGGTCTGCAGGAAGAGCGTGATCGGAGCGCCCAGCACGAACAGTGCCGGAGCGATCATGCCCAAAAGCACATGTTGGACAGCGTGGAGGCTGAACAACACGGTGTCGTAACGCTCGAGAATCGATTGGGTGGCAATGAAGGTGAGGGCGATGCCGCTCATCCATGAAACCGTGCGCCCAACAGGCCACTTGCGCCCCTTGGATTGCAGTACCCTCACGCGTTGCACATACAGGGCGGCCATCACGATGAGCGGCGCTAGCATGAGCGGATCTAGGCGCCACACAGTAAACATGTCCGGCCATTTGGGCGGTGGCGGCAACTCGGCCAATATAGCAAACATGTCGAACATTAAGGTCCTTGCTACTAACTCTGCAGTTTCAATAGAGTGTGTAGGTCGGCTTCGATGTCTTTGGCTGGTGTTCCATACGACCACTGAACGAGGACTCGCCCTTGGTCGTTGACAGCAAATACTGAACTTGAGTGGGTAATGGTGTAAGCCTCGGGCGCACTGGCGGCATCTTTTTCGGCAACTACCTTGAATCGCTGTTCGACCGTGTCGAGAGTTGCCATGTCATCTGTACGCAGCGCTAGGCCTGACGGAAAAAACTTGCCTACGAATGCCGAGATAGCGTCGGGGGTATCACGTTGCGGATCCAGCGCCACCATTGAAAATTGCACTCGTTTGCCATCTGCGCCCAGCCTCTTGGTGACGGTCCGCATCAACCCCAGCGTCGTGGGGCAAACATCAGGGCAAGTTGAGTAGCCGAAGTAGACCAGACGAATGCCACCGGGTGGAGCCTGGAAAGGAGTTATGGGGTCTGTACCCTGTGGGGCCCTCACATTTGGTAATGCCAAATCGCCAACGTAGGGCGCATCCGGACGCTCAATGCCACGGAATCGACTCTTCGTAGGTACTTCGCGTACCTCCATGACATCAGAAGAAGATGAAAATTTTCCCCACACGGACGTTAGAAAGCCAGCAAGAAAGCCGACAACAAAGACTGTCAATATTATGAATCCCATGCCACGCCAGAACTTCTGCTTACCTTTGCGCGGCTGCTTTTCGGGAGCTATATTTTCTTGTGGGATGCTAAGGGGACTCTGGGTTTCGTTGCCCGATGCGTCCGCTGTAGTTGTGGTCTGGATAGTAATCGTCTCCCTGCGACTGGTGTTGCCCCGCGAGGCTAGCGCCCCTGCAATCTAGCAGTGGGCTCCCTCGGCTCCGGTGACAGTCGTCGTTGCGGTTAGGTCTTTGAAGTTGGCAAAACCTAGATGGTCATTGCCTACAAGGGTGGCAGTCAAGGTATGGCGGCCTTCGGGTATACACAGGTTAGCACTGGTTGTCGACCCCATTACCAGGACCAATCCATCGCGGGCGATGTGGACATGGCCTTCGCCGCCTACCACGACGGGCGAATTTTGCGCTCTCTGACTGAACGGGTCGACAAGCTTAAAGTCTCTAACGTCGACTACCACTTCTGTCGTGTTGTGATTCAAGTGAGTCTCGGGGACTGGTGATACAAAGGCAACAGAACCGGCAGAGCTGAGAGTGATCCGAGATGCGCTCGGAGTCCTAGGTATTGAGCTGAATCCTACGGCCATCGACATAACTAGCCCGATGACGAGAGAATATTTTCCGACCCGCTCGGGTACCTTAGTGCCCAGGCCAAAACATCGCAACGCCCCAAGGATGCACAGGCCCAGTCCCAACCAGATTAAAACTTTCGTGCTCGTTGCTTGCGTCAGTGCGTGTGCAATCATCGCTCTTCTTCGACGATGTCTCCTTGAGCTACAACTATCTTAATGGTCTTGTTGGTATGCAATGTACACAGCCCCGTGTAGACGGTGGGGGAGCTGAACGTTTGCCTGACCGTGGTTCCGCTTTCGACATAAAAAGGGCCGATCGTCTGACCAAGTGCATCGTCGTTGTGAATGACGATTGTGTCGCCGACTCGCACGTGGAGTTCTGACGGCAGGATGTTGACCTCTTGCCCTCGGGTAATTCGTTCAGCGGTCCCGTTGGGAATTCGGTAGGTGAACGTTCGGGCGCCGTCAGTAGTGGAGGCGACGGTTTCGATGCTGGGACCGTCAGGCACCAGCGAACCAACAAGCCATCCCGCAGCCACTGCGACAATCGCCAGTGCGCCAAGCAAGCCTACGTAGTGCCATTTAGATCGCTGTTTACTGACTACGGAGCTTTCAATCATGTAGAACTCCCCAGCCGGCGTGGCTCTACCAGCTCAATCGTCATTGCGAGCCCTGGGCTTTGACAGGGCGTGGCAATCCAGGCTTGAAAATACTCTGCGAGCGCAGCGAGCAATTCAAAATGGATCGAATCTGTGGGTGGACCTGCGGCTTCGCCACAGACCCTGGATTGCTTCGTCGCAAGCTCCTCGCAATGACGAAGGGTTTTGAGCGACACTCTGGCCCATCAGTGGAAGGCTTGAACTGGTGTCTACCAGATACCGAGGACTTTGAACCAGAGTCCACCGATGCCCATCCAAATGGCGATGTTGATGACGCTGGCAATGAAACCTGCCTTCCACCATTTGCCCATTGGGACATAGCCCGGTGCAAACAAGGCCGCTGCTGGCCCGAAGCCATATTGGGTCATTGAACCGAAGAGGCTTGACTCGAAGGCGAACACTAAGGCTGCCAACATTGGTGGTGCTCCAAAACCAATTGCTGTCACCAAGAAGGCTGCATACATGGCAGACACGTGTGCCATGCTCGAGGCAAACAGGTAGTGCGAGTAGAAATAGACGAGGCTCAAGATTATCAGAGCAATCATCCAGTCGAAACCGCTTACCATGCTGCCCATTCCGTCGCTGAACCACGTGACGAGACCGAATTTGTCTAGGTATCCGGCCATCATGACTAGCACTGAGAACCAGATGAGGATGTCCCATGCGCTCTTTTCATTCTGGATATCTTTCCAGTTCAGCACCTTGGTTAACAACAGGACTGTCAGCCCGGCGAGAGCCGCCGTAGTTGCATCGATCTCGAAAAGGTCACCCAGGGTCCAGAGGAGGAGTAGTCCGCCGAAGACAGCGAGCATGATTTTTTCGCTGCGAGCGAGTGGACCCATCGACTTAAGCCGCTTTTTGGCGTCCTCTGTAGCCAACGGAGTGTGCTTAATTTTGGGCGGGAACAGCTTGTACATGACCAGGGGCATCACTGCCAAGCTGACGAGGCCGGGGACGATCGCTGCTAGTGCCCATCCACCCCAAGTGATATTCACGCCGCTCTTGCCTGCTAGTGCCTGAATCATGAGGTTCGGCGACATAGCGGTCAGGAACATGGCGCTGGTGATGACGTTGACTTGGAAGGCTGTCAAAGTGAGGAAAGATCCCAACTTGCCTTCTGTGCCATCGGCAGGGTCACTGCCGTAGTTCGAGCTGATTGAGCGCAAGATAGGCATGATCACTCCACCGGCACGCGCAGTGTTAGAAGGCATTACTGGAGCGAGCATGAAGTCGGTGGCCAAGAGACCATAAGAAAGGCCCAAACTGGTCTTTCCCAACTTAGAAACGAAGAGATATGCGATGCGCTCGCCCAGCCCACTCTTGATGAAACCACGCGCTATAAAGACAGCCAAAACTATGAGCCAGATCGCCTTGTTGGCAAAACCAAGCAGCACATTCTCAATCGTAAACGGCTTAAGCTCACCAGCAAGATCTTTGACTTGCCATCCGCCCAGCGTTCCAGCAAACGCCAAAACGGTCATGCCAATCATGGCGATGGCACCCATTGGCATTGGCTTACAAATCAAGGCAGCAATCGTGCCGACGAAAATGGCGAGTAGAGACCAGGCTTGCGGCGTGACTCCGGAAGGATTCGGAATCATCCAGATGGCTAGTCCAACAGCGATTGGTACAAGAAAGCGCCAGAGATCAGATTTACTAGGGGCAGAAATGCGCCGACCAGTATCTGGCTTAGTGGTAATGACTCCGGCTCCATTTCCCGAACCATTACCTGATCCATTGGGCGATGCTTTAACCGTGCCTTCTTTGGGCGTCGTTATAGCAGAAATAGCTAACCTCCAGGGTTGGTCTTCCACGTGAGTCGGCCTTCAGATATGGGAAGACCTTCGAGAGTTTTCGATTCAAAGCGAGACGCTTCACACCGAGAGAAATACTCCAGAATCGGAACTATTCAACAACTGTATAAAGAGTTCCTAAGAAATCGCTGAGTTTTTCACTGTAAGTGCTGAAATTCCTCCGCCGTCATCCTGAGCAAGGCGCTAGCCGCAGCGTGAGGATCCAGGAATCCGAATTTTTGCGAGCGCAGCGAGCAATTCAAAATAGCTTGACCATGCGGGTGGACCTGCGGCTTCGCCCCAGATGGATCCTCACGCCCCGGCTGACGCCGGGGCTCAGGATGACGGAGGGGGGCTGAATGGTTACGTAAGTGCTGAATTTAAGTAGTCAGCCGCGCTTGCGCAAGAGAGCGTAGGTGGTAGAAGCGGCCCCAACGGCTATCACAGACCCCGCCGCAATACCGAATCGTAACGCGTGGCGTGGTTCTACCCTGATCGAGTCCCACCCGTTTTCGCGAGCGGATTTGCGTAGGTGCTTGTCAGGATTCACGGGTGTCGGATGCCCGACAAGCTCCAACATTGGGAGATCAGATGCAGAGTCGGAGTATGAAAACGATTGTGCGAGATCGATGTCGAGTTCCTTCGCCTTGTCGGCAATCGCTTGTGCTTTCGCAGCGCCGTAGCAGAAATCACCGACAAGACGTCCCGTGTAATTGCCATCTGAATCGACCTCGGCCACGGTTGCAATTGCGCCACCAGACATCATGAGAGCGCTGGCGACAGCACCAACGATCTCAACTGGGGCTGCCGAAACTAGAAAGGTGGGCACTCCGGCCGCTTCGTGTCGGCGGATAATACGATAGACGTCCGGGTAAAGCTTTTTGAGACAACCGAGGAGCATTTGAGGGCCGAACATTTTTAGGTCGGTTTGGTTGTATCCAATAACCCCAGAGAGCACGCGCTCTTGAATCTTCACGCTTTGGGTATCTGAACTGCTGCGTCGTTTAAACCAAAATTGTGTCCAGGCATCTTTGACCAACTGCCTGGTCGAATACATTCCTGAGCGCAGGGCCGCACGACCAAAGGGGTATAGCGACGAACCAGAAATGACGGTCCTATCGAGATCAAAAAAAGCAGCGGCCTTCGACATGCTTGGGCTCCTCTTCGAGGTTTCTGCGGGCATGGCAATCTTCATCGCCAGAGTGGACTTCAAGCAGGCTAGCTCAATATCTATATTGTTTGGCCACGATAGGAGGTCGTACTCACCTCGAAAATTTTCCCATCAGAAGTTTCAAGCGCAATGGGGAATGTGCCACCCGATGAGTTAGGGGGCGCTTTGAAGTTAATGGCGTCGTCGTCCAGGAAAACAAATTTCACTATTGCGACCTGGCCGGCTCTTACCGTGATAACGTTTTCGAAGTTGGATCCTCTTAGGGTGATCCGCGAGCCCGGTATTACTTGTGCAGGCTCGAGCCGATCCCAGGCCGTCAGGCCCTCAGGCCCACCCGAGTTGGCCGAGCCGCTCGTCCGATATTCCGAAGTGGTGACCAACTTCGTGCACAACGGTCACGGTGATTCTGTGCCTCAAGTCTTTTTCGCTGGACGACAGGGCCGAGAGCGGTCCCCGGAATATGGTGATTCTGTCGGGCAAAACCATTTCGTACCACATTGGCGAGCGATCTGTGAGGCTGATGCCCTCATAGAGCCCGAGCAGTGTCGAATTCTTGTCGAGGTTGCGGGTCTGTTCCGGGTTGGGCCAATCCTCAACCACAACCGCCACGTTTTCCATATGCTTTGCAAGTTCAGTCGGGATCGCATCCAAAGCGTCAGCCACCAATTCTTCAAATCGCTTCTCTGATACGCGCATCTGTTCTCATTTCTCGGGGTCGGCAACAACATTACGGTATTCGCTCATTTGGTATCGGTCTTGATGAATTAACTTGCGCTAACGCACTAACTCAAGGGGCCATCTCTGCTTTGTGCCAAGGCTGACGGACCGCCGCCGCGTATAATTCCTCATGGAAAAAAACAGAAAGAAGACAATTGATTACGGCAAGAAAATACGCCGTCTCAAACCTCCCGTTGTTGTAGTGGTGGCCACCGTTGTCACCCTCTTGGTGGCTGCTGCTTGTGGTGGCGGTAAGGGCAACGGTAGTACAGCCGACACCTTGGCTGGCAAGGTTGCAGTGTCGGGGTCGTCCACGGTAGAGCCAATCACTTCGTTGGTGGCAGAGAAATTTTCCTCGGCCCATCCCAATGTATCCGTTAGCGTCGACGGGCCCGGTACGGGTGATGGTTTCAAGCTTTTCTGCCAAGGCGAAACAGACATTGCTGACGCATCCCGACCAATCAAAGACGAAGAAAAGGCAGCGTGCGCAGCCGGCGGGGTTCAATACAGCGAACTCAAAGTTGGCTACGACGGCATATCGGTATTGAGCTCAAGCAAAGACAAGAGTGTCAAATGCCTGGGGCTCAAAGATCTATACGCTCTGGTGGGTCCGGAATCAAATGGCTTCACCAAGTGGTCCGACGCCCAAGGGTTGGCCACTGAGATCGGGGCCACGCACACACCATATCCGAACGAGCCGATGGTGATCGTTGCGCCGGGGCCTGAGTCCGGGACCTTCGACGCCTTCATCGAGATGGCCATAGCGCCAACTGCAAAAGAACGCGGTCAAGCGGCGAAGGTGCGGACAACCCAATACACAAGTTCGGCCAATGACAACGTGATTATTGAAGGACTAGCTGGCAAAGAGAGTTCTCTCGGTTGGGCCGGCTACGCATACGCCGAGCAAAACAAAGACCGAGTGAAGGAAATAGCCATCGATGCCGGCACTGGTAAAGGTTGTGTTGCGCCAAACCCAAAGACGATTGCGACGGGCACATACGCATTGTCACGCGCCTTGTACATCTATGTAGACAAGGCGAAGGTGACAAGTAACCCAGCGGTGCGAGCATTGGTTGACTTCTATCTGAGCAAAGCCGGACTGTCCTCAGTGACTGAGGCGGGCTATGTAAGCCTTTCCGACGCCGATCTGAATCAGTCACATCAGACTTGGGCTAGCGCTCTCTAAGAGCCAGCCCAAGCCTGATGTCACCGAAATTCTGGTGAGACTGTGGTCAGAATGATTCAAGTTTCGCCCACTAGCTGTCGATGGGGGCTTGGCTACTGTGGGACGGACGTGGAGGAAACATCCATTGGATGAGAGATCAGAATTAGCGCAACTCCAGTGAGCTTTCTGCGTTGAAATCAGAAATCAAGCCGCAGCCGATTGACATCGGGCGAGCACCAGAATTCGACCTCGAGAATACGCCCTTGACACAACTTTTCGAATGGTTCTTGATCGATCAACGTGGGAGAGGGCCGCTCGTCACTATAGCGATCGGCTTCGTCATCAAGAGCGTCGTGTTCGGCGACTGGCGCCTTGTCGGCTGCAACGTTTTCGTTGCCGAACAGGTCGTCGATGAGCTCTTGGGCGACGCTGGTGTAGTCGTCACCGCTAATGAGCTGCTGGCGTAACTCGGCCTCGAGGTCGCCGGCGGCGACCTCGCAACAGGCTACGTACAGCCGAACGCGTAGCGTTCCACCGCCTCCCGGTCCGACAGACCCTCCAGACGCTGCAGCATCATTACCGTAGCCACCACCGATGGTGGAACCGACCGGCGGCCGCTGTCACTGAACAGGTCGACGAACATCTCGTCGGGGAACAGTCGGTCACGCTCTCGATGCAGCACCCCATAGACAGAATTTGCCGGCAGCGTCTCCTCGCAGAACCGGTTCAAATCATCGAAAAGATTAGCTTGACGCTCTGCCATTCCCAAGGTCACTAGCCACTCCAGGTCAAGGAATCACGACCATGGAATTTTCGCAGATCACGACAAAAATCGCGAATATTCAAACCCGCGAAAGACGCCAGCCGCCTAGAGAACTCCAGTGTTTTCTGTCAACGGTAGCGAACCGCGCGATTGCGCGACTCAGACTCTCGCAGCGTGATCAACCTGAAAACGCAGGGCCTGTCAACCCCGACGGCCAGCTGAAGCCTGGCAATCTCTGTCAGCCGCCAAACTCGAATAGTTCACTCAGGAAGGATGAGCGTTTCTTTTTGTGGGGCCCATTACCATAGCTACGTTGTTCTTGCCGCTCGCTGGATTCGCCCCGCCGATCATATGGCACGTTGGATGCCACTCCGGCTGGTTCCTGCACACGTACATCACTTGAACGCTCGATAATCTTGTCGAGTTCGCCGCGCTCGAGCCAAACACCCCGACAAGTCGGACAATAATCAATCTCGATACCTTGCCTATCGGCAATAGCGAGGACCGTGTTACAGTTCGGGCACTTCATATGCCGCCCCCTTCTCTGTGAGTACGCCTATCCATCATGTTGGGTACCAAACCATACATTCAACGCCTCGTAATGGCAATTTGGATACCGCTGCGGCAATGGAACGGTGGGCTACTCCATTAAGACGGTAAGTCCACCAATCGTATGAACTACTCCACCCAAGCGGCTACGCCGCTATGGTTGGAGTTTCGCAGCTTTGTGGGCTGCTTGGCTGGTTCCCTGCCGTAATTTTTTGAGCATATTCGAGGCATATGATGGCTGCTGCTTGGTCTCGCGGCATTACCAATCTACATTCGCCACATTCGTGTGTCCGTTGGTCTAACGTTTTCTTTTTGACCTTGTGGCAGCCTGGACATGTTTGAGACGGTTTCGTTTTTCTGGTTGGGGCTTCTATATAGGCGATACCAGCTTCTTCCGCTTTGTATCGCACCATCGCATTGAAGCTCGCTGGCGCACCGTCGAAAATGCTTTTACTAAGCCCGGCCTTCTGCCTTACTTGTTTGCCGGGCTTTTCTATGGTTCCTTTCGTGGCATAGCAGCATCGCTTGAGGTAATGACGGCCGGTTCCGGGCCGGCTGCCCGGTGGGGACAGGTCAATTCCCGAATTCGTTATGGCGCTTGACTAACCACGACTCAACCGTGTTCGTGTGGAGCTTTCACGAGTGATACCAGCATGGCTGTGCCGATGCAGGCAACGATGACTAAGAGTGACAGCCATATGGGCACGTGGAAGAAGTCATCTGCCAGCATCTTGAGGCCGACAAACACCAATACGGCGCCAATTCCCACGTTGAGATACCTGAACTTGTCGACGAGTCGGGCGAACAAGAAGTAGAGGGCCCTTAGGCCCAAGATGGCGAATGCGTTCGATGAGAAGATAATGAACGTGTCTCGGGTCACTGCGAAGATGGCCGGGATTGAGTCGAGGGCGAAGATGATGTCGGTGGTTTCGATCACGACTAGAACCGCAAACAGTGGTGTTGCGACCCGGCGTCCCGCTGCTCTCGTGAAGAATTTCTCCCCGTGGTAGTCCTTTGTTATCGGGATCAACCGGCGCATCACTTTGAGCACCGGATTCTTGTCCGGATGAACCTCAAACTCCTTGTGCACACAGATTTTTATGCCCGTGTAGACGAGGAACAGTCCGAAAACGTAGATCATGAAGTGGAAGTTCGACAGTAGGGCGGCGCCGCCAGCAATGAATATGGCCCGAAAGACGAGGGCCCCAAAAACCCCCCAAAATAGCACTCGATGTTGCGATCGTTTGGGTACTGCGAAATACGAAAAGAGCAGCGTGAAGACGAAGATGTTGTCGATCGACAAGCTCTTCTCGATCAGATAGCCCGCCAGATACTCCCCGGCTGCTTGGGATCCTTTCCAGTAGAGGATTACTAGGGTGAAGCTGAGGCCGAGCGTGATCCAAACGGCGCTCCACCAGGCTGCTTCCCGCACCGATACTTCATGAGCGTTACGTTGAAATACCAGCAAGTCGACGGCTAGTAGCGCGGCGATAAAAGCGCCAAAGCCGATCCAGATTGCTAATTCCACCGCCCCTACCTCCCTCTTACTGGTAGGTCACTTTAGCAGCCAGCGGAAAATATTCGGAATTAGCCACAGGGGCCGACTTTGGCAGTGATGCCCTTGTGGTCTGAACCTGCAATCGTGAAGGTGTGGCTGTCGGTGGAGCACGTCTATGAGGGCGAACATCTGACGTCTCCCCACGGCTAAAGCAGGGGGCTTCCTGGCGAATTTTGGTGATGAGGCCATGCCTGGCCATGGTTCACGCGGTCGCTCTATTAACCTCTGCCGTTGAAGCTCCGGAGATTCCATTATGGTTAAGGCCCTATGCCTGAGATACCACCTGATGATAAGTCTCTAGAACAAACAAGTAATCCTGGTCATGCTGCGTCCAGGGGGAACTCTGTGGCCGGCGATCGTGGGGCAGGTGAGCGAGGTCTCACCTCGGCTGACGTGGCAGAGAGGGTTGCCCAGGGTCAGGTAAACGACCAGGGCAAGCGCACTAGTCGCACGGTTGCGCAAATCCTCCGGGCCAATGTTCTGACTCGCTTCAACGCCATTCTGGGCGCGCTAGTAGTTGTGGTGTTGATGATCGGCGAGTTACGCGATGCACTGTTTGGCATTGTTCTTGTTGCCAACTCTGCCATCGGCATCGTTGAAGAGCTTCGGGCTAAGCACACCCTGGATCGGCTCAGTCTTCTTGTCGCCCACAGGGCGAGAGTGTGGCGTGATGGCGAGTGCAGTGAGATTCTTGTTGAACAGATAGTTGTTGATGATGTGATCGAGCTGGGACTTGGGGATCAGCTGGCAGTTGATGCCGTTGTTCTCGAATCCCAGGGGCTCAAGCTTGATGAGTCAATGCTGAGTGGGGAATCAGAGCCTGTCGCCAAGCGGACCGACGATACTGTGCTCTCAGGCAGCTTTGTTGTG
>JBCKKC010000006.1:0-51208 GCA_038904395.1 Acidimicrobiia bacterium | reverse complement strand
AAGGAAAAAGTCCAACTGTACCGTCCAACCGATGCCTCTTGGTTAGAATCGCGACCCGAACACCCATTTTTTGGCATCCCAAGGCCCAACACAGAAAGAACCCACAAACATGGCAGAGAACGCAGGAACCAATGCGCCTCCTCAGTCTCTGGAAAGCAAAGTCGAGCGGTTGCGCCAACTGACGACCGAAATTGACTCGGCCACGTTTAGGGAAACCAAGTGGCTGCGTCGCGGATACGACGAACGCGATGTCGATGACTATCTCGACTACATCGTCGCAACCGTCAACGATCTCATCAAAGAGATCGCCCAAATGGGCGGCTCAGGGCCAGTAGCAGCGAAGCCTCAAGCCCGGGTGGCGCCTCAAGAGCCATTCTCGATTCCAGACAAGAGCGATGCCAATCAGGGCCCTCAAGAGGTTGATGCAGGCCCGAAGGCCTCTGATGACTCAGCCGGAAGCACAACGCAAATAGGATCGAACTCGGGGCCAGGCACTCAGTTGGCGGCACCGCCTGTTAGGGCTGAAGGAGATGGTGCCGGTAACGACGAGGGCGACCAACCAAGGCGTGATGACTCAACGGCCAAACCGGTCAAAGGTTGGGGGCGCTCCGTCGACACGCCAGCTCCCTCAGTGGCTCCATCGCAAGAAGCTGTAGCGTCGACTCGGCCATCACCCAACGCAGTCAACGACGGTCCAGGCCCCCAAATTCAGGCCAGCTTAAGTGTCCATGAGCGGGTCTCTGGTGGCGCCGACACAGAGGTCCTGGCACGCCAAGAGGTGGCAGCTGTTCGCGTCGATTTGCCGATGAGTCATGTGGCCGAAGCGTCATTGGGCGTCGATCGGCACATACCTGAATATGGCAGGCCTGAATTATCGGAGGGAAGCCAGGTTGACCTGGACTGGACCCCTATGCGGGTGCGCAACAGCGGAACCGGCCGTGCTCCTACCATCGCGCCATCTCAGGACTCCTGATGAACCCTTTCTCGTCCCAGCCCCCACGCATCGCGATTAGTGCCTGCTATCAGGAGCTAGACACGTTTCTCGGTCACACGCCGATGTACACGATTGCCCGCTGGTATGTGGATTCCGTGCGATGGGCCGGTGGAATTCCTCATTTGGTGGTCCCTCAGGCTGTGAGTGAGGGAATTGAGGTTGGCCTAGGAGCGGCGTTACCTTTAGACCGCTTCGATGCCTACACCGACGCGGCAGTTGAACACATTCTCGCTCCCTTCGACGGGTTGCTCTTGACCGGTGGTGATGACATTGATCCTGCTCACTATGGTCATGACCGTGACCAAGCAACAAAAGAGAACGATGTCGAACGTGACATCTTTGAACTAGCATTAACGAAACATGCGGTGGCTAGTGGGCTTCCGATTTTGGCGATCTGTCGGGGGCTGCAAATTCTCAATGTAGCGCTTGGTGGTTCTTTGTATCAGCATGTGCCCGATGCGATTCCAACAGCTGCTGATCACGATCGAGTTGATATTCCGTTTGAAGTGGCGCACCCCGTCAGTATCGCTCCTGGGAGTCAATTGGAGATGATCTTGGGTGAGCACCAGATGGTGAACTCGATTCATCATCAGGCCGTTGCCACGCTGGGAGTGGGCCTTGCTGCTGTCGCATGGCAACCTGAGAGCGGCCTAATTGAGGGCATCGAAATGCCCGGGCACACATTCTGTGTCGGCGTGCAATGGCATCCGGAGATGCTGGCTCGACCCGGCAACGACTACGAGAAGTTATTTGAAAGTTTTGTTGAAGCAGCTAGACAACATAGCCAGGCGGTTCTGGTGCATTAGTATCCTGCTCGGGCCGGACCGGCCGCGCCCCACGCACCCGGCTCGCTCTAGCATCCGATTACTCGCCCTTGGGGTCGTCGCCGTTCTGCTCTGCTCTGGTTGTGGTTGGTCAAACTCGGCGAAGGACAAGGCCCAAAATGCGCAGCAAGACAAGCATGCAACCGATGTTCAACCGGTTCCTGGTGCGAGTCCAGAGGGGCCTGGGGCTCAGCAGCAAGGGCAAAATCCGGAACTCCTTATTGAGTTGCTCGAACGGATGGGATCGCGCACTGCAGACTTTGCGGTTAAGTATGAATTTTCCGGTGCGGCCGATCAAGGTTTCGGCCCGGGCGTAATCGATATCGCCGTAAGAGGCAGCAGTAAGGCGCCGACCCAACAAAAGACTTCCATTGTTCCCAACGATAAAGTTCGTGCGTTGGCCTTTTATGGGGACCAAAGTGGGACTGCCGCGTGTGCTGCTCTGACGGCTGACTCGTGGCGCTGCTTCAAGACATCAGCCAGCATGACCTCGTCGCCCATCGCATTCTCAATCCAGGACCTATACAAGATTGTCGATTCCTATCGGAGCGCTCAAAAACATTTCGTGTTCTCCAGGAGCGAAACCAACATTGCCGGACGCCACGCCACCTGCATCACGGCACAAGCAACTCCGGGCCTACCGCCAAAATTGAAAGAGCGGGTGGGCGATAGTGCGAAATTCTGCATTTCCGATCAAGGTGTTTTGTTGGCGCTTGAGGTCAACGGTAACAAAAGTCCGATGTCGTTGACGGCTAGCCAGTACGCCACGAAGGCTACCGAGGCCGACTTTCAACCACCAGCCGCAGTCCAAGCCGGCCTTCCCAACTTTGCCATCCCCTCGGTGCCCTAGGGCAAATAGCAATAGACTCAACTTTGGCTAAAGTGCCCGCCATGACAACTATGTTAAAAAACAGTGTCTGACGATCTTGCGCCTCCATTCCGAATTGAAAAATCCCATGATCTTGACGCCCCGTGGGCGCTCGAATTACGCGCCCAGGCAGAGGCAGCTTTGGAAAAGCTTGCTGTCCCCGAGGCACATGAAGAGATCTGGCGTTATACCGATATTGCGCGCCTGCCTCGAGTGGATTCTTTGGCAGTGGTCTCACCTGACCAGCCAGTGTCCCCGATGGATTCGCCGGCGGAACTGCCTGAAACCTTTGCTGGCCTACTGACTTATTTGGAGAGCTTTGGGCCAAGGAGCGCTTTGATCATTAACACTGATCAAGGAGTTGTGCTGGCCCAGTCCGACGCTGCTGGCCTCAAAGTCGCCGAACTAGAGCGCTCTCCGGAAGCTACAGCGGCAGGGTCGCTGGTGCCGACCGACCAGGACCTGTTTACTGCCCTGAATGCTTGCCACTTCAATGGGGGAGTTCATGTCACCCTCGATCGAGCAGTGAGGTTAGCCGACCCTGTGATGGTCGTACATGTAATGGGCGATCCTGGCACAGCATTCTATCCTCGCACCCTCATCTCGATATCTGATCTCGCTGAACTTGAGGTTGTCGAGATCTTTCTGGCCGCTGACAACCAAGCCCACGAAGCATCCCGCTCCGATGGCGAAGCTGCTACCAGCCTGTGCGCCTCTGTTGTTGAGCTCGCTGTGGGTGATGGCGCCCGGCTCGATCATGTCGGTATCCAAATGCTCCCGTCGACTACCTGTTTCATCGGCAGCCAGCGAGCCACTGTTGGACGAGACGCTCGTCTGGAAACTGGCAGTGCAGCGCTCGGGGCGGACGTAGGTCGCTTGAGGATCGAAGCCGATCTAATTGGGGCCGGTGGTGAGTTCAACGCGTACGGCTTGTACGTAGGCGATCAGGCTCGTCATATTGATTTTCGCACGCAGCAACACCACGTCGCGCCAAACTGCAAGAGTAAATTGCTATTCCGTGGCTGTGTTGGTGACCGCTCGAGTGCCATTTTTTCGGGCCTGATTCGCATCGAACCGGAGGCGGCGAACTCTGACGCCCACCAAGCTAGCCACTACCTGATCTTGTCGCCTGAAGCTCGTGCCGCATCAATCCCCAACCTGGAAATTCTAAATCATGATGTGATCTGTGGACACGCAACGTCCGGAGGGCCACCCGGCGAGGATCAGATTCACTACCTGGCCACACGTGGCATCGACCCGAGTGTTGCCGAACGCATGATTATCGACGGGTTTTTTGCTGACGTGATTGGCCACTTACCGGTCGCTTGCGCTCGCCAGCCCGTCTTAAAAGAGGCCATGGCGCTCTTGGGCGCTATAAGGGAGGAAGCCAAATGAATCGTCAGCGGGTGGCAGCAGTGTCAGAACTGGTCGAAGGAGTCGGCCAACGTGTGGAAGTGGGCGAACTCGAGATAGCGCTCTTCAAAGTGGGCGATACCGTTTACGCAACGAACGATGTGTGCTCTCACGCTGAGGCGTCTCTGTCAGAAGGAGAGGTATACATCGAGGAGTGCGAAGTGGAGTGCCCTCTGCATGGCTCTACGTTTGATTTGCGCTCCGGTGAAGTCATGTGCCTCCCTGCCACAGAATCAATAGCCACTTACCCAGTAATTATTGAGGGTGACGACGTTTGGGTGGAAGTTTGACAAATCTGTTGGCGATTGAGGGCCTGATAGCTGGCACCCCAACTCGAGAGATATTGCAGGGACTCGATCTGGTCATTCGACCGGGTGAAATCCATGCTCTCATGGGCCCAAATGGCTCTGGCAAGTCGACGCTGACACATGTTCTCAATGGGCGCAGCGACTATGTTGTCTCGTCAGGATCTATCAAATTTGCTGGTGAAGATCTACTCAGCTTGCCCACTCACGAACGTGCCCGCCGAGGCCTTTTCGTCGCTATGCAGTACCCAGTGGAAGTGCCAGGAGTTTCTTACCCGCGCTTCCTGGCCGAAGCATCCGGCGAGCGAGGATTGCAGACTGACCAAGATGAGCTCAAAGAAGTTGCTCAGCGATTGGGGCTTCCAAGCGTAACGGAGCGTTCGCTCAACGTCGGTTTTTCGGGCGGCGAAAAGAAACGGTCCGAGACGTTGCAACTGGCGGCTCTCGGGGCACGTTTGGCTGTGTTAGATGAGATTGACTCCGGTCTTGATGTCGATGGCATTCGCCAGGTTGCCGGCGAGGTCATGCGATTAGTGGCACAGACCAATCTTGCCGTACTAGTTATTACCCACTACGTGCGGATCTTGAAGTACATTCCGGCGTCACATACGCACATCTTGTTGGATGGTGAAATTGTCCGTTCGGGTGGCCCTGAGTTAGCAGAGCAACTAGAACAGAGTGGATACGACGACATTCGGCGAGAGTTAGGCCGAGAAGTTGCCGGCGCCACAGCATCTATACACGGCGAGAAAGTCTCAAGACTCGACCCGTTTAGGCTTTAGGACTCGACAAAGGTTTCGCCTTGGCGGTGCAAGATTTGACTCAGGGTGTTCCAAGCGAGTGTTGCACATTTTATTCGGGCTGGAAATTGCCTCACACTTCGCAGTGCCTCGGCGTCAGCTAGTTGACTCCCGGCCGGAGCATTGGCGTCGTAACCTTCACCCGATTCAGAGTCAGCTCCGGGCTGGGTCACTTTTTCCACTTCGAGCATTTCTTTGAACTTGTGCCACGACTGGTCAAATTCGGGCAGGCTTTTGTTCTTGACAAGTTCGCTCATCATCGAGGCCGAGGATTGGCTGATGGCGCAGCCCTTGCCATCGATCTTGATGTCCTTAATAGCGTTGTTGTTGACATCAACGTAGATCGTGATTTCGTCGCCACACAAAGGGTTATAGCCATGGGCCTTTTGGGCCGGTGGCTCGGGCAAAGTGCCACGATTGCGCGGGCGCCTGTAGTGGTCAAGAATGATTTCTTTGTACAGGTCTTCAAGGTCGTTAGTCATTGTGTCCGCTCGCATCGCTAGTTATGACTATAGACGTGTCTGTGCCGTTAAATAATGTGTCATAAGTGCTTGCAGAAATTTGCAAACTGTGAGAAATTTGTTTCTACGCTAGCAACACTGATGCCGGAGGAATTCGGATCATCTTAATCGGAATCAACAGGGGCAGGGGCAAAATTGGCTCTCGGTTCTTTACTGACATGAGTGGGGCTGATCGCGGCGTGTTAAGGAGAAAATCTTTTGTGTGTGCCTAAAGCTCAGAGCAAAAACGCCGATAACTCCTCGATAAGCCATAGGAACTTTAAACGCGAAGGACGGATGCTGAACTATGTCAACTGAGCGTGAGCGCGGCGTAGATGTTGAAGACTTGGTCGCCAGCTACCTTGCCGACATATCGAAACATCAACTGCTAACAAAAGAAGATGAAATCGAACTGGCCCAAGCAATCGAATCGGGTCGCCAAGCCAGGGAAGAATTGACTGAAGGCCGCGTTCCCGCCAAACGTCGCTCTGAATTGGAATGTGCTATCGACGCTGGAGAAGCAGCACAGGAACGATTCATCAACGCGAACTTGCGTCTTGTGGTCAGTGTCGCCAAAAAGTATGGCGCTGCCTCGGGAATGGAGCTTCTCGATCTGATTCAAGAAGGCAATTTTGGCCTTATGCATGCGCTCGACAAGTTTGATTGGCGCCGAGGCTTTAAGTTTTCAACCTATGCAACATGGTGGATTCGCCAAGCGGTCACACGAGGTATGGCCAACAACTCTCGGACAATCCGACTGCCTGTCCATGTTGGTGACCTGGTCTATCGGGTGGCCAAGGCTCGTTCCGAGATCGAAGGCCGCACCGCCCGTAAGGCCACGCCCGACGAAGTAGCTGAATCAACCGGTCTATCGCTTGATCAAGTTATCGACGTTATGGCATTGCCTACCAGCCTCACGTCTCTGAACCAGTCAACTGGTGAAGATGGTGATGCCGAACTGGGCGACTTCATCGAAGACGAAACGAATGAAACTCCCTTCGATGCGGCAGCGCGGGCGATGGTGAGAAGCGATGTGCGTGAGCGGCTCTTGGGCCGGTTAACTGACCGGGAGTCAAAGATTCTTTCGCTACGCTACGGACTTGAAGGTGACGGCGTCCCCCGAACTCTCGAAGAAGTCGGCACAGACTTCAACCTCACCCGCGAACGGATCCGCCAAATCGAGACCCGTGCCCTTTCAAAGCTGCGCCACCCCAGCCTCAGCATCGACCCCGAGTCGCTAGTAAACGGTTAATCGCCCCAAGCTGAACCTATCCGCTCGTTCTTGTGGGGGCTGGGGATTGGGGATTGTCTTTCGTTCGCTGGCGGGACAGGTGCTTAGCCTCACTCCTGGCGATCTTGTTCGGGCTCCGCCCTCCAAATCGCATAGTCGCTCGGCTAACACCTTTCCCGCCCCACGCTCACTCAGTCAATTCCCAATCCCCAGCCCCCACCCGACGCCCGGGTCAGACTTGTGGCTCCCGACAGGGGGATATCGACAGCGGCTGCGCCGCAAACTTTCGGAGTACTGGGTGGAACTAGCCTGGGTAGTGGTTGAGGGCGTTGAGGGCGAGGGTCGAGAGGACCCGGACGCCGATGCCGATGGCTCGCTCGTCGACGTCGAAGAGGCTGGTGTGAAGGTCGAAGCCCGTCGTTGTGTCGTCAGGGTTTCGGACGCCGAGACGAGCGAAGCTGCCCGGCACATGCTCTAAGTACCAAGAAAAGTCTTCGCTACCGAGGCTTTGTTCGGCGGGGCGCAGTGCTTCAGGGCCGAGGGTTGTCTCAACACTGCGGGCGGCAAGACTGTTGGCGGTTGCATCGTTGATGATTGGGGGGCTGCCCCGATGGTATTCCAGCAGGTACTCGGCATTGTAAGGGGCGACGATTGCCGATACGAGTTCGCCGACAAGATCGGGCATTTCATTCCATCCCATGCGATCCATCATGCGCAAAGTGCCTAGGATCTCGGCCTGGGCAGGAATCACATTGGCCGCTTCGCCTGCTCGGATTTTGCCAAAGGTGAGGTTGAGGCCGCTACGAGAATCGACACGCCGGCTCAGTGCTGCTGGTAGATCGGTTACGATGCGCGCTGCCACAGAAACAAGATCCGAGCTCAAATGGGGCCGTGCCGTGTGGCCGCCCGGCCCGGACAAGGTTATAGAAACGACGTCGACGCTGGACGTGATAGCGCCATCTTTGATACCGACACATCCCGTATCGAGTCTGGGGTCACAGTGCAGGGCGAAGATCGCGTCCACGTTTTCGAGCCCGCCGGCATCAATTATTGCTTTTGAGCCACACGGCAAGACCTCTTCTGCCGGCTGAAAGATGAGGCGGATAGTGCCTTGGCCAACCGTATCGGCCAGCTTGGCCATCTCGGCCAAATAGAGGGCCGTTCCTAGGACAGCCGTTGTGTGAACGTCGTGGCCGCAGCAATGCGCTATGCCCTCGACCTGAGATGCATAAGTTACATCCTTCACGTCCTCGATCGGCAAGGCGTCTATGTCGGCCCTGAGGGCGATCACGGGCGTTTGTGGTGGGGAGGTGTCGGCTGTGGGGTTGGGGCCGAAGGAAATATCGCATACTAAGCCAGTGCCACCAGGGAGAACCTTAGGGTCTAAGCCAGCAACCCGAAGGCGGGCTGCGATCAGTTCGGTTGTTTGGAACTCTTCCCAACTCAATTCAGGGTAAGCATGGAGGTTGCGCCTGAAGGCGATTAGCTCATCTTCGCTTGAGGCGAGAAAGTCATCTAGGTGTTTAGCCATCGATAGCGTCGGGACAACAGCCTTGTCGCTGATCGGTTTACTACCCCTTGTTTGGCTTTGTGCTTTGCCCACTAAGTTTTCCATCCAATTCCTTCTATAACTGTTGGGCGGCCTGGCGTGTTTGCCCGGTCCGACGTTCACCCTGCTTGGACTGCCGAATGAGCATTTCGACAACATCCACCAAGGTTCCGCCGTCACTGACCATCTGGCGTTGCAAGTTTTGGGCGGGAATGGCTGCAAGTAGTTCATTGACAACCGATAGTTCGTCTTGACAGCCCAGGTCGGTAGCGACGGGCATTAAGTCCTCGACGAGGTTAGTGATCGATTCACTCAAGCGCATGAGGACCCCGTCTGGGCCCATTATTAGGGCGTCGAGTCCATACCGAGCAGCGCTCCATTTGTTTTCACGTACGATCCAATCTAATGGTTTGGGGAGTTCCTGGCCTTGGTCTACAGCTCGGTCAAAAGACACGATTAGGCACTGGGCGACAGCTGCCAAGGCACCGAGAACTCGTAGGTTGGCTATGCCATCGCAGATGCGCAACTCCAGCGTGCCAAATATGGGGTGCGGCCGAATATCCCACCAGATCTCACGGAACGACTGTATGACCTGGGCTGAAATTAGCGTGGTGACGAGATTATCGAAGCTCTCCCAATTGGGAACTTGGGCGGGTGGGCCGCCAGTGGGCAAACCCTCGAATACCTTGGATCGGCCCGATGCGAGCCCAGTATCGATACCCCCAAAGTAGGGGCTCGAGGCGCTGAGTGCGAGAAAGTGGGGGATGTAGTACGAGGTGGCGTGGAGGAACTGCATAACTCGCACATCTGAGCTGACACCGACGTGGAAGTGAATCCCACAGATCAAGAGTCGGCGAGCCGGCCACTGAAGTTGATCTACCAGGGTGTGATAGCGATAGCCGGGCGAAATCTGCTGCTCTTCCCAGTGGGCAAAGGGATGCGTGCCGGCCGAAAAGAGGTCATAGCCAAGGTCGTTCGCAGCTTTTCGCACGTCCGCAAGTGTTGCTGCCAGGTCTGCGCACGCTTCCTCCACGGTGTCGCACACGCCAGTGATGATTTCGATGATGCACTCAAAGAGTTCGTTCTTGACCTTCGGGTGGCCTACCCGTGGGTCAATACCCATGTGCTCGAGGATTTTGGACGCGCCGCTGACAAGATCGCGAGTATTGCGATCGACGATGAAGAGCTCCCACTCGATTCCCAGGGTCGGTTGAGGGGACGCGTGAAACGGAAGCTGCATAGTTGGCGTTCCCCCTTTCTGATCTGGCTGGTTGTGAGTCTGAGCACGGGCCTGAGCAGCAATGTTTCAAGGATAGCTCGGTTTGCGGATTGCGATTCATGGGCCAGTGCACCAGTCCAAAAGCCTCCATCCGAATATGAATTCGATGTGCCCAATCGTCGGGTTCCCTTTGGTGGCTCCTTTTCGCCCGTCTGGCCAGATACGGCTATAGTGTCGGTACCATGGCGCAAAAAGTAGCAATTCTCATTGGTTCTCCGTCCGATCGCACCAAGATGCAGGCGGCTGTAGACACGCTTGACCGCTTAGGCATCGACAACGAGATGCAAGTCCTCTCAGCGCATCGACATCCCGAAGAAGTAGCTTCGTACGTGCGAGCAGCTGACGAAAATGGCATTGGCGTGTTCATTTGTGGGGCCGGTATGGCCGCCCACCTGGCGGGGGCGGTAGCCGCTCGGACTCTGTTGCCCGTAATTGGCGTGCCCCTCTCTGGTGGATTGGTAGATGGGCTTGACTCCCTACTCGCTACCGTGCAAATGCCCCCAGGGATGCCCGTGGCCACAGTGGCAGTGGATGGGGCTGAGAATGCTGCCCTGCTGGCTGCCCAAGTGCTGGCGGTGGCTGAGCCTCCGGGAGGTCCGTTGGTGAAGGCCCTGACCGGCGAGCGAGAGCGACGGGCGGCGAGGCGTTAATGATCCCACGTTATAGCCATGCTGAAATGTCGGCGTTGTGGAGTGAAGAAGCCAAGTATCAATCGTGGCTCGACGTTGAGTTGGCCGCTCTGGATGCGTGGGCTTGGGAGGGATCAATCCCTGAGCTAGTCGTAGCATCTGTCAAAAAGCGGGCCAAGTTTGACGTCGTTGAGATCGAGCGGATTGAAGCCCAAGTCGACCATGACGTGATTGCTTTCGTGACTTGCGTGGCCGAAAACATTGGTGAACCCGATGGCCGCTGGCTTCACTACGGACTGACTTCATCAGACGTTGTTGATACCGCCTTAGCCCTTCGGCTGGTCACGGCTTCGGAACTGCTCATTGAGCGATTTAAAATATTGACTGGCGTGTGTCGGGATCTTGCTCGCAAATATCGGAGTACTCCGATGGCTGGACGTACGCACGGCATGCATGCGGAGCCAACCACATTCGGGCATGTCGCTGCAACATGGACCCAAGCCGCCGCCCGGGCAGTTGACCGATTGCAGCGGGCCCGCAAGATGATTGCCTTCGGAAAGCTGTCGGGAGCTGTTGGTACGTACAGCCAAACTCCCCCTGAGGTGGAAGCACACGCTTGCCATGCGTTGGGCCTGGTAGCCGAGCCCACGGCAACCCAAGTCGTGCCTCGCGACCGGCACGCCGAGTTTCTCTGTCAACTTTCATTAGCGGCAACGGCATGTGAACAGATAGCACTTGACATACGCCACATGCAGCGCTCCGAGGTGGGTGAGGTCGCAGAGCCATTTGGTGCCAAGCAAAAGGGCTCGTCGGCAATGCCTCACAAGCGCAATCCGATTGTGAGCGAGCGGATCTGTGGACTGTCACGGCTGATGCGGTCCTGGGCCCACGCCGGTCTCGAAGATGTGGCCTTGTGGCACCAGCGCGACATCAGTCATTCCAGCGTCGAGAGAATCGTTTTGCCTGATGCCACGATTACCTTGGACTACATGGTCGAGCGGACAATTTGGGTTGTGTCTGGCCTCGAAGTGCGGCCCGATGCCATGGCGGCCAACATGAACAAGACTATGGGCGGGCTCTATAGCCAGAGTGTGTTGCTCGGTCTCGTACGGGCAGGCCTCGACAGAGACACCGCCTACCGGATCGTGCAAAGAGCGGCCCAGTCGGCCTTCGATGACAACCAGCAGTTGGCTCAAGTCCTTAAAGACATGCCCGAGGTCAGCGAGGTCTTGAGCGATAGAGAGATTGACAGTCTCTTCTCGCAAGATGCCCTACTCGACAAACTCGAGGTAGTGTTTGATCGGCTCAAGGACACTGAGTGACGATTGAGGTGTGACAATGGCGAAGAGAAGTACTAAATCGAAGGTGGCGGACAAGACCAGCGCCGTTCACCTGGCATCGGGCAAGGTGCGAGAGATCTGGCAATACGGCGACTCACTTGTTCTGGTGGCGACCGATCGCTTGTCGGCCTATGACGTCGTTTTTGGCGAAGAAATCCCCGATCGGGGTCGAGTGCTAACGCTCATGTCACAGTTTTGGATGAGCAAACTTGCCAACGTCGTGCCGAACCATCTGATTGAAGTGATTGCAGACAAGGCTGCCGCTGACCGGCTGCCCAGCGCTCTAGGAGCACCTGACTATCTGGTGGGGCGAACAACCGTGTGTCGCAAGGCGCAAATGTTGCCCATTGAATGTATAGTGCGCGGCTACTTGTACGGTTCTGCCTGGAAGGAATACCAGTCGAAGCGCAAGGTCTCAGGTGTGCCGTTTCCCGACAACATGCAGCTCGCCGAAAAGCTGCCCTCGCCCATCTTTACCCCGAGCACGAAAGCCACCGAGGGCCACGATGTCAACATCGATATGGATGCTGCGTATGGACTGGTCGGCCGGGAACGGGCTGAAGAAGTAGCGGGAATCTCGATTGATCTCTACGAGCAAGCCAGCAGCTTTGCACTCGAGCGGGGTGTGATTATTGCCGACACCAAATTTGAGTTTGGTCTGATCGATGGCAAGATCGTGCTGTGCGACGAAGTCTTTACACCTGACTCGTCACGGTTTTGGTATACGAAAGACTGGCAACCGGGGATTGACCCGCCGTCGTTAGACAAACAATTCGTGCGCAACTACCTCGACGAGACCGATTGGGATAAGACCCCGCCGGCGCCACACTTACCGCCAGACGTTGTGGAAGCGACTCGAGATCGCTACATTGAAGCGTATGAAGTTCTAACAGGCAGTGTTTTCAGTGACGGGGGACATTGAGTATGGGCGAGTATGCGGTAACTGTGACGGTATCGCCCAAGGCCGAACTACGTGACCCTGAGGGCAAAGCGATCGGCGATGCCCTGCATGCTCTGGGATGGCCCGCTGTGACGACGGTTCATGTTGGACGCACGATCAACTTCGGCATTGCCGCTGACTCGCTGGCCGAGGCTCAGAGCCAGGTCAAAGAGATGTGCGAGACCCTGCTTGTTAATCCAGCCATCGAGGACTACACGATCAGTGTGCGTGATGCTCCGGAATCCGCCTTGGCTGAATCGGCGCAGATTGGGACATCGAGTTGATCGCTTCGCTCGCTAACCCTTCCCTGAAGGCTTCCGGCTCCGAAGGGCCGGGGCCTAGTTTCGTTGTCGCTGTGCCGATATTTCCAGGCTCTAACTGTGAACACGACACCCAGTATGCGCTCGTTCAAGTTGGCGCTGAAACGGTCTTTGTGCACCATAGCGATAAGGCCCTGCCGGCTGAAACTGCTGCTATCTATATCCCGGGCGGCTTTGCTCACGGTGACTATTTGCGTGCCGGGGCAATAGCTCGCTTCAGTCCGATAACTGCGGCGATCGGCCGGGCTGGAGCCGACGGTATGCCAGTGCTCGGCGTGTGCAACGGTTTCCAAATCCTCTGCGAGATGGGTCTATTGCCGGGGGCCTTGGCGCCAAACACCCAGGGCCGTTTTCTGTGTCGAGATGTTCATGTGAAAGTTGAAAACATTGCCACGCCGTTCTCGCGGGCCATGGTCCTGAACCAGGTTTTACGTATCCCGATCAATCACCGTCAGGGCCGCTATTTTGCAGATGATGCGACCCTGCGGCACCTGGCCGACAACGGGCAAATTCTCTTCCGCTATTGCGATGCCGCGGGCATGGTCGATGAGTCCGACCTAGTTCACAACCCGAATGGCTCGATCATGGCCATCGCTGGGGTCACCAACGAGAACGGTAACGTGGTCGGTATGATGCCCCATCCCGAACGAGCCATCGAATCCCGTCTCGGCTCCGCCGACGGCCGCCCCGTGCTTGAATCTCTAGTGGGCGGCTCTAGTCCAGGGGCGGAACGAGAATGAATCGTATCCATTCAGTACCCAATGGCCAGAGTGGCACTACCAGGCCCTTCGTCATTGCGAGGAAGCAGCTCGGGGCGACGAAGCAATCTAGACTTTACTGTTTTTGCGAGCGCAGCGAGCAATTCAAAATGGACCGAGCCTGATGATAAAGTCCTGCTCGCAAGCTCGCAGAATATTTAAAGTCTGGATTGCCACGCCCTGTCAAAGCCCAGGGCTCGCAATGACGGGGCGGGGGACCTGAATGGATATGCACAAAGAGCTGGGCTTGACCGATGATGAGTATGGCGAGATTTGTAAGATTTTGGGGCGAGAGCCGAATCATACGGAACTGGCCATGTTTTCGGTGATGTGGAGTGAGCACTGCTCCTATAAGTCATCTCGGCTGCACCTGAAGCGGCTGCCGTCGGATGCGCCGTATGTGATTTTGGGTCCTGGTGAGAATGCTGGTGTGATTGATATTGGTGACGGTCTCGCGCTGGTCATGCGGATTGAATCGCACAACCATCCCTCTTATGTTGAGCCCTACCAGGGAGCTGCGACCGGAGTCGGGGGGATAATCCGTGACATTCTCACCATGGGGGCAAGGCCCATCGCCTCGTTTGACTCACTCCGATTTGGTTTGCCCACGCACGAAGGCCCGGCTGCCGGGGGTGACAGCACCGGGGCCAACGAGGTAATCGCGGCCAAGAACCGTTGGCTGGCCCGTGGTGTCGTTTCTGGCATTTCCGGATATGGCAACGCCGTCGGGGTGCCGACTGTTGGTGGCGAGATCCAGTACGATCCGTGCTATTCGGGCAATCCGCTCGTGAACGTGCTTTGTCTTGGCGTGATGCCGATCGACCAGTTGCAGAGGGGTGCGGCCGCTGGGGTCGGCAATATCGGTCTTCTGATTGGGGCCAGCACCGGCCGGGACGGTATCGGGGGAGTGTCTGTCCTCGCCTCGAGTGGCTTCGATGCTCAAGACACGTCGAAGCGCCCGAGCGTGCAGGTCGGCGATCCGTTTGAAGAGAAGAAGGTCATCGAGGCCTGCTTGGAATTGTTTGAACGCAAGCTTACGGTTGGTATGCAGGACCTGGGCGGAGCCGGCCTGACTTGCGCGACAGCTGAAACGGCAGCTCGGGCCAACACTGGGCTAAGAGTCAATCTCGATGCGGTGCAATTACGTGAAAGCGATATGGAGCCGTTCGAGATTCTTACGTCGGAATCACAAGAGCGCATGTTCGCCATTGTCGAACCAGGTGATGTCGAAGAGGCCCTTGCTGTCTGTGAAAAGTGGGAGACACCTGTCGCCGTTGTTGGGGAAGTTACTGCCGACCAGTCTTTAGTGGTCCAAAGCCAGGGCCGGATAGTCTGTGACGTTCCGCCAGCAGCGCTCGACGAAGGTGTGGTTTACGATCGGCCAGCCCGCCGGCCCGAACGCCTCGACGCGCTACTAGCCCGTGATCCCAACCAGGATCTGCCCCAAATTACCGAGCGAGATGTGCCCGCCCAACTCGTGGCGCTCATGTCATCGCCCAACCTGGCAGACTCTTCGTGGGCATGGCGACAATATGATCATCAACTATTCCTCAATACGGTGATGGGCCCGGGGTCTGATGCAGCCGTGTTGCGAGTGAAGGGAACCAGTCGAGCGATCGCCGTTGCCATCGATGGCATGGGTCGATATTGTCGCTTAGATCCACGGCATGGCAGTGAGCTGGCGGTAGCTGAGGCAGCACGCAATGTCGCTACCGTCGGGGCGCGTCCCGTCGCCATGGTGGATTGTCTCAACTTTGGCAACCCGGAGAGCCCCGAAGTGATGTGGGAGTTTTCTGATGCAGTTGACGGGATCCGAACCGCCAGCCTTGAACTTGCTCTGCCGGTTATCGGCGGAAACGTAAGTTTCTACAACGAGACCGATGGAAAGGCGATAGATCCAACGCCAATTATCGGTGTTGTGGGCCTGATCGGAAACCTCTCCGCTGTGCCGATCGGAATCGGATTCCGCCAAGCTGGTGATGTCATCTTTGTAGTGGGTGAAACAGGCTCTGACCTGGGCGCGAGCGAATGGGCGTGGTGGTGCCATGACTTTGTTGGCGGGTCAGCCCCCTCGATGGACTATAGGGCCGAAAGACATCTACACGATTTCTTGATTCACATCCAGAGCGAGCGCTTGGCGGCGAGTGTCCATGACGTTTCGCTCGGTGGCGTTGCAACAACACTGGTTGAATGTGCGTTGGCCAGTGATCTGGGCTGTCAGGTCGATGCTCACGCTTGGGCTCCTCAATTAGGCCTGAGCACTGCCCTATTCTCTGAAACCTCAGGTCGAGCCGTTCTGAGTTGCGTTCCTAGCCAAGTGAGAGCAATTCAGTCCGCTGCTCATGAAGCTGAGTTACCGCTCTGGCAAATCGGCGAGGTGAGTGGTTCGCAAGTTATGGGCGCCGATGTTGCCGACCTGCGAGCAGCATCCCTAACTCATCAGCTTTGAGGCGGGGGTAGCGGGGGAGAGTCTTGTAAGAGGGCCTGAACCTTTTCCTTTAACTCATCCATGTTAAAGGGTTTGGTCATGTAACCTTCGGCCCCAAGAGCAAACGCATGGTCGATGTTCTCTTGGCCCGTTTTGCATGACAGCACGAAAGTCTTGGGGCGGGGCTCCAAGGTGTTCGTCATTTCGAGCACAGCCCATCCGTCTACCAAAGGCATCAATACGTCAAGAATCACCAGGTCGGGGCTGTCGTCGAGGATACGCCTGAGAGCGGTAGCGCCTTCGTTGGCGAGCATGACCGTATAGCCCAAGGCCTCGAAGTTCTTTTGCAGCATGAGTAACAGGTCTGGCTCATCATCGACGATGAGAATTTTGGTTTTGGCGGCACCGGTCTTTAGCATGCGGCTATTGTCGGCAGCTCGGGTCGGTTACTTGAATTAACTATTAAGCGGCGGGTGGCCAGCGGTAAAATGCCGAGTCCGACGTCGAAGGGCAGAGAGGCACCGGGTCGCCCAAAAAATCCCACTGAGTGGATTTCTCCTCGAGCTAGGCGATGTTGGTGTGATACACTCGCTTTCGCTTAGAGTTCAACTCACTAAAAGCGGCAACGCGGGGTGGAGCAGTCAGGTAGCTCGTCGGGCTCATAACCCGAAGGTCGAGGGTTCAAATCCCTCCCCCGCCACTAGATAGATCGAGGGCCAACAGTTTGTCCCTCGATTTTCGTTTTTCCGGGCCTTCTTATCGCCGAATCGGGTTCATCACGGGCCCTTACAGGTTGGGGGCATTGCCAGAGGGCGGACAGTGGTCGCTGCGCGATCCGCCGTATTCGATTACTTTGTTGCCAGGATCGTAGCGGGTGTTAAATGTGTCGGTCTTGGTCGCTCCGTTTGCCCGCTTAGTAATTCGAGTCACAGTCGCAAGATATCCCTTTGAGGCGGAATGTGTAACCTTCTCGGTCCCCGGGGCTCGGCTATCAGTTGCGACACATTCAACCGACGGGTTAGTGCCAATTACTTGCTGGGTGGTCGTTGTGGAAACACTCCGTCCGTCTTTGGTCCCTAAGAGCCAAACTGTGACGGACGAATCAGCGACGGCCGTCTTGAGAAATAGTGGATGTGCATAGTCGTTGACGAAGGCCAGATCAGGATGAGGGTACGACAGCGTGGCCTCTCTGCCGATCGGGTAGCGAGAGATGAACTTTGAGTGTGGCTTGTGTTCCTTAATCGGGACGCCGGCAAAGAATGCGGCATTGAAGAGGGTTGTGGCGAATTGACTAACTCCGCCGCCGATGTCTTTACTGAATTCACCGTCGTAAATGACAGGTGCCTGCACAAATCCCTTTTCAAGAGTGCGCGGTCCCACGGTCTCGTTGACAGAGAACCGTTTGCCGGGCGGAATGACCGTCGATTGCAGCATGCTGGCAATGTTCCGGATGTTTGTAACACGAGGCTCGCCGGCGTTGAATGGCGTGGTGAATGTGGAGAGCATGTCTTTGATGCCTAATTGTGAGGCTGCCGAGGTCGATAGTTTGGGCTCGATGGTTGTCAGCCTGACCGGAACCTCTCGCAGGGTTGGTTTCCCCAGTGCCGCCTTAACAGCGCCCACGAGCTGTTTCGTGTTTATTCCTCGGCCGACCTTTGAAGGGACCAACTCGACGTTGCCCTTGTCATTGAGCGTAAAGTCGGCATCTTGGGGAGCGAGTTCAACACCTGCAAACAAGGGCTTGGCCTTGCTGATCAGCGCAGCCTCATCAATCGAAATGACAGGCTCGATATTGACCTTTGGGTCGAGCTCAAATAGCTTGCTAAGCGGACTTTGCTTGTCTTGGGCGTGAAGTGCAGCATCGACCGTTGCTGCAATGTCGATCTGGGCATGGAGCTCGCGGGGATAGATCACGCGACTGGCAGGTGGCTGGCCTTTGGCGTTGGCGTCTCCGGTCTCGGCTCGCAGGGTGATCGGCTTGGTCAACAGGTCGCTGCTCAGAGCCCGGACCGTTGTTTCTGCTGCTGGTCGAGTCAGTCCGCCGACGGGCTTCGAGGCAATCGAGACGTTCGGACCGACTTCGTTGGAATTGTCATGGCGTTTGTTGACCGAGATCAGAGCCACGATCACCAGCCCAATGCCTAAAAACCAAATCCAGCGCCGCACTATTATTTCTCACTCGCTGTCGTCGTAACTGGTCACGTCCCCCACTCGTCATCCTGAGCCCTGGCGTTAGCCAGGGCGTGAGGATCCAGCCTGGGGCAATACCCAAGTGGATGCTAGTAGTTGAGTGACGTCAACCAGTTCCATCCCGTTCACGTACCTAACGGAATGGATCCTCACGGTCGGAAGGCGCCTCCCTCAGGATGACGGAATGGTTTTTGGGGTGGACCCGCGCAAAAGAACAGCTAGCCTGACAAGTATGGCTAAGCAAAACCGGCGGCCCGGCGCGATTAAGTCGCAACAATCCAAGAGGCCGCAACAATCCAAGAAGGCGCAACAGGCCAAGAGTTCCAAGGTGATCAAGAAGGCTCGCGGGTCGAGCAACACCAAACGCAACGTTGCCATAATCGTCGTGATTGGGTTGGTGGCGGCGGCAACAGGCCTGGTGATTTTGTTGTCTTCTGGTGGTGAATCTGCCAAGACGGTCACCAAAGGATCGGTTGCACCCCCACTGGTCGGAAAGAACGTAATTGATGGCCAGCCATTCAATCTGCAATCAGACAGAGGCAAGCCAACACTGGTTACGTTTTGGGGAAGCGCCTGCCAGCACTGTCTGGCCACAATGCCTCAAATCGAGCAGCTCTACAAACAATTCGGATCGCAGTACAACTTCGTTTCTGTGGGCACTGGTCAAAAAATCCAGGCGCCGCCACCGTTCGATAGTCCTGACTCTTTCATCAAGCACACTCGAATAACGCTGCCGACGGTCCTCAATACGAAGGACAACAAGTTCGGGAAAGCTTGGGACGTCAAGAACCTTCCCAAGTTCTACATTCTCGACAAGGACCTAAAGGTCTCCGACATCGTGACCGGAGAGGTGCCCCCCTCAGCCTTGCTACCGAAACTCCAGGCAGCCGGGTCGTAACGGTCCCTTCTCGTCATTGCGAGGAGCCAGCTCTGGGGCGACGTGGCAATCCAGGCTTCAAATATTCTGCGAGCGTAGCAAGCAGGACTCTATCATCAGACTCGATCCATTTGAATTGCTCGCTGTGCTCGCAACACAGTAAAGTCTGGATTGCCACGCCCTGTCAAAGCCCAGGGCTCGCAATGACGAAAGGGTTGCAGCGACACTCTGGCCCGTCTGGAGCTGAATGCCTAAGATAACCTCCCCCATCACGGCTAATTTTGATTAATGCCCACCGAGACCCTTCAGTCCGACGCCCAAGAATCACCGCCGCTCAATGAACCGCCCAAGTCGAACAGGAATATCTTCTTGTTTGTGGTGATAGCTGCTGTGGCCGGCGTGATTGTTCTCGGGATTGTATTGTCTTCTGGCAGGTCGGAGCCTACATCTGCCGCTCGACCGACGGCGGTCACGGCTCCGTCGAATGCCGCTCCACCACCCAAGGTGTTGCCCAAGGGGTCGCCTGCTCCACCACTGGCTGGCCCAGATGTCGTGAATGGTCAGGACTTCAACTTGGAGTCATACAAAGGCAAGCCAACCCTGGTTGCTTTCTGGTCTAGTACATGCTCCCACTGCCTCACGTCGATGCCCGGAATTGAGCAGCTCTACAAACAGTCGGGATCAAAATACAATTTTGTCTCGGTTGGGTCGGGCCAGAAGATCAACGCCCCGCCGCCCTATGACAGTCCTGAGGCATTCATCAAACACGCTGGGCTCACGATGCCTACCCTTCTCAATGGCCCTGACAATCAGATCGGCAGCGAATGGGGAGTGAGGAGTTCTCCCAATTTCTTCATCCTTGACAAAGACCTTAAAGTCGTGGAAAAAGTTGAGGGAGCTGTGCCGCTCTCGATTCTCCAATCAAAGCTCCAAGCCGTCGCTGCAGCATCCTGATCCACCTACGCGGGCTGTTCGGGGTCATCCGGGCTTAAACGCGCTAGTAATTCTCCGACGGGCCCTCATGTATGCTTGTAACGGAATAGTTCCAACGGTTGCTTGCTGCTAAAAGACCGAAATTTACCTGTTAGCTGAAGCTGGATTGCTTATGACACCTCAACCCAGCTGGCTCGATGTGCCGGCCCCCCACGAAACTAGGGCTGTTCGGGTGCTGCTCGTCGAGGATGATCCTGGCGACGCCATGTTGGTCCGATATGCGGTAGCCCGCCAGACCGATCTCCACTACGAGCTCGATCACGTGCAGACTTGTGCTGACGCGCTCGTCCGCCTTGAGCGCAGTGACTACGATCTAATTCTTCTCGATCTGACCCTGCCTGACACTTCGGGGATTGAAACAGTCGAATCGATCATCTCTTCGGCTGGCCAGGCGGCAATTGTCGTACTGACCGGGCACGATAGTAAGCAGCTTGCTCTAGAAATTGTGCACGCCGGTGCACAGGACTACCTAGTCAAACAGCATCTCAGTCCTGACGAGCTAGGGCGGGCGATACGGTACGCGATCGAGCGTAAGTTGATCCAGAGGCAACAACTTAGGTTGCGTGAAGACTTCATTGCCAACGTTTCTCATGAGCTTCGCACTCCCTTGAGTGCCGGGTTGGCAGCGTTGGACCTGCTCATAGGGGGCAATGTCGGCGAACTCAGCGTCGACCAAAGGGAACTGCTGATTATTCTCAACCGTAATCTTGTTCGCCTCAAGGCAATGGTTGGCGATCTCATTGACATGTCCAGTATTCAGTCGGGCAAGTTGACTGTTATGCCGAGAAGGGTTTCTGTGGCAGCCGTGGTGCAGCAGGTAGTGGATGCACTTCAAGTTAAAGCTGAGAGCCTGGGGCTTTCCCTACACAATTTCGTTGATCCTGCCGACGAGCTGCCTTCGGCCTTGTGTGACCCGAATCGCTTGCAACAGATCTTGATGAACCTGGTTACGAATGCCATCAAATTCACCCCAGAAGGTGGCTCGGTTTCTGTCGGCGCTCAAGTAATCGAGAGTGCCGATCAGCCCAGGCCTGAGGGCAATGTCGCAGTAGTGGAGGTTATCGAGATCCTTCAGTTTGGGGCCGATCGGGGTGCTATGCGCAAGGCCGCTCCGGCGTCCACAGTTGACGGCGAGGGCAAAATGATATGCCTGTCGGTGGTCGACACCGGCCCCGGGATTGATCCTGGCGAGGCAGACAGCATTTTTGATCGGCTATATCAAGTGACGGACGGTAGCCATCCGGGTGGTCTTGGCATCGGTCTCTACCTGTGTAAACAGCTCGTCACAAGCCAGAAGGGTCAGATTTGGCTCGAAGACACTCCCATCCAAGGAGCCACCTTCAAATTCACCCTCCCCCTGGCTGAATAGCCGCCGTTGGTCCGGTGGCGGGCGGCGAGTTCGGGGGTAATTCCAAAAAGTTTGCGGCGCCAGCCGCTGTCCTTGAATGTGTAGACGACGAAATCGAGAATCTGGTCGCGATCCAGATTGATGAAGTACTGCTTGTCAAGGTAGTGAATGTAACCTTCAGGACCGCCTGCCAGGTGGAGCTCTTCTCGGGCATGCTTGTTGGCGATCACGTCATACATGCGCTCTACCAGGCGGTCGATTTCATATGGCTTGCTAATGAAGTTGTCGGCTCGCGCTTCGAGTGCTTGGATGATGTCGAGTGGATCGTCAAGCGTGGTCAGGAGGAGCACAGTGACGTGGCTAAGTTGTGGGCTGGCTTTGATGGCCGAGCACAATTCGTATCCGGACATTCCCGGCATGAACACATCGCTGAGCACAACATCGTAGGCGGTATCGTTGTGCAGCGCCGCCAGGGCGTCTTCGCCGGATTTAGTAACTTCGGTAGCGAACCCTTTGGACTGAAGTTGCTTACGCAGAGACATCGCTTGCGCCTTACTGTCCTCTACGACAAGGATGCTAAGCGCCTTGGTGTGTGATTCGGTCTGGCTATCGAGCGGAGTCAGATGGCGGACTTTCTCTTGCGGATGGTCTTCCTTGAGTTTGGTGGCCCAACTAGATATCGATTCCATGGCAACAATCCTTCGACCTAGATCTCGTCGTTTTGTTGCCTATCGGCACTGAGTCGCTCGACCTATAATTTTTTAGGGATTTATACCTAATTTTTTCCGTCATGCTCGTCATTGCGAGGAGCGGCTCTGGGCGACGAAGCAACCTAGTCCGGGACTTCACACCTACGGAAACGCACGTGACGGACTAGGTTGTTTCGCTGCGCTCGCAATGACGAGAGAGGGCAGTGAATGGTTTCCGACGGCGGCGATGGCCGGAATACTCAACTCAATAGTTTTACGTGGCAAGTGCGTGACTGGTTCCTGACGAATTTGGGCGAGCCAACAGAGGCCCAACTTCGTGCGTGGGAACATATTGCTGCTGGTGATGACACGCTTGTTTGCGCTCCGACCGGATCCGGCAAGACGCTGGCTGCATTTCTTTGGGCGCTGAATCGGCTGGTTGGCGAGCTCTCCTCCGGTGAAACGTTGTCTGGCGTGGACGTGCTGTATGTTTCGCCTCTCAAGGCACTCAATTACGATATCGAACGCAATCTGGGCCTGCCTATTGCGGGGATAGCGGCCTTGGACCCAACGCTAGCGCCAATCACGGTAGGTGTTCGTAGCGGCGATACGACCCCGGCGCAACGACAAGCCCTGATCCGCAAGCCGCCCCAAATCTTGATCACAACGCCCGAATCGTTGTATTTGCTGCTCACGTCAAAGCGGGCTCGCCCCACACTCAGCAACGTAAGGACTGTCATTCTTGACGAGGTGCACGCCCTGATGGGTTCCAAAAGGGGTGTGCACTTGGCGGTCAGCGTGGAGCGTCTGGCCGCCTTGGTTGCCCGGAATCGTGGCCCCGAGCGGGGCGCCGGGCGCCCAATTCAGCGGATCGGCCTCTCCGCCACGGTAGAGCCAGTCCAAGGAGCAGCACTATTTGTGGGCGGTGCTCACTCTCGACCGGCAATTGTTGATTCGGGTAGAAAGCGCCCGATTCATCTGGAGGTGATCGGGGGTCCACTTGCCGAGCCAACGCAAGTATGGGATGAAATCACGGCTGGACTCGTAGAAGATGTTCGAGGGAGTCGTTCCACACTCATCTTTGTCAACAATCGTCGTGGTGCCGAGACCTTGGTGGATCGGATCAACAAAGCGGCGGAATCTTCGGCCCAAGAGGTTGATACTGACCCAGACACTCCCGCCGCATCGACAGAGCTAGCGCGGGCACATCACGGAAGTGTGTCCGCCCAGGTGCGCGGCGAGCTCGAAGAGGCCCTCAAGCAGGGCCGACTGCCGTGTCTTGTTGCGACAGGCACCCTGGAATTGGGTATTGATATGGGTGCCATCGATCTTGTCTGCCAAGTGGAATCACCCAAATCGGTTGCCCGGGGGTTGCAACGAGTTGGACGCAGCGGACATTTTATCGGTGCCCGGGCCCGGGGGCGGATTTATCCGCTGCACAACCTTGACTTAGTCGAGACCGCCGCCCTGGCTGAGTTGATGATGGCCGGCCACGTTGAAGCTCTTTCTACGCCACGTAACTGTCTCGACGTGCTTGCCCAGCACATCGTGTCAGAAGTGGCGGTGCAGAATCTATCCGCTGACGAGCTCTTTGAAATCGTTACCCGGGCCGAGTGTTACCGCAGCTTGCCGCGGGCTGCTTTTGATTCGGTGCTGGCTATGGTGGCCGGCGAAGTGCGTGACCCAGATCTATCGGTCGGCCGGCCTCGGCTCACTTGGGATCGCACCACCGACGAATTGCGGGGTCGTCTTGGGGCTGGCCATTTAGCGGCGGTTTCGGGGGGCACGATACCCGATCGAGGGCTCTTTCCGGTCTTCCTGTTGGGCACGAAGGTTCGCTTGGGTGAGCTCGACGAGGAGTTTGTTTTCGAATCCAAACCGGGCGACACATTTTTATTGGGCTCGAGCCTGTGGCGGATCGCCGAGATTGGACGTGACCGCATTTCGGTTACCGAAGCCACCGGAGCGGTGGGGCGCATGCCGTTCTGGCGTGGCGAGGGTCTGGGGCGACCACGAGAATTGGGTATTGCCGTCGGCCAGCTGTTAGCGCAATTGGATTCAGCCTTGGGGGAGGAATCGACCCCCGGAGTTGACTTGCCTCCCGGAGAGTTGCCCCCCGGAGACGAACTCGCACGCAAGCTAACCACCGATTGCAAGCTCGATCCAGCGGCAGTCAAGCAACTGGTCGATTTCGTTGGCGAACAAAGGCAGCGGGCAGTAGTGCCAACAGACACGCGGATTGTTGTTGAATACTTTCCCGACGAAATTGGTGACTGGCGAGTCGTGATATTGAGTGTGTTCGGGGCCCGGGTCAACTTGGCAATGGGGTTGGCTCTCACCGCTCTGATTCGGGCACGGCTCGGTCTGAGTATCGAATGGACCTATGCCGACAACGGAATCGTATTACGTTTCCCTGATATCGAAACGGAACCGCCCGGCGGCTTATTACGTCTGCTGCGGCCAACCGGCTTACGTGACTTGATCACATCTGAACTCGCCCACTCGGCATTGTTCGCCTCACGGTTTCGAGAGAACGCGGCCCGAAGCCTCATTTTGCCTCGCAGCCGGCCCGGCCAGCGCACCCCATTGTGGTTGCAGCGTTTGCGTGCCGCCGATCTCATGGCTGTCGCCGGTCGTGATCCGGACTTTCCGGTCTTGGTGGAAACGTATCGGGAGTGTCTCGAAGATGTCATGGACATCGCGAGCCTGGAAGAACTTATCGCTGGCATTCACAAAGGGTCTCTCGAGGTGGCGCAAGTTCACGGCGCAAGCGCTTCGCCCTTTGCAAGCGGCCTGCTGTGGAGATTTGTTTTCGAGTATCTCTATCAAGGCGATGCTCCCAAGGCCGAGGCCCAAGCAGCCAGTTTGAGTGTGAACCGTGACCTCCTAGCGGCCGTGATCGGCGACAAGGGTCTACGAGACTTGCTTGAGCCGGCGGCGATCGAAGAGGTATCCGCCCAAGTCAGCCGTACCGCCCGAGGCTGGCAAGCCCAAGACCCGGACTCTCTGGCTGATCTGTTGAGAAGATTCGGCGACTTGACCACGGCAGAGCTGGCGGAACGTTACGAGGGTGACGTGAGCGCAGCGCTGAGCGCGCTTGGAAGCCGGGTGCTCCAAGTTTCGGATCGATGGGTTATGGCCGATGAGGCGGATCAATTTGTTTCGGTGAGGGCCGCTCCCGCCCCGGGCGAGCCGCTGGATGAGGCTGCGAGCCAGTGGCTGCGCCGCTGTGCGTTGGGTCGAGGCATTTTTACAACCGAAGAACTCGCCAGTCGCTACGGCCTCAGCGTCGAAGCGACCCAAGCTGTCTTGGACTTTCTGCGTGCCGAAGGGATTCTGAGTCGAGGCGAATTTACCCCTAATGGGACTACTCAAGAATGGGTCGGCTCAGATGTTCTCGCCAAGCTGCACCGGCGCAGTCTGTCAATACTGCGCCACAGGGCCAAACCTATCGATCCCGCCCGGTATGCATCCGTGCTGGGCCGACTCCATTTTGGTGAGGATCCTCGTCCGGCAGGTGCTCATGGGCTTGAGGCGGTTCTTGGGTAGCTCGAGGGGTCACCCTTGCCGGTGAGCCTAGTCCATACGGTTATCTTGCCGGCCCGTTTGGATGACTATCAGCCGGCGTTGCTAGATGCGTTGTTGGCCACCGGAGAGTGGGTTTGGCAGGGGTTGGCCGGTGACCGAGTGGCATTCATGCATAAAGACAATGTGGGTCTGGTCGAGTCGGCGTCAGAGGATTCAGTTCTTGATCCTGCGGACGTGACTGTCTTGACGTTCCTGCAACGCGGTGGCGGGTGGCGCACGAATGAACTTGTTGAAGCATTGTCAATTGGCGAGGAGGCGTTGCGAACTAGCCTCGCCAGACTCGCCCACAACGGCTCAATCACCAACGATGCTTTCGCCCCGGCGCGTCAATTCAGCCGGGAGCCCAAGGCTGGTGGCGGTTCACAACGGCGGCCTGGTCGTCCGCGGCTTCCTACTCGTCGCTCAGTTCATGAGGGGCGCTGGAGTGCGTTGCGTCCCAGTGTGCAAGGCCATCACGCTCGAGAAGTGATCGATATTCTTTTGCGACGCTATGGGGTGATTGCTAAAGAGATGGTATCGGCGGAAAATTGGCGGGCGAGCTGGGCTGAACTCCGGTTGGTGCTTGATGAATATGAAACCCGCGGTGACCTGCGGCGCGGCTATTTTGTGGAGGGCCTATCAGGGATTCAGTTTGCTACCGCCTCGACGGTTGACTTGCTCCGAGAGGGTCTGGCACCCGTGAGTGAGAACGGGGCTCAACAGCCAGGAGGCCAACTGGCTCAAGAGTTGCTCCACTACACGGTGATGGCCGCTACGGATCCGGCCAATCCGTGGGGGAGTGTGCTCTCTTTCCGAGGGATTCGACGCTCTGTCGGAGCCTGGCTTGTCCTCGAAGATGGTCTGCCGATCCTCCAATTTGAGGGTCGTCGTCTCACGCCATTGTCGGACCGGCCCATCGCTGGATTCCAATTGGCCGTCGAGGCTCTCGGGCAACAGTTGCCCAAGCGCCCATTCCGGGGCAAACACGGCGTGGCAATTGAGCATTGGGGTGATCAGTCCGTGCTCGAGCGGCTCGACGAACTCGACAGTCTGTTCGCCCCCGCCGACGTTTGGCTCCGCACCCCCAAAGGCTTCCGCCTCTCTCGTTGAGTCCCCTGATTGCCACGGTAGTCAATCCGGGTTGCTGCCTTTGCATTGTTGCGGGCGCAAGTGACCGGGGGCCAGTTCTTAGGCGACGTGAATTGTGCAGAGCGCGTGGTGGCTAGCACTACCTAAGGTCAGTTGGTGTAGACTTGTGGCAATTGTACGGATTTGAGACAATTGGTCTCTTGGGATCGTGAAGGCTTGCAGGGGGTAGGTCAGTGCGGCATTCTTTGGCCTCGAAAGTAGTGGCTATCCTTCTGGCATGTGCGGTGGCTAGCGTTGGGTGTCTCGGCACATCTCGGAGCTCTCGAAGCAGCCTGTTGCATACAGCGGGTGAAGCTGCTGCAGGGACCAATCTGAATGGGCCACTGGGCATGGCTGTCGACGCGGCAAGCAATATGTATGTTGCCGATTATGGCGGTGGCGCCGTGAGAATGTTCAATAGCTTTGGGATCCACAGTGGTGACGTGGTCGCTGGTATTACAAACGATAAGCCAACAGCCGTTGCTGTGACTAGCGATGGTGGCACCGTCTATTACACCACCGTCCACGAGTTGTGGAGGGCTGTGAAGTCCGGCACAGCTTGGTTGGCCCCTCAACAACTTGTGTCGGGACTCGACTATCCGCGTGGGGTTGCAGTCGACGGCCAGGGCCATATCTTCGTAGCGGACTTCAATAATCAAGCTATCCATGAGTATCAGTCAACCGGAAAGCTGATAACCGATGTTGTGTCGAAGTCGGACATGGGGTCTGGTAACTACCCGACCGGCGTTGCGGTGACTCAGCAGTCTGTTGCGACCACTATCTACTATACGACAGAGCGAACAGGATCGGGGGGTGGCCAGCTGGTTTCGAAGGGGTTGTCATACGACTGGCAAACACCACAAGTTCTCGTTTCAAACTTGGTCACCCCGCAGGGAGTGGCTATTGGAACCGTAGGGGCAACTGCCGGACACGTGTATGTGGCCGATTATGGCGCTAACACTGTAGGTGTGTACAACAACGCCGGTAGCCAGCGAGCTCCGTCGGCGTTTGTTGGAAGCTCACCTAAGGGCCCATGGGGCGTAGCGGTATCTGCCGATGGCCGTATCTATTTCACGACCCGTACTGACTCAAAGGTTTGGAGCAGCCCGTTTGCCTCGCAGCCCGTAGCGATTCAGGCTGGGATGGACAATCCTCGGGGGGTGGCCGTTGACAAAGCCGACAACGTCTATGTTGCAGCCAACTACCAGATCTGGGTTTTTAGCCCCTCTGGAAAGAATGCTCCGTCGGCTCCGTCAGGGGCGGAGTCTGTGGCAGTTTTGGGTGACGGCAGCACCATGTACCTCGCAGATTCTAGTTATGATGGTCCCGGCATTTACAGTATGTCTGTAGGGCCCGCTTGCCACCCCCTTGTAGTCCCTCTCGCAAGTTGGTCCTGTCCAAGTCTGTTCACATGGTCATCGGGCTGGCCTGCTGGCTACACCCAGGTTGCCGCCGGCGGAGGCATAATTGCTGCAGTCGGGGTTAATCCGCTGAACCAGCAGACCACCATCATTACAGGATCCAAGGCCGGCCTAACGGGCTCATTTTCGCCAGACCCAGCGCCTCAAGGTCTGACATTGTCCAGTGATGGCAAGACCCTGTACTACACCAATTTGGATGGACTGTGGAAGACTAGCGTTAGCAATCCGCTGGTGGCTGGAGTGAGGGTAGCCTACAATTTTGTGTTACCGCGTGGCGTGGCTGTTGACAATCTCGGCAACACCTACGTCGCAGACGGATTGACGGACGCGAGTTCCATAAAAATGAATGACCTATCAGGCACGCCAATGCCCGACGTTGCGAAAGATCTTTCTGATTATCCGACCTCAGTAGCGACCACTAGGGACGGAAGTTCCGTGTACTTCACGACAGTGACCGACGGCACCCTCTGGAAAGTGACGAGTGCCAGTGTTGCACCAATCGTGCAATAGCCGAGTTTGGGTTCGTTCAACGAACCGGCCTCGACCAACGGGAGTCTGCCCCATCTTGCTGCATTATTGGTGCCGGAACGCTGCCCGCAATTTCGGACCTGCATCCGCTGAGGGGCATCTTGGCGATGTCACGAGGTGCCGCTGGTCTTCACCAGTGATCATGCACGGTAGGATTATCTGGCTTGACGAATCCACCGTCTCTGGCCGGTAGTCGGTGAGGCGATATCTATGAGAGGACGTGCCCGTGACCAACCTCTTGACTGTGTTGCCGTTGGCATTCGTAATGATTGCTGGCCCACAGATCATTACTGCGGTCTTGCTGGCAACGAGCGCGAAACCTCGGCTTAATTCGCTTGCATTCCTTTGTGGCGTGGGCGCGGCTGTCACACTCGGGGTTTCAGTTACATATTTTGTGGTGGGATCGGTCAGGTCACTGGCTGGTGCCTCTAGCCACAAGGGCTCTTCCGGTCAGGTGATCGACATTGCAGTATTAGCACTGTTGGTGATCTTGGTGGTGATTGTATTCTTGCGGCGTAAAGAGACTCACCCGCCAAAGTGGATGACCAAGTTGCAAGCAGCGTCGCCCGAGTTTGCGGTAACGATTGGGTTTGTCTTGTTTCTGCTCATGCCCACCGATCTGGTCGCCATGATCACTGTTGGCACAGCTCTAGTTCGTCAAGGTGAGCCATGGTGGCACAGCTTGGTATTTGTGGGGGTGACGGTCATTCTTGCTGGCCTTCCTCTGATCATCCTGTTGATATTGGGCAAGAAGGCCGACAGGGCATTGCCCAAGATGCGAAACTGGATGACGAAGAATTCCTGGATTGTGAGCGAGATCGTAATCGTATTTTTCCTTGGTATGACGCTCAAGGGCCTCCTGGCCAGCTAGCCAACGGTGACGGGCGAATTATACGATTTGGGGCAAATGACCTATTGCGGCGGGGGCGAATTGTGCCGAAGAGATAACTAGCAGTGAGCGTGGCGATATATCCGTTCACGGCTGATCAATCGGAAGCCAACTTTTGACGAGATACTCCAATGAAGGCACAAGAGCCGGCCCCTCAAGAAGAATCTGCCCCGCCAGCCGAATATATTACTGCCTCCGAAGCGGCGGCCCTCTTGCATGTTTCTGCTAAAACGGTGAGCCGGTGGGCCAAAGAAGGCAAGATCCCCCACATGCTCACTCTCGGAGGCCACCGACGATTTCCCAAAGAGGCTATCGAGCAGCTCGTTCAACGCCTCGTTGCGTAACGGTCTACCGATCTTGCTAATCGGCGGGTCGTTTTCATCCCTAAATACTGTTATCACAGGCAAGAAGCGTCTAATCTGTGCAGATTGCCCGATTTTTTGCAGAGGATTTGACTTGGCCGGGGACAATTCTCGAAACGAAGACGAGGCCGATGAGTCTCGCGCTAAGCCTGCGGTAGAACCCAGTGCTGCTAAGTCTGGTCCGTCGACCACGTCAGTATTTCGCAACCGTAATTTCATGCGGCTGTGGATGGCTCAGGTTGTGGCCAGCCTGGGCGACTGGATTGGCCTAGCTGCCATTGTGGCCTTAGCAACCCGTCTAGGTCAAGCTAACGCCGCTCTCGCTACCGCTTTGGTCATGTTTGCCCGCATCGTGCCGGGTTTTTTGCTTGCCCCAGTGGCGGGCGTGTTGGTGGACCGATGGGATCGACGCCACGCGATGATCATTTGTGACATATCGCGTGGAGCCATCATGCTCGTGTTGCCGTTTGTGACGGCAATTTGGCAGCTCCTCGTGATTTCGTTTCTGCTTGAGCTGTTTTCAATCGTGTGGATGCCTGCTAAAGAAGCGTTGGTGCCTAATATGGTGGGGCCGCGTCAGTTGGCAAACGCAAACTCGCTGGGCATGGTTGCTGCCTATGGAACGTTTCCTATCGGTGCGGCGTTGTTCTCGACGCTGGCGGCTGTGGCAACCTGGTTTGGGGCCCTGAATGTGCCACTCGCCGGGGCCTTCAGCCAAGAGACGCTCGCCATTTGGTTCGATGCCCTCACGTTTTTTGCAACTGGCCTGCTCGTCTATTCGCTCCGCTTGCCTGAGGGAACAACTCGACCACGGCGCAGTCGGGAACTGCATGGTATCGACATGGGCCAAACGTTCCGGGAGCTCAAGGACGGGCTCAGCTACATTAGGTCTTCCCAGGTTGTGCGTGTCGTCATCATCGGCATGGGCGTGGCGCTGATCGGTGCCGGCTCGGTGATTCCGCTCGGAGCTACCTTCGCCACGCGTGACCTGAACGGGGGCCCTGCCGCTTACGGGTTGATCCTCACCGCTCTGGGCCTTGGGGCGGCGCTAGGCATTGTGGGTGTGATTATTATTAATCGCTCCAAGCCTGGGTGGTCACTGCTCTACCTATTCTCGCTAGGTATGGTGGCATGCGGCGTGTTCTTATTTCTCATCGCCAGTCTATCGAGATTGTCGATTGCCTTGGTTGCCACAGGCCTCTTTGGAGTGGCCTCAGGCACTACCTATATTTGCGGGTTTACCTCGATGCAAAAGTCTGTTACCGATGAGTTGCGGGGCCGGGTGTTCGCCGCTCTCTTGACGATCATGCGCTTTTGCATTTTGTTGGCCATGACGATTGCGCCACTCCTAGCGGGTATATTCTCGAAGTTCATACGTCAAAGCGTGGCTGATGGCGGCATCGATTTTTGGGCCTTCCGGCTGCAACTGTCTGGCACACGCATGGTTTTTTGGTTAGGAGCAATTTTGGTTTTTGCGACTGGATTATGGGCGTTACGCCAGGTGAAGGGGATCGAGTCGTTCGCCCAAAGCCATCCTAACAGCAAGACTGATTTGTCATGACAGGCAACCTGTTTGTTGTATTTGAGGGGGGTGAGGGTGCCGGCAAGAGCACCCAGGTCAACGAGTTGGCCATGCGGTTGCGTGATCGCGGCCGCACGGTCGTGGAGACTTTTGAACCGGGAGCGACTGCTCTTGGCGCTGGCCTCAGGCAAATGCTGCTCCGACTGGGGACAGGCCCTGGCGGCGCGGATATTGATCCATGGGCAGAGGCCTTGCTTTATGCGGCCGATCGGGCCCAGCATGTTGCTGAGATTGTGCAGCCAAGCCTTGACCGTGGCAACGACGTGATTAGTGATCGATTTGTCTGGTCTTCGGTGGCCTATCAAGGTGTCGCTCGAGGTCTTGGTGAGGAAGCCATCGCTGGTCTCAATGAACACGCCATTGAGCGACTGAGTCATCAGCCTATTGTGATTGTCTTGGATGTGCCCGTCGAGGTGGGATTAGCTCGTGTTGGCAACGACAAGGACCGCATCGAGGCAGAAGGCAAAGACTTCCACAACCGGGTGCGCGAGACTTTCATTCGCCTGGCCGAACGAGAGAAGGCGCCAATCGTGGATGCGACTCGGCCGCTACAAGAGTTATCAAAGCAAGTTTGGCAATGTATACGCACCAGTGCCGACGAACGAGGGATTGAATTGTGACCAAAGCTGTAGCTGTAGCTGATATCGCCCAGACGCCACTTGAGCGGTTGGTTGTCGCTGCCCGAGAAGCGCCAGCCAACGCCTATTTGTTGGTGGGAGCATCGGGCCAGACACTCCTGGCGGCGAGGGCTCTGGCCACTTCGTTGATGGCCGGATCGGGTGACGGGCCTGATGGCGAGTCACTCGATGGGGTCGAGGGTAATCCTGAAGCACGGGAGATCGAGGCCTCGGGCGAGATCGAGACTCGGCGGCGCTCTGCAGTTAGCAGGGGAGTGCATCCAGACTGCGTAGAGATAGAGCCAGCCGGCAGTTCTGCCTACCTGATGAGCCAGGTGCAAGATGAGATTCTCCTTCATGGGCAGCGACGGCCCTTGGAGGCGAGTCGAAAAGTCATCTTGTTGACCGAGGCCGAAGCGTTGACGCCGGATGTAGCGTCTACTCTCTTGAAGACTCTTGAGGAACCAGGGTCTGCCACGACGTTTATTCTGTGCGCACAAGATGAGACTGTCATTCTCGACACGATCGTGTCTCGCTGTGTAACAGTGACCGTGCCGCCCCTTTCGTATGAAGCTGCCGGGGAATATTTGGCAAGCCAGCTGAACCAGCTAGTCCCGGGGCAAATCGGGGAATCCGAAACAGGTTCGCCAGTTGGTGCCGGTGCCGCTAGTGACTACGCAAGCCTTGTTCGGGCAACGGGGTCACTCGAATTTGCCCAGATGCTCGCTGCCGACGCCAGATGGTTGCAACGGCGCATTTACTGGTTGACCGTGCCGGCTCGATTAGCCCAAGAGTCTGTCTACGACTTGGCCCAAGAAGTCAATGCCGACTTCGATCAGGCCGCTGACGAGCTTAAGTCACAACAAGCTGCAGAGAAGGATGAATTGGCATCTTACATGGGTGAAGCTGTCACAGGAAAAAAGAAGTCCGTGGTCGGGGCCAGAACGCGGAACTCGGCGCTCTCGGGGTTGGAAGAAAAACACAAACGTGCCCAGCGTGCCCAAGCAATATTGCAGCGACGCTATTTCTTGGCGACCCTGGCCGGTTGGTATCGAGACGTCTTTGCCGTACTGACTGGTGCCGAGGTGCTTAACCCGGAGGCCGACGCCCAATTGCGTGAGAATGCTACCAACATCGGTGTCAATGGGGCAGTGCGGGCGATCGACATCTTGCATAGCCACGGCGAGGCCCTAGCAGGCTACGCCAACGCTCAATTTGTCGTTGAAGATGCCCTGCTCGAGTTGAAATACGTAGCGGCCGGCGAAGGCGGCTATCGCTGACAGGCGCATCTTCTCTAGGGTGTGATCAACAGCGAGAGTAACGAGATTGTTGTGAGCAGAGAGAGAAGCCCTGCTGAAACAGCAACTACCGGGCCAACCCAGCGTTCCTTGAGGGCGATCGCCACTGCCACAATTAAGGGAAATGCTGTCATGATGAAGCGCGGTCTGGGCCCCAGGGTGTGTGAAATGATTGACAAACCGATAATCCCGTAGGTGTACGCAAAGACAAATCCGGGTGGCTTCCATTTGAACATGAATATGGCAGAGATGACAAGAAAGATCACGCTCAGGCCTACCACCCAAAGGGCATAACTATTGAGCCCAGCTGCCCCAGTCACACCTAGCCCAAATGGATTGGTGATCCAAGCCCAAAATTGCTTTAAGAGGTTCCAACCAAAGTCGATGTACTCTTGCCACCCTTTCCTTTGCGCGTCAGACCAGGCTGTCCAACTGCCGGTAAGCACACGTAGCCAGATCATATAACCGATGAAACCTAACGGGGCAAGGGCCGGCGCAAGTAAGGCCCACCACTGGCGTTTGGTCTTGATAGCCACAACAGCTGCCCAAGTGCAAGCAGCTACCAGGGCGATCGCGTTCGGGCGCGTGGCCGTAGCCAATGCTGCCAAGAGTCCAGCTATCAGCCATCGTTCTTTCAGCAACGCCAGCAAGCAGCCAACGGCTAAAGCCAGCATCAAACCCTCTGAGTAGCCCGAGCTGAGTACGAATGTTCCCGGAAAGAATGAGAAGATCAAGCACGCTCGGTCGGCAAGTTTGCGGTCATCGACAAGCTGGTAGACGAGCACCCACAAGAGCAACACGGCTACGAGGGAGCAGATCATTGTGACCGGTGCTGCCAAATCTATTGGTGCCAGTCCCGTGATGACGCTGGTGTATCGCAGTAAAGCTGGATAAGCCGGGAAAAAGGCGACACTGTTTGGCGCTGATCCAATCTGGTTGTATCCATGTACCGCAATGCTTGCGTACAGTCCTGCATCCCAGAAATTCAGGGCCCCACCCCAGAAACTCTCCACGCGCCCTTTGAGTAGGGGCGCGAAGACGCTAAGTCCGTAGATATTGAACAACAGGAATGCTCTAGATAGAAGCCAAACAGCTCCTGGATACACAAGGTATTTGGCCCATGTGGTTCGGGGCTGGCCAACCGCGGGCTGTGGCCCCACAGGTGATATTTCAAATATTTCTGTTATGCCTGCCGATGTTGCTGTTTGTTCCATAACTCAGGCAATACAAGCTCTTTTTGACGATGCGATCAAGGTTCTAATCCGCGAATTCCCTTCAGGCCCAAGAAACCAATCAGGTCAAATAACAAGAGCCGGAGCAGGGAGTCGAACCCTGGACCTACGCATTACGGGTGCGTTTTCGGCTATCTCGCCTGGTAACCATAGGTGTGGATTGGTGCGTTCTACTGGGATTACCCAGCGTCACGAATCCAACATGTTGCAAAATCTGCCTCGTATTCAGCTTGCAGATGCGTGCTTAAGATGTACGGTTGTGATTTGTACGACTATAGTTGTACAAATGAAGCCTAAAGATGTCTTTGATCGAGAACGTGAATGGTCGGCCCTGGAGTCTTTCGTGGATGATTCCGACCGACAAGCCTTGCTGGGTGTGGTGCTTGGTCGGCGGCGCGTAGGGAAAACGTTCTTGTTGCGCCGTATTGCCAAACAATATGGCGGGTTTTACCATGTTTTTCCGGCGCGTACAGCTGCCAAAGAGCATCTAGATCAGCTAGGTGCCGCTGTAGCAAAATGGCGAAAATTGCGTGTGCCGTTAGCCTATCCGGATTGGCAAAGCGCTTGTGAAGACCTCTTCTTTCTAGCTAAAGATGGCAATGCAACGCCGATAATTTTGGATGAAGTCTCTTATGTTTTAGATTCGGTTCCCGAGTTTGCGTCTTTGCTTCAGAATGCTTTTGATACTGTGCGCGATGATCCCGAAGCGCCACCGTCTCGAGTGATTCTCTGTGGATCAGCGCTATCTACGATGGAAGCTCTAGCGGACTCGACTGGTCCACTGGCCGGGCGATGCAGTCTTCGTTTAGATGTACACCCATTTGATCACATTAGTGACGCATCATTTTGGGACTTGGCCGATGATCCAGGCAGGGCATTTACTATCTACGCCGCTCTTGGCGGAATTCCTGCCTATCGCACGCTTTTAAAAGTCGATATTCCGGTTGAGGGCGAAACTCCGAGTCGTTGGGTTTCGCGTGAGCTCATGGCTCCAGATCGAGCAATTTTTACTGAAGCTCGTGACCTGATGAGATTCCCTGGCCAACGTGATCTGACAGCCTATGCCAGCGTTCTTCGTGCTGTTGCATTGGGCGCCAATCGTCTATCAGAAATTTCTGGCAGGCTCGGACAACGAACTCAAACCATTGAGAGCCGCCTCAGAGTTCTTCAACAGTATCGTCTAGTGCGTCGTGTTCCGGACGCCTTCAGAGAAAACCGTGACACCTACCGGCTAGCAGTTCCGCTAGCTCGCGTATGGTTTGGCTGTATCGAACCAGCTCTTGCTGATCTTGATGCCGGCTTGCCAATAGACGCCGAACTGACAGATCGCCGCTATAAAACCCAAGTGTTAGGTCCCGCCTTCGAAGATTTCTGTCGCCGCTGGACAGCCCTGCAATCCAAAATAGAACGGGTAGCCCCAGCTGACCTTGGTGGCGAGATTGATATTGTCGGTCTCGGCCGCAAAGAAGACGGAAAACCTAGCATCGTTGTTATTGGAGAAGCCAAAGCAAGAACTAAGCCAGTCGATACCAATGTCTTACGTCGTCTTGATCAAGCGAAAGCATTCTTGCCAAAAAACTACGACACCTCGAATGTCACACTGGCGATCTACAGTATCTCGGGCTTCGCTCCACAACTTGAAGCCGAAGCAACTCTCAGGCATGATGTACGCCTAGTCAACTTAACCGACATGTACCACAAACATTCAACCGACAAGTTTTGAGACATAGCGCGGGCGGCTGCTGTGCCCTGGCTCGTGACGGCCGAGTTGCTTATGGTCATAGATCATATTTCATCAATCTGGCTCCACTTTCGTGTTCACGACGATACCCCAGTTTTTGTCTATAGGCCCTTCCTTGGAGCCTGCAAAATCGAGCAACACGGGCTTGGCACCAGGTTTGGCGTGTTTGAACAGCGACGATTCAAGTCCTAAAAAGTCAAACAACCAGCCGAGGCGACGGACGGTCGAATTCGGAAAATGGGAACTCAAGGTCACTAACTGGTCACGGTCGATACCGGCCTCTTCGTCGAGCTCAATCAACACCGTAGCAACATTAGAAAGACCGCCAGAATACTGAGGCCAAGTCATGAGCTCCAAGACAATTAGCTCAGGCACAGCACATCTGAGGGTTGAACCTGAAACCACACGTTCCGCGATGGGCATATTTCGGCTCTGGCTGTTTACATGAAATTCGACGCGTTGCCACTTGCCTTCACATAACTGACGGGATTGCTTATCTACCATTACCTGCAATACTTGCGGTTTTTGATGACTTGCGCCGTAGAGTTCCGCTCCTGACAGGAGCGAGACGTAATAAGACAAATTCCGAAATCTGCAAAGAGGCTCAATGAACCACGATGCAGGTACACGCTCCCAGCGTCGCCACTGGGGAGGGACGGCAACCCATAGTCCCCTCGACGGACTGATCATGCTGCCAGAACGGACCTGGCGGCCGAGGGCCTGCCGGGCCGCTACAACGGAAACGCCCGCAAGATGGGCAGCCTCCCAAGTCGTAATGGCCCGTACGCCCAATGACAGTATGGCATCAGAGATATCTCTTAGCTTCATTCCGGCTAGCTCAGATGTAGCCGTGGGGGACAAAATCCGTCGGCCATTCATATGCATAACTTATCACAATATAAGTGGCTCTGCATACAGGAGGCAGAACTCAACCCAACACCGGCAGACCCCATGCACAGTCTCGGCGGCGGCGCCGCTCGTGAATGCGGGGGGTCAGCTAGTTTCTAAGAGCTATCCAAAAAACCGTAAACCAAAGACGGTACACCTGCCAATCCCCTTAATGGACGCCCTGTCGGACCATAAGGTGCGCCAAACTAAGACTCGCCTGGCAATTGGCCCTGGCTGGGTGGATACTGGACTTGTGTTCACCCGGCTCGATGGCACCGCCATACGTCCCGACAGCTATCCTTATCCCTTTTCTTAAACGAGTATGTGTAGGTCGCGTCTTCGGCTCCGCTCCGGCTCGTCCCAATGGATGACTGTTGGTGGGTTGGCGAGAATTCCGGAGTGAGCGTAGTGCGGGACAGGTGTTAGCCGAGCGACTATGCGACTTGGAGGTCTCTTCTTAGGACCTCCAAGGTCGCCAGGAGTCGAGGCTAACACCTGTCCCGCCAGCGAGTGCAGGAACTCGTCAACCCACCTCAGAGGCCAAAACATACGAGAGCCGGAGCAGGGAGTCGAACCCTGGACCTACGCATTACGAGTGCGTCGCTCTACCAACTGAGCTACTCCGGCGGAAGTACTTAGCGTATTCGTTCTTAGTTCGGGCGTGCGTGTTTTTTGAGTGGATCAGTTAGGCGGGGCCGGTTGTCTATCCTTCACGCATGGACCCCTCTAGCCCGATGAAGCGCCATATCAAACATGTTGTCTTGGTTGTGCTTGAAAACAGAAGTTTCGACAACATCTTGGGGTGGCTATATGATGGCGACCCGAATCCCACGGTCAACTTGATTGGTCACGATGATGGTGTTGGGTTTCATGGCTTGACCGATCAGTTGTGCAAAGAATTTGCTCAGCCCCTGCAGGGGACGAGAACCGGTGAACGCAGAGAATTTCCAATCCAGAGGGGGGTGTCAGCCAATCTATTTCCGTCTCGCACGCCAATCCTGGATCCCATCGAGGGATTTGATGCCACGATCGAGCAGCTTTTTGGCTCGAACTCATCAGTCGCCCTGGCCTCAGGTGAGATAAGGCCAACGATGGATGGGTTCCTCCAGAACTATTACAGGCGGGCCAGGTGGTTTCCTGGGCTTCACAGGCAAATATTGCAAACGTATGATTTTGTCGAGCTGCCGGTTTTTAATAATTTGTCGAAAGAATTTGGTGTAGCCGATCTGTGGTTCGGTTCGATTCCGTCTCAGACCTTCCCAAACCTGGGATCTATTTTCACTGGGGGATCCTTATCCCGCCCGAGAGGGGAGACATTCGGTCACCATATTGTTCAGACTGTCAACAGCCATTACCAAGATTGGCTGTTCAAGCCAGAGCCAATTGTTGGTCCCACGATCTGGAATGCATTGGATACGCATGGGTTGGGGAGCCCGAATGACTGGAGAATCTACTACTCAACGAAGTATTTGGCTGGCCTGTTGGGTCGATACCCACATAGCCTCTATTATCTGTTGCTTGAAGGGTTGCAAAAATCGCTTGATAACAAGAGCACGTCAGATCGTCAGAAAATGTATAGGCCGATTGAGCGCTTTTATTCCGACGTGGTCGCAGGCGATTTGCCAGCGTTCACACTCTTGGACCCAAAGAGGACCTACATCAATGGCCAGACTGGTTTGGGCCTCCATGGCGATGATCTTCATCCACCGGCCAATGTTGCTGTTGGAGAGAAGCTGGTTGGCAAAATTTATGAGACGCTCCGATCCTCAGGGGCCTTTGACGACACACTACTCGTGATCGTCTTCGACGAGCACGGTGGGACTTTCGATCATGTGGCGCCGCCATGGGGGGCGGTGAATCCGCATCCAGAGGTCCCAGGCGAGAAGGGGTTTGATTTCACGCTTTACGGTGTCAGAGTCCCGGCAATTTTCATTTCGTCTTGGATTCCGCCACGCACAATCATCCGCAGCGACGACCCGGCCAGGCCCTTTGACCACACGTCCATCTCGGCCACTTTGCTCAACTGGGTTGGAGTTCCAGCCTCCGATCAGATGGGGGCTAGGGTCTCACAGGCGCCGACCTTCGACGGAGTCATATCTGGCGTACGGCGATCCATGCCCGAACTGGGGGCAGTGGCCAAAGGTTAGGCATCCGAGTCCCGAGCGGAGTCGTAGGCATCGAGGAATTCGTTGGTGGCATTGGCCCCCGACTGGATCAGGAATTCCTTGTCGGCTTGAACGAGGTCGAATGAATCGACATGTACGTAGTCGGTGTCGATGACGACCGTTCGCTCTCGGTCGGACTCTTTCATAGCGGCCCGATTCATTTCATTGAGTATTGCGGTGAACAAGGCCGCCAGAAATTCTTGGAAGGTCTTGCAGTCTCGGCGTTCGATCCCGGTTAGGGCGGAGCGGGGATCGAAGTTTATGGATTCGAAAAAGATGACAAACTCGTACATGTCGATTTCGCCGTCATGGTTTCGGTCCATTGTGTCGAAGACCCCGTTCAGGTCGGTATCGCTAAAGAGAGTTTTAGCATCTTGGGCGGTGAAGTCATCGGTCCCGACAAGCTTGGTGAATGTGGGCCGGTCGACTGTCGCACCGGTTTCACCAAGAAGCGTTGTTAAGGCCGCGCTGAAATGGTCAAGGGCCAGCAGGAATTTGGTCTGCTGAGCCTTCTCTCGAGTGCGAGCATTGGCAGCGATGGCTAACGGAGTGTCGGGACGCTCGGGTAACTGGTGTTTGGGAGTTTGCCAGTCATGCATGGTCGAGACTTGATCGGCTGCCACTACGGCAAATCCCAAGCTGCGGGGATTAGGAGGATCAAAATAGCTTCGAGTCGAGGCCATCTCTTGCGCTTTCGAGAAGGGCTGAAATCGGGCTAGGAAGGAGTCTTGCGGTTCTAGTGAAAGGAACCAGCCATCGAATGCATGGATAGGGTAGTTGCACAGAATCGATCCGTCCGCATAGATGTCAGCGAATTCCGACATGGTCTGGTCTTCGTATGAATCGGGATGTAGGAGCAGCGGTGACAGCACCACGGGAAGGGCCGCAGACATGCGGATCGCTATGTTTACCGGCATTGTTGGGGTTGTCTTGGGGTGGCAATACTCGGTTACGAGTCGGCTCACATTAGTTACCGGAATGCACAACTCTCTGCCGTAGCGAAGCAGTATCTGTTCAAAGGTGATATCAGCTGATCCAGTGAATTTGCGCAACTGATCGCCCACATACTCGTAGAGCAATTCGCCGGGGTTTTCGCCGAATTGAGAGTGCAAACTTGCAATCGACAGTAGCTTTCCGTGAGTGCCATCGAGGACGATCTTCCCAAGGTCGGTATCCATAATGGTGTGCATCTGCTTCACCGTGAGTCCGAGGGCTGTGAAAGCTGCAAAGATGCTTCCGATGCTTGAACCGGCTACCCGTTTGATGTGGTCCGGATATATGCCGCGTTCCTCGAGGACCGCAAGAGCTCCGGCGTAGGCCAAGCCCTTCACTCCGCCGCCTTGAAAGGCCAAGTTTTCAAAGGGGTACTTAGGATGTTTTTCGCCCGACGGTTGCACTGGCTTGTCACGCAAGTGACTAATGGGCGGAAGTGGTCCCGGCGGGCTCGTTTTCGGGTGGAATATGACGTCTTCAGGGGCAGCAACGAATGGGATCTTGCTCCGAACTCGCCGGATCTTTTTCTGAGTCTGTTGAATGCGATGGCGTACCTGATCTTTGGCGCTTCGCTTGTCGCTCATGCATCGCCTTTGAGATCGGGGCCGGTCGGGCCGATGGACCTTGGAGCCACTTTAGAGCGCGTTGATGGGACTAATGCTAGCCGTCGCCTCTGTCGGTCCGTACTCAGCTCAAGATTGCTTCGGAGGGCGGAGTTGTTAGGCCGTTCTTAGTGGCGGCGGTGCTTGAGGCGGTGCCGGTCGGTGGCGGCCATGTGGAGCTTGCGCAGGCGGACTGATTGGGGGGTTACCTCGACGCACTCATCCTCGGCGATGAACTCGAGAGCGGTGTCTAACGACATCTGGCGAGGTGGGATCAAGCCAACCGTGTGGTCGCTGCCGGACGCACGCATGTTGGTAAGCTTTTTCTCTTTTGTGGGGTTGACGTCCATGTCGTCGGGACGGCTGTTTTCGCCCACGATCATGCCTTCGTACACTTCGGTGCCAGGCTGTATGAACAGGGTGCCCCGCTCTTGCAAGTTCGTGAGAGCAAAGCCAGTTGTTGAGCCACGGCGGTCGGCAACGAGGCTGCCGGTGGGGCGGGTGCGAAGCTCGCCGTGCCATGGCTCGTAGCGGTCAAAGACGTGGTGAAGGATTCCGGTTCCTCGAGTCTCGGTAAGAAACTCGGTGCGGAATCCGATCAGGCCTCTGGCCGGCACGAGGTATTCGAGCCTTACCCAGCCCGTTCCGTGGTTGATCATTTGCTCGGTGCGGCCCTTACGCAGAGCCAACAATTGGGTCACTACACCCAAGTAATCTTCAGGCACGTCGATGGCGAGGCGCTCCACAGGCTCGCAAGTCTTGCCGTCGATCTCTCGTGTCACGACTTGGGGCTTGCCTACGGTTAGCTCGAAACCTTCACGCCGCATGGTCTCGACAAACACTGCCAGCGCCAACTCGCCACGTCCTTGCACTTCCCAAGTGTCGGGCCGGTCGGTGGGTTCAATGCGTAACGATACGTTACCGACTAGTTCGGTATCGAGGCGTTCCTTGAGCTGACGGGCGGTGAGCTTCGTGCCCTCTGTGCCGGTCAAGGGTGACGTGTTGATACCGATAGTCATCGAGAGGCTTGGGGCGTCGATTTCAATCGACGGCAATGGGCGTGGGTCGGCAACGTCGGTGAGGGTGTCGCCGATCATGATGTCGGGCAAACCTGCGATGGCGACGATGTCTCCGGGGCCAGCCGACTCTGCCTCGATGCGCTCGAGGGCCTCGGTCACATACAGTTGGACGATTTTGGCTTGAGTAATTTCACCGTCTGAGTGACACCAAGCAACCTGCTGGCCCTGCTTGATTTCGCCTTGATGGATGCGACAAATCGCAACACGCCCCACGTAAGAGTCAGCATCAAGATTCGTGACTAGGGCTTGTAGAGGATGCTCTGGGTCAAACTCGGGGGCTGGCACATGCTCAAGGAGTAGATCCAACAGTGGCTTGAGGTCGCCCGCAGTGGAGCCGTGGCCCCGCTCGCTGTCCGTGGCGTGTTTGGTGGGCAAGTTATTGATGTCGAGTGTTGCTACTCCCGCCCGAGCGTTGCAATAGATAATGGGAAACTCGATTTGGTTCTCTTTGGCATCGAGATCCAAGAACAGTTCGTATACTTCGTCGATCACTTCGCTAATGCGGGCATCGGGTCGATCGACCTTATTGACGACGAGGATTACGGGCAGGTTCGCGGCTAGCGCCTTGCGTAAAACGAAACGAGTCTGAGGCAGCGGGCCCTCGCTGGCGTCAACCAACAAAATGACACCGTCAACCATCGACAAACCCCGCTCAACCTCGCCACCAAAATCGGCGTGGCCAGGCGTGTCAATAATGTTGATCTTCGTGTCTTTGTAGTGGACAGCCATGTTCTTGGCCAGAATCGTGATGCCCTTTTCGCGTTCAAGATCCAGCGAATCCATGACTCTGCGGGCTACATCTTGATTTTCGCGGAAGACGCCAGACTGCCAGAGCATGGCGTCCACGAGCGTGGTCTTGCCGTGGTCGACGTGAGCAATAATGGCGACATTACGGATGTCATTACGTTTGTTCATAACAGCAAAATCTCTCGGTTAGTTGGCGGAGCGCAGCTCCATGGCTGCGAGCAACTTTTGTGCACCCAAGCGTTAGTGCATAGGCAGCGCAAGAAAATCAGTCCGGTTCAAAGGTTAGTAGAGAATTCTAAGAACCGACTGAGGGCTCGCCGCAATTCGGAAATTCGTGATGGCGTGATGGGGGTTGCGATCGAGCTTGTTACGAAGGGTGGCGGGAAGTTCCTGAGCGAGCTTGCGAGTCGAATGGAACTTGCCCGGCGCCCGCAAGGCCAAAGCAATATATCAAGATTCACACACATCCCCACGCCCAAAGCCTGAGGAGGTCAGCTTGAAGCGAGTGCCTCTTCCATGAGGACAGCGATGTCGACAACTCGATGTTGAGCGTCGTTGCCGGTTTCTTTGACGCCGTCGTCGAGCATGATGTGACAGAACGGGCAGGCTGTGGCGATCGTGTCGGCCCCAGTGGCGACAGCTTCTTCGGTTCGTTCGATGTTGATTTTCTTGCCGGTGTGTTCTTCCATCCACATGCGGGCTCCACCGGCACCACAGCAGAATGAGTTGGTGCCATGGCGGGGCATTTCGACGACTTCGACCCCGGAGAGGCTCGCCAGTACTTTGCGTGGGGGGGCGTAGATATCGTTGTGTCGGCTCAGGTAGCAGGGGTCGTGGTAGGTGACTTTTTGTGTTTTGGTTTTGTCCAACTTGAGCCGACCCGATGCGGCCAGTTCTGACAACAGCTCACTGTGGTGGACGACTTGGTAGTCGCCGCCCAGTTGGGGATATTCATTCTTGAGCGTGTTGAAACAATGGGGACATTGGGTGATGATTTTCTTCACGCCGGCGGCTTCGAGGGTTTCGATGTTTTGCATGGCCAACATTTGGAACAGGTATTCGTTGCCGGAGCGTCGTGCTGGGTCGCCGGTGCACATTTCTTGGGGTCCCAATATGGCGTAGTCGATGCCTGCTTCTTTGAGCAACCTGGCGATCGCCCTGGTCGTGTGGACGTTTCGGTCATCAAAGCTGCCTGCGCAGCCGACCCACCACAAATATTCATGGGAGGCATCGGTGTTGACTCCAATTATCGGAATATCGAAGTCGAGCTTGGCGGCCCAGCCGGCGCGATCTTGCTGGCCCAGGCCCCAAGGATTTCCGGCGTTTTCCATGCCCCGGAAGGCGTTGCCAAGCTCGGCGGGAAAGTCTGCTTCCATCAGCGTTAGGTAGCGACGCATGTCGAGAATCTTGTCAACGATTTCGATGTCGACCGGGCATGCCTCGTCGCAGGCACGACAGGTGACACACGCCCACAATTCTTCCGACTGGACTCTTCCAAAGACGCTGTCCGACGAAATGCGGATTTCCCCATCTTCGGCCAGGGGCGGTGTAATTGATGCGTGCGTGTGAACCTGGCCGTTGGCGGTCTCGCCAGTTCCGTTACCGTTTGTGCTCGCCAATCCGTCGGATGCTGCCATCACGGCGCCAACCTTAAGGATGATCTCACGCGGGTCGAGTGACTTGCCGGTGGCATTCGCCGGACAGGCATCGGTGCATCGGCCGCACATCGTGCACGAATCGAGGTCAAAAAGTTGCTTCCAAGTGAAATCAGGGATGCGCCCGGCGCCAAATGACTCAAGATCGGTCTCGGCCAAGTTGGGCATCGGCCGCATGGCGCCCTTGGGCCGGTCACGTGGTCCCAGATACATATTGATTGGCGACGTGATCATGTGGCGCATCTTGGTTGTGGGCAAGATGATCAGAAAGGCGGCGAAACCAGCGAAGTGGATGAACCAAGTCCACTGGTGTGCTGTAACCATCCATGCAGTGGGCTCACTGCCGGAGCCAAACACAGAGGCGAGAATTTTGGCCAAGCTGTAGCCAACGAAGCTCCACCGCTCGAACGGCGGGAAGCCCGATGCCCCGATCCGCATCGCTTCCACCAAGAATCCCGTCACGGTAATGAACGCGAGCGTCGAGAGCATCAACAGGTCTTCGGGTTTTGTCTTCATGCGGATGCGGTAGATCTTGCGCACGTAACGGCGGCCGAACGCCCAGCACAGCCCGACCAATAGAGCGAGTCCGGCCAGCTCGAGCGTGAACGAAAATGCTAGATAGGCATTGCCGTGGAGGAACTTCCACTGGGTGGGGAGGATGTCTTCGATTTCGACGGTGACCGTGCCCATGAACAAGATTAGAAAGCCAAAGTAGATGAGGGCATGCATCAGGCCAGCAGCTCGGTCACGCAGCAACGTGCGCATTTGCAATCCACCCGCCAGGGCACGCACTCGTTGCTTCCAGTGCTTATTGCGCACTTCGCCAGCGCCTCGTGCCCAGTTTCGGGCCCGTTGCGCGAACAAGTATCCGCATGCAATCGTGAAGATCGAAATGGAAATGTAGAACAGCCCCTTAAGCCAGCCCGGTACCCCACCAAAAATGACTCGCCCGACTTCTTCGTGCTGTGGCTTTATAGCGCCGATCCATTCAACGGCGGCCCAAGATGCCATGAATGTCAACGCGGCAAGAATGCCTAATCCGAGAGGAATGAGCTCGGCGCGAAGCCTCGACTTTTTCACCGCTGGCCTTTCCCTTCGTTGTTTACCGTCATTGCGAGGAGCCCGCTCTGGGGCGACGAAGCAACCTAGTCCGTGACATGCGTTTTCGTGGTGTGAGTCACGGACTAGGTTGCTTCGCTTCGCTCGCAATGACGGGCCTCAGTGGCCGCTGAATCGTACCAGCCCGTAGGCATTTCGGGCGACTATGGCTATTGGAGAGATTGTTAACGCAATGCCGCACTGAAGTGGGCGGGCTCGCGTAACATGGCCCAAGTCATGTTTGCTTCTATTCCGTCTCCGTCCGTAAACGTTTTTCATATCGGCCCTTTAACGATTCACTTTTACGGTGTATTTGTTGCCGCGGCCATCGCCGTAGCTTTCGTCGTAGCGTCCAACCGTTACAAGAAGTTGGGCGGCGAGCCCCCGGACCTTATTAGCAGGATCGGAATCTGGATCATTGTCGCCGGATTCGTTGGCGCAAGAGCGGGTTTCGTTATGACCCACTCTGGTCAATTCGCCGGTCGCTGGTGGGCAGTCATCGCCATCTGGGAAGGTGGCATTGTACTTTTTGGTGGCCTATTGGGCGGGGCCATTGCCGCGTATTTCCTCATGCGCCATTACAAAGGTGACATGCTAATTGGGGTGGATGCCGCTGCTATTGCCATTCCGCTCGCCCAGGCTATCGGCAGGTGGGGCAACTACTTCAACCAAGAGTTGTTCGGAACGCCATCGACTTTGCCGTGGGCGATTCAGATTGCCCCGCAGAATCGTCCCGCTCAATACGCTCAGTTCTCAACATTCCACCCCACGTTCCTCTACGAGTCGTTGTGGAATTTGCTCGTTGTGGGATTCTTGTTGTGGCTTGAGCGTCGAAAGGTACTGGTCAAGGGCAATCTGTTCTTTTGCTACTTGGCTCTTTATGGCGTGATGCGCTTCTTGTTGGAACTGATCAGAACCGACACAACATTTCGTTTTCTTGGGATTAGCCGCAATGGTTGGGTTGCGCTGGCGGCAACAGTGGGGGCTGTGATAGTGATCGTTGTCAGGCAATTCCGTGCCCAGCCTGGCAAACACACGCCGGCAGCATAACTATTTACGTACCCTCGGCCTGGAGGCACGATTAGGCCTGTCGTCATTGCGAGCGTAGCGAAGCAATCCAGACTTTGCTGTGTTGCGAGCGCAGCGAGCAATTCAAAAACAAGTCGAATGACGCCGACAAAGTCCTGCTCGCTGCGCTCGCAGTAATATTTAAAGCCTGGATTGCCACGCCCTGCCAAAGCCCAGGGCTCGCAATGACGGTTACGAGAGTTGGCGACAATCTCCTAGGCGCTGATATTTGCGGCGGCGAGAATCGCGTCGAGGGCGGATTGGCTGGGCGGTTTCGAGAGAACCATTGCCCCGGTCGCCCTTGCCTTTTCCAGTAGCTTGCCTTCTTCGGCGCCGGTCAGGAAGACAATTTGCATTTTCTCCAGCCCTGGTATGGTCCTGGCGCGCTCAGCAACTTCGATTCCGTTAAGACCCGGCATGCGAATGTCCAAGATAAGAATGTCTGGCCTAATGTTGCCGACCTGGAGAAGCCCTTCGATAGGGTCGGTGACGCTAGTTACCAGCGCAGCGGCAGGTGAGTTGTTGATTAGGTGTTCAACGAAGAGGCAGTCTTGGGCGTCGTCGTCGATCATAAGAACGCTGAGTTCTCTGGCGATGTTTAGCTCGGTTGCAATCCGCTCGATGGCGAAACGGTGTGAGGCCCGGGGCTCACGGTGGCCGCGTTCCCACTGGTTGAGAGTGGGGAAGGACACACCAAGGCGACGTGCGAGTGATTCTTGAGTTTCACCCGATGCCTGCCTGATGGCCTTAAGCAGCCTGGGGGTCGGCAATAGTACCGACATATTGTTTCCTGACTCTCTGATCGCGCCCCTGGGGAATATGGAAATGAGGTCCACATAGTAGCAAACCTAGCTTGAAGAATAGCCTAGACGCTTGTGTGGCCAAGACCAGAACCGAACCCTGGCTAATTCCTTCCCCGTCATTGCGAGCAAGGCGCTAGCCGCAGCGTGGCAATCTAGTCCGTGACTTGTGTGCTAGTGGTTTAAGCTGCTGACTGGATCCTCACGCCCTGGCGGGCGCCAGGGCTCAGGATGACGAAACAGGCGGCTGGCGCCTTGCTCGCAATGACGAGAGCAAGAGGAAGTAGATTTGTTTCGCCAAAGTTGATACAATGGGACTCAACTTTCATAGTGGGCAGGCACTCGACCACACGGTCAGGGTCATCCCCCCGGAAGACCGAACGAGATGAGTAACTAGGAGAGGCCTTATGCCCAAAGCGGTTGGAATTGATCTTGGCACGACGAACTCTGTTGTTTCGGCACTTGAGGGTGGCGAAGGGGTAGTCATCCCCAATTCGGAAGGCGCACGCACCACTCCTTCGGTTGTGGCGTTTTCAAATACTGGCGAGGTTCTGGTTGGTGAAGTGGCCAAGCGTCAGGCGATCACGAATCCAGACCGTACGGTGCGTTCAGTCAAGCGCCACATGGGTACTTCGTGGTCGATCGACATCGATGGCAAGAAATATAATCCGCAAGAGATTTCGGCCCGGATCCTACAGAAACTCAAGCGTGATGCCGAGGGCTATCTGGGTGACACAGTTACTCAAGCTGTTGTGACCGTCCCTGCTTACTTCAATGATGCTCAGCGTCAAGCCACTAAAGAGGCCGGTCAAATTGCTGGTCTTGAAGTGTTGCGTATCATCAACGAGCCAACCTCGGCGGCGCTCGCCTATGGTCTCGACAAAGAACACGAACAAACTGTCCTTGTCTTCGACCTTGGCGGCGGCACGTTCGATGTTTCGCTCCTCGACATCGGTGACGGCGTTTTCGAAGTTAAAGCAACCGCTGGTAATTCACACCTCGGTGGCGACGACTGGGACCAACGAGTTATCGACTGGCTTGTTGAGAAGTTCAAAAGCGGCAATGGTGTCGACTTGGCTCAAGACAAGATGGCCACACAGCGCCTCAAGGAAGCAGCCGAAAAGGCCAAGATCGAGCTTTCGCAGGTGACAGAGACAACCATCAACCTGCCGTTCATTACAGCGACAAGCTCTGGCCCGTTGCATCTCGAAGAGAAATTGACCCGCTCAGAGTTCGAAAAGATCACAGCCGACCTGCTTGAGTCTTGCCGTGGACCGTTCGACCAAACAGTCAAAGATGCCGGACTTAAAATTGGCGATATCCACCACGTGATTCTCGTTGGCGGGTCAACTCGTATGCCGGCAGTGCAGAAACTTGTCCACGACATGACTGGCAAGGAAGCGCACAAAGGTGTCAACCCCGACGAGATCGTGGGTATCGGTGCTGCCCTCCAAGCCGGTGTGCTCAAGGGCGAAGTGAAAGACCTTCTCCTCCTCGACGTCACTCCCCTCAGCTTGGGTATCGAAACCAAGGGTGGGGTTATGACCAAGCTCATCGAGCGCAACACCACGATCCCGACCAAAAAGTCAGAGACCTTCACGACGGCCGAAGACAGTCAGACTTCTGTTGAAGTGCATGTCCTCCAGGGCGAGCGCGAGATGGCTGCCTATAACAAGTCGCTCGGTAAATTCCAGTTGATCGGGATTCCGCCAGCGCCACGTGGGGTACCGCAAGTCCAGGTCACCTTCGACATCGACGCCAACGGCATCGCCCACGTCTCGGCGAAAGACATGGCAACTAGCAAAGAACAAGCCATGACGATCACAGGCCAGTCAGCATTGTCGAAAGATGAAATCGATCAGATGATGCGAGACGCCGATGCGCACGCTCAAGAAGATCACCAACGCCGTGAGCAAGCCGATGCTCGCAACGAAGCAGACTCCGCTTTGTATCAAGCCGAAAAGCTTGTCAAAGAAAATGGCGAGCAGTTGGGTGATGCCAAGGCCGAATTGGATGCTGCAATTGGTGCTCTCAAGGAAGTAATCGAGGGCGATGACATCAACGCAATCAAAGAGAAGCAAGAAGCTTTGATGAGTGCCCTGCAAAGCGCATCAACGAAGCTGTACGAAGCCGCTTCGGCGGAACAAGCGGCAGGCGGCGCCGGTCCGGCTGGTGGTGCGGGCGCTGAGGGCAGCTCAGCGGCTGACGACGATGTCGTTGAGGCCGAGATTGTCGATGAAGGAGAAGCAAGCAAGTGACACGCGATCCATTTCGTGAACTTTTTGCTTTCGCTCCGGGATTTACCCAAGTGCTTGAAGCATCAAGGCAGGGGGCAGCCGGATCATGGCTGCCCCCGCTTGATGTTTACGAAACCAAGGACGCATATGTCGTAGTCATTGATGTGCCGGGAGTTTCCCTAGATCGACTCGACGTCATGCTCGAGAATGGTGTTCTCACTGTGCGTGGTGAACGGAAATTTCACCCGTGTGTGAGCGAAGAGTCGTTCCACCGTGTCGAGCGGCGTTTTGGTCAATTCACCCGGTCGGTATCTTTGCCGTCATCACGGGTTGAGTCCGATGGCGTGACAGCCCGTAGCTCCGATGGTGTGCTAACTATTGAAGTCCCCAAGGCGGCAGCTGCTCAGCCGAGACGCATCACTGTCGTAGACACCTCCACCTCGATCGAAGCAGAAGGACCAACCTCTGCATCTGTCGCACCAAACGGCGACACCCCGTTCGCCCCGAAGGAAGCTAAATGACAGACTCCGAGAATGGACGCCAGCACGAAGAGCAAGCAGCCCACGAGGGGTTGGAACCGGTAGCGCCAAGCGCGGATGTAAGTGTAGGGCCGACGTTGGCTAGCTCTGACGGAAGTGGTCCTGAGGTAGACGCTTCGGGCCAAGGAGCTCCTGTGGTTGACGCGCCTGTCGACGATTCAACACAGGCTGATCCGGTCGGGGCCGAACTGATCCGTTTTGCCGAGATTGATGACATCGATCAACTGCGTGATTTGGCTATGACTCAATTTGGTGAGCTAAGCCAAGTCAAGGCTGAACGAGATCAGCATCTCGATGCCCTCATGCGCACCCAGGCTGAGTTTGCCAACTACCGTAAGCGCATGTTGCGCGACCAGACTGAGATGTTGGAACGGGCTTCGATCCGCATCCTTGAGGCTCTCTTGCCGGTCTTGGATTCACTCGATCTTGCTATCGCTTCGGCCAGTGAACACGAAGGCATCAAGTCAGGCCTCGAGGTCTTTGAATCTCAGCTGCTCGGCATCTTGCACAAGGAAGGTCTCGAAAGGATTGCGCCCGAAGCAGGCGCACCCTTTGACCCGATCGAACAGGAACCCGTAGCCCACATCCCAGGTGAGGGTGAGCAGGCCGTTTCTAAGGTTTTGCGTGCCGGATACAGGCTCAAAGGTCGCTTGCTGCGCCCAGCGATGGTAGAAGTACAAGGTTAAACTGCAATACG
>JBCKKC010000005.1:0-52385 GCA_038904395.1 Acidimicrobiia bacterium | reverse complement strand
TCGTTGACGGCTCGGTTGCCGCAGTCAAGAACGACAGAATATCACTTTGGCGAATGAGAGTACGTCCTCTGCCTTCATCTAAGACGACAGCTGTGTTGTTGCACTCGAGAGCTTCGAGTGCACTCTCGAGCGACTCGCCTATGCCGACACTAGGCAGGGCTGGGTTCATGATTTCGCCCACAGGTCGATCGAGACTCACCTTATTGTCAACCAGGGAATGAGCAATGCTGATCTGCGAAACAGAGCCGATGATCTCGTGGCCAACCAGCGGACTATCGGTGGTTGTGACGACGGGCGCTTCGGTTAACCCGCTTTTTTGAAATAGGTCAATCGCGCTGCGTATGGTGTCGTCAGGCTGGAACGAAACAAACGCAGGCCAAGTGTTTCCGTAGGTGCAAATCAGCACATCCTCAACCGAAGGCACGGATGACCCCATACCTGGTTTGAGAAATCCCATGCTGGTCATCCACTTATCGTTGAAGATCTTTGAGAGGTAGTTGCGCCCCGAGTCGGGCACAAGCACCACAACAAGTCCGGCGACGCTGGCTCCGATCTCTAGAGCAGCGTGGATTGCGGCCCCAGACGATCCGCCAACTAGGATGCCCTCTTCTCGGGCGATACGTCGTGCCATGGCAAATGATTCGGCGTCAGTCACGGGCATGATCTTGTCGACGACGCTTGGGTCATATGTCGTTGGCCAAAAATCTTCGCCGATGCCTTCCAGTAGGTATGGGCGTCCCGAGCCTCCTGAAAAGAGGGAACTTTGGGCGTCAACTCCCACGATCTGGATGTCTGGATTGCACAACTTGAGGTAGCGACCTATTCCAGTGATCGTCCCGCCGGTCCCTATGCCTGCCACAAAATGTGTGATTCGGCCCGCTGTCTGGTTCCATATTTCGGGTCCCGTTGTGAGTTCATGCACCATGGGATTGGCGGGATTTGAGTATTGGTCAGGCCTAAACGCGTGCGGGATTTCTTGCACGAGTCGATCGGCCTTCGAATAGTACGACCTTGGATCATCAGGCGCAACAGCGGTCGGACACAGCACAACTTCGGCGCCATGAGCTTCGAGTAGTTGTGTCTTTTCCGAGCTCATCTTGTCGCTCATGACGAAAATGCAGCGGTAACCACGATGAGCGGCGGCCATGGCGAGGCCAACCCCTGTATTGCCTGAAGTCGCTTCAACGATCGTGCTCACTCCGGGGATGAGTTTGCCGCAGCGCTCGGCATCCTCGATCATGGCGATGGCCGTGCGGTCCTTGACGCTGCCGCCCGGATTGAGAAATTCTAGTTTCGCTACTATTTGCGCAGTGCAGTTGACGCCGATATTGCCGAGCCTAACAAGAGGTGTGTCGCCCACGAGGTCTAGTGGAGATTCGGCAATGCTTGGCTGGATTTCCAAAGATGACGTTCCCTGGTATCCGCTTGTTGTCATTTGTTACCTCGATCGTCGATGGGGCACCGGCCTGGCATTTGGTGCTTAGGGCCTGCGATGGAATAACATAGGCGTTTGCAACGGCCCTGGGCGGCTCTCGCTGCGTTCCTCCTCCTCGAGTAGTGCCAGCTACGCATCGTCGTCGCGCCTTGCGAGAGCCGTCCAGGCCTCGCCGCAAACGCGCTACTAATTCCATCGCAGGCCCTTAGAATTCGTCATGCATTACTTCTTGAGGACTAGCGATGTGATCGGTCAGGTTTTGTGCCGCATGAGGCGACAGTGGCAATTCTCGAACGTCACGCACAAGGAGCACCGCCGCACCAGCAACAATGATTAGCACAGCAGATATCCACAGCAATCTATCGATTCCTACTACACGAGACAGGACCCCATATAGAGCCATCGCAATTGGTACTGCCCCGAACGATCCGAACGCATCGAAAGCGCTGGCCCGCGCTAGCAGATCATTAGGGATATGGCTTTGCATGGTCGTATCCCACAAGACCACGAAGACGGCAGCGCCGACGCCCGCTCCAAAGGCTGCAAGCATGAGCAGTGGCATGTTGAGCGTCGATACGAGGGCAAGCATTGGTAAGGCCAAGAGGAATGTGGCGAATGTGCCAGTTCGTAGTGGACGACGTGTACGCAAGCGTAACGAAATGATGCCGCCACCCAGCAGGCCAATAGAGTTGGCTGCCAGTACGAGTGCCCACGAGGACGCACCGTGCAATGAGTGTTTAGCGATGAGTGGCCCCAAAACTTCCATTGTTCCCATGAACGCAGCGTTTACCACCGTGAACTGAATAACAACGCTCCACAGCCAATCTCTTGCCCAAAACGCCTTCCATCCCTCGCGCAGCGAGGCCATGCTGCTGTCCTTGACGTTTCGAACGCGCGGAGTACGGAGGCGCATGCTGATTGCTGCGCTAATCAAGAAGGTTGCGGCATCAACTGTGAGCGTCCATCCGGGACCAACCAGTGCATAGAGCGCTCCGCCCAGGAGTGCCCCCAGCATCATGGAGCCCTTAATGCTGAATCCGAGGATGGCGTTGCCTGCCTGTAAATGGGAAGATGGCACCACTTGGGGGATGACTGCCGATGAAGTGGGCAGGAACACTGCCGCCGCGAAACCATTGATTCCTTGCAACAACGCCACGTTCCATATGGCCGCATGCCCAGAGAAGAACAATATTGCAGTCACAATCTGGCAGATTCCGGCGATGAGGTCGGTTATGACCATGAGTTTCGATCGTGACATGCGATCGGCCAAGACGCCACCTAGCAACAGCCCAGGCAGTGTTACCAGAGCACGGACGCCCAGTACTAGGCCGAGGGCGACGCCAGAATCGCGCAGATCTAATACAGCGAACGCTATTGCCACAGGGGCGAGGCCGTTTCCTAGCACCGACATTGTGCGTGCGCCAAGAAGCAGCCGAAATCGCGCTATCCGAAATACATCTCTCACACCCGATGTCCGTTCGCTAGGAGCATCCTCACCTTGTTTTGTCTCAGCGGGAGCCGCAGGTGACTCATCTGGTCTATCGAGCAGCAATGATGTTTCAACTGGCGTCACTTGGCCGCCTCAAAGTAGGGGGCAAGTTCTTCGATGGTCGGGAAATCAAAGAGTGCCGCGATCTCAACCTCGATATCAAATTGGTCACATGCCAATTTCATAACCCGAATTGCCAGGATAGAATCGCCACCAATGTCGAAAAAGTCATCGCTAATGCCGACGGTACGGCAGCCGAGCACGTCACCCCAAATTTGCGCAAGAGTAGCTTCAGTTTCGTTGCGGGGTGCAATTGTCCGGGTATTGTGTCGAGCCAGTGAAGGGTCCGGATCGGGCAAGCTTGCGTGGTCAATCTTGCCCGTTCTTGTTAAAGGCAAGGCATCGATGGATACATAGGCCGACGGAACCATATATTCGGGAAGACGTTGTCGCATGTGCGCTCGTAAGGTGGCGGGACTGGGGTCGGATCCGTCGGTTGCGACAATGTATGCACACAGGCAAGTATCTTTGTCGGCTCGTGTTTTGAGCAATACGATGGCAGCCTCGACGTCAGGGTGCTCGGTCAACCTGGCTTCCAACTCGGCGGGTTCAATTCGGTGGCCGCGCATGTTGATTTGATTATCAGATCGACCCAAGAAGATGAGGTCACCACTCGACGTGAATTTGCCAATGTCGCCGGTTCGATAGAGACGTTCGCCTCCGCCGCTGCTGAAGGGGTCGGGCACGAATCGCTCTGCGGTCAGATCAGGGCGGCCGTGGTAGCCTCTGGCAACTCCTGCTCCTCCGACATAGATCTCTCCTGGTACTCCCACTGGAGCGGGTTCGCCATATTTATCGAGCACATATATGCGCACGTTCGACATGGGACGGCCGATGGGAACACGAGCGGGCATGTCGTCGGGAGTGCACTTCCAGGCTGTGCACGAAACCGAGACCTCTGTCGGCCCGTAGAGGTTGTCTAGCCTTGTGCCAATTGTTTCGTGGAAAGCGGCCATCGTGGCAGGTGGCAGTGTAGCCACGCCCGATACAACTCGCTGCAAAGACGGACATTTGCCGTCGCCCAGGGTGTCGAGAAAGATTTGCAGGGCGGGGGGTGAGAAGTCAAGGTCTGTCACCCCGTATTTGTTGATCTCCGCTAGTAGCTCATTAGGGTCGAAGTGCGCCGCCGGCTTTGCCAGAACGGAGGTCGCTCCGGTGAATAAAGCTCGGAAGAGTTCGTCCAGAGACACATCAAAAACACATGGCGCTTTGCGCAGCACGCGGTCGCCCGGGGCAAGTGCATGGTTTCGCTGTCCCCACAGAATGCGGTTGCAGAAGCCTCGATGGTGAACCGCTACTCCTTTTGGCTGCCCCGTCGACCCAGACGTGAACAGTACGTACGCGAGGTTGTCGGGCAGACTCAAATTATCGAGATTGTGGGTGTCAAATTGCGCAATCGTGTCGGATTCGGCTTCAACATCGACAATTCGACGGCCCGGTGCGAAAATGTCGTCAACGATATTTGTGTCGGCCAGCACGATGACTGCCTGGACGTCATCAAGCACTTCGTCACAGCGGTCAGAAGAATCATCAGGATTGACGGGTACGTAGTAGCCGCCGGCCTTGAGGATTGCGAGTATTGCCGTGACCTCGGATATTGATCGACGCATGCATACGCCTACAGGCACTTCTGGCCGTACGCCCAGATGCCGCAGAAACCGCCCAAGTTGATTTGCTTTGGCGTTAAGTTCCGCATACGTAATTGATCCGCCTTCGGAGATCACGGCTATTTCGTTGGGTGTCACCGCACAGCGTTCCTCAAAGATGCGGTGAATAAGCAGCTCGGAATCCCATTCAACTGAGGTGTCATTCCAGGCTTGCAGCACCATGAAGCGTTCATCTTCGGGCAGTCGCGCCATGTTTTGAATGTCTGTCGATGGATCCGCCGCTGCAGCCTCAAAGGTGTGCTGCAAATGTTTAGCTAGCTGAGCGATCTTGCCGGGCTCGAAAATATCCACGTCATATTCAAGTTCGCAATCTAACTCGCCGTTGACTTCTGTCACTCGAAGCGTCAGATCAAGGCGTGATCGGCCACTGGGTGGTTGGATGTGTGTCATCGTGAGCCCAGAAACCGAAAATGGCTCAAGCGGGGTGTTCTGTAGAGCAAACGCCACTTGAAAGACAGGGTGATGAAGCCGAGACCGTTGCGGTTGGATCTCAGCTACGAGACGTTCGAAAGGCAGGTCTTGGTGGTCGCTAGCGTTCAAGTAGGCGTCTTTAACGCGCTGGACGGCATCGCTCAAAGATGGGTTGTCCGATAGGTCGGTGCGCAGCACGACCATGTTGAGAAAGCACCCTAGGAGCCCCTCAAGTTGAGGTGACCGTGTCGCGACGGGCATGCCAACGACAACATCGGTTTCATTGGCGTGCTTGCTCAGGACGGCTTTGTACAGCGCGAGCAGGGTCATCGCCAGTGTGAAGCCGCTCTGATGGCTCCACTTCTTGATTCGCTTGGTCACATCGGCGTTCACAGTGAAATGACTTGATGCCCCCTGGAAACGTTGCGGGGGGCGATTCGTATCAAGGTGGGCAATGTCAAGTACTGCCGGAGCGCCCTCGAGGTTATGTTTCCAATATGAAAGATCTTCTTCGAGCTTCGATCCGGCCATTTGGGCACGTTGCCATGCGGCGTAGTCGCCATACTGAACCGTCAGCGCCGGAAGTGGACTCGGCTTACCTTGAGCGAAAGCAGCGTACAGCGCAGTAAGTTCACGGATAACAATTCCAAATGACCAGAGGTCTGAAATGATGTGGTGGATCGTAATGGCAGCGAAATGCAACTCGGGCGACTGACGGTAGATGGTCAGTCGCATCTGGGGTGGGGTTGCTAGATCGAGTGGCTGTTCAAGATCTTTTTCTAGTTCGCGCAAGACGAACTCTTGAGCGTCGGCAGGGTCTGGAAGATCTACGGCCACAATTGGGATTTGGAGTGTTTCATAGCCCAGCGTGGTCTGCGTGGGCAGCCCGTTGGAGTCTGTCTCGAATCGTGTCCGCAAAATCTCGTGGCGTTTGATGATTTCTTGCACGCTGGCATCGAATGTTGCATGGTCGAAGGCACCTTCGAACCGAAGCAACATGGCATCGTTTGGGTGAACCGATCCATTCTCGATCTGCTCCAAGAACCAGAGGCGTTCCTGCGCGAATGACAGTGGGGCACTCTTGCCGGCACGAAGCGGAATGGTCCTTGCCGATGATGTATCAGACTGACGGATACGTTCTTTCAACAGTTCTCGCTGTTTGGGTGGGAGTTCGGCAAGACGTTGGGCCAGGCTCGATTGGCTGGGAGCGTTCACGAGGGTGCTACTTTCCGTTCACGGTCTGTGTCGGCGATGGCGACCTCTTCCAGTTCCGCGTATGCCTCTGACTGCCACCACTTGCCAAAAATTTGGTCTTCGACGGGTTCTGTTGGAGTAATTGGGCGCGAGACCCACGTGTAATTTAAGAAATGGCGCCAGGTAATGTTTTCAGACTGGGCGCAGCCTCCCCATGTGCCAGAAGCAACGACTGACGTAAACGGTAAGCCATTGCCGAGACTTCCGCTATTGGCAAATGCTGTCGATTGGTTGACGATCAAGCGACAGAACTCGACGTGACGCGCCACTTCGTTGATGCGAGACTCATCTGAGCTATGAATACCGCAACTGTGGCCCCGGCCCGACTTGTCGCCGATCGTTTTGACTATTTGAATGGCCTCAGCAAAGTCTTGAAATGGCACGAGTGTGAGTACTGGAGCGAGTTTTTCCGTGAACACAGGGTTCTCAATTGACGAGTCTGTAGCTTGCACGACCAGCACTCGACAACTCACATCTACATGGAAGCCGGCCATTTGGGCGAGCACAGGGGCCGGTTGGCCGACCGCATCGCGATTTAGCACAGTTCCCTCGGGCCAAAGTAACTTGCTGACTTGTTCAGACTCGACGCTGCTGCAAATGTGTGCGTCACATTCAGACAGAAGCTCTCTGAATTCGGCTACGACAGCCTCGGCCACAAGCACATTGCTCTCAGACGAACAAGATGTTCCGTTGTTGTAGCCGGCGCCTGCAGCGGTCATGCTGGCAGCAGCTTGCAGGTCGGCGGTTTCGTCGACGATGACACTGGGATTGCCAACGCCAGCTCCGATTGCGGGGGTCCCACTGGTATACGCTCGCTCGACTGTTCCCGGCCCACCCGAGGCCACAACGAGGTCGACACCTTTCATGAGCTCGCTTGAGCGTTGGCGGGTGCTAGGTGTGAGGCACTGCAGCAGGTCGGGTGGCGCCCCAGCTGCTTCGAGGCCAATCCGCAATATTTCTACAGTTTTGATCGCAGCTGCTTGGCTGCGCGGATTGGGGCTAAAAATGACGGCATTGCGGGTCTTGATCATTTGCAGGGCATTGCAGGTGATTCCCGAACAAGGAGCTGTTGCCGGCGTCGCGGCCGCGATCACGCCTACGGGTTTAGCGAATTTCACGAGCCCCTCTGCGAGTCGTGTTTCGATGGGGCCGATTGTCTGTACATCTTCAAGATCGTGCAGCGTGCCAATCACGCGCTGTCGATGCAAGGCGAAGAGGTCAACCGGGTCGCCTAACCCGGTTTCCTCATAGGCCAGATCAGATAGGAGACCCACGTTTGCTGGTGCATAGCTCTGCCACGCAACAGCCCTGACCATGTTGTCAACGAGTTCTTGGTCCCAATGAGCGATAGCTTGTTGGGCAATTCGTGCTCGCTTGAGATAAACCTCTACATCAGAATTCAAAAGTAACTCCTGTCCTCACAGTGTCATCGGGCGTTGGACTGGTCGATTTCCGGCGAGGGCAGCCCAAAGCACTTAAGCCGCTCAAGTGCTGAATGCAGCTGATCATCCGGTGCTGTCAGTGATATACGGAAATAGCCCGGAGCCCCCATCACGCAGCCAGGTAAAACGAGCAGGCCAACTTCGGCGAGCATTTCGCAATACGCCCAATCGTCATGATCGGGCGACCGGACAAGAAGATAGAAGGTACCAGCGCTTTGCGTTACTTCGAATCCCAACTCGCGCAAACCCTTGACCATGAGATCGCGTCGGCGCTGAATCGGGCCGACATCGACACTCCAAGTTTCAAGATCTGCCAGCGCGTATTGCAATGTGTTGTTGGGAAAAGCCCACCCAGTCATCAGTTGGGTAACGGTGATAGCTTCAGACATCTCGCCAGCATCGGGCATGTGCGGAGATAGTGCAAGGTAGCCAATGCGCTCGCCCGGCATAAGCAGTGTTTTGGTCAAGGTGTAGATGAGAAATGACCACGGGTAATGAGCGACGATGCTTGCACTCGTATTGTCGTCAAAGACTATGCGCTTGTAAGACTCGTCTGAGAGAACATAGATCGGGCGCCCGATACGATTTGACGCCTTCGAAAGAATCGCACTGAGGGCTTGGAGAGTTTCGTCGCTGTAGATCGCACCGGTTGGATTGTTCGGAGTGTTGATAATTACAGCACTCGTTCTCTCTGACAGGCTTGCCTCGAGCAAATTCAGATCGAGTTGCCATGTTCTAGGATCTGCTGGCACAGCGACCGGACTTGCCCCAGCAGCCAGAATCATCGCTTCGTAGTAAAACCATCCCGGTGTGAAATAGATCACTTCCGACCCGGGTGTGCACACGGTGCGCAAGCATGTCATTAGACCGGCAAAGGCCCCATTTGTCATAGCGATGTGGCCGGGCGTGACCGTTGCCTGGAACTCTTCCGATAGCGTCGATGCAATAGCCTGTCGGGCGGGTTCATGATGGCGCAGATATGAAAACCAGTTGGCCCGTTTTGGAATAGCTGCCTCTTGCAACAGAGCGATGAGACCGTCCGGAGGCATTTCGTGCGGATTGCCAAAAGTGAGGTCTATTGCGTCTGGCTCATGACGTCGTTGCTCATATGATGATTCAGCATAGAAGCGTCCCAGATGACGCGAATGTGAGCCTTGCGCGTGCTGGATCAGCGGGTTGATGCAATGCGCGAGAGCCTGGTCGAGTCCAGCGCTACCTTCAATTGTTGCTACCGGGCGATTGTCTGGCACAGTATCAGTCCCCTCCACTCCAACAGATGCACTCTTTCGTGAGAGACGCAAGTTCCGACCTCGCCAAACACTATTAGCGAGATGACTCATTTTGTTTGTAAGTAGGTAGCCATTCACGTGTTCTGGGCCCGAGGGCCGCTACCAGCCTTCCCGTCATTGCGAGCGAAGCGAAGCAATCCAGGCATTACTGTTGTGCGAGCGCAGCGAGCAATTCGAAATGGCTCGACCATGCCGGTTGGTCTGCGGCTTCGCCGCAGTATGGATCCTCACGGTCGGCTGGCGCCTCCCTCAGGATGACGAGGGGGGCGTAGTGGTTATGACTTTGAGAAATTGGCTGCGTCCATAGATTACGATCTGACGCACAGTCATGATCTTGTTGCCGGCACCGGTGGCATAGTCCAGCGCCTTTGGCAGAAGGGGCCTAACGTCCTTGGTCGCTACCATTACACAATCTGCAGACGGAAACTTGGCGCAAGATTGGGTGTGTCAATCAAGCTATGTTGCAATGCGCGACGCTACGCTCCTGGCAACCTATGTTTTCCGTCCACTTGAATCCGGTGCGCTGGTTGCGCGGCCGTTACCTGTTGTTTGGGCACATGACCGCTATCACCAGGTTCACCAGAGGCCGGCTGGGGCCGAATTTCTCGAGAAGGCCCGGCTACTTGGCCTTGAGGTCGATGTGTCCGTCATCGACTCAGGATCCACGGCGGACATCTCGCTCGACAACTTTCCTTACGCAGCGCATCTGCTCAACGCGGGGTATGTAGTTATCGTCGTTGATGTGCGTGGAACTGGTGCGTCGTGCGGAATCAACAACGGCCCATTTGCCCCCGTCGAGGCCTGTGACGCCTATGACATTACCGAATGGATTGCCGCTCAAGACTGGTGTGACGGGAATGTCGGCATGTTTGGGCGGTCTTACCTTGGCATATCGCAGTACTTGGCCGCCTCCGCAGCGCCGCCGCATCTCAAGGCGATCTTTCCGCAAATGGCTCTGTTCGATCTATACGCGTTCGGATGGGATGGCGGCATTTTCAGGGATGACTTTGCCCGCTCTTGGGGTGATGGTGTTCGCGACGACGACATGACAGCGGCAGCAGTGCCCCTTGATGATGACCCGAACGGCGAGTTGCTCGCACGGGCTCATCGAGATCACGCTCGCAATAGCGACACTGTAGCGATGTTCGAGCAGTTGCCCCTGCGTGATTCGCAGCTTTCTGAGGGGGAACAACCTTATTTTGCCCGCAGTCCGCATGAACGTCTAGCGGCCCTTAATGATGCGGCTATTCCCGTTTGCCATCTTGGCGGTTGGTATGACATTTGGACGCGTGATGCGCTGTTGTGGCACAAAAACCTCAGTGTCTCTCACAAGCTAATTATTGGCCCTTGGTCGCATGCCACTGGGCAAGCTGGTGGTTCAGGACTCAATCTTTCTCATCAACACAAGCGCTGGTTTGACTATTGGCTCAAGGGTATTGACACGGGCGTAACGGATGATCCGGCCATCAGTTACTACACTTTGGGTGCTCCAAAGGGAGATGAATGGCGCACCACTGACCATTGGCCGCTCCAAGATGAGGTTCCGGCCGACTTCTATTTTCATGTGGGTTCAGGACTTCTGTCAGAGCGTGCACCTGATCAAGGGGATGCTTTCGATAGCTACGAAGTGGACTACACAACCACGTCAGGCCCTGGCAGCCGATGGGTGAGTGGTTATGGCGGGCCGTTCCATTATGGCGACATGGCCGAGAACGACGAGAAAGCGCTTTGCTACACCTCGGAACCGCTGGTAGAAGGCACGGAAATCACCGGGCATCCGGTCGTGCATCTTTACGCTCGCACAGCCGCGCCCGACTTCGATCTATTTGTCTATCTCGAAGAGGTCGATAGTGCTGGCAAGTCGACTTATGTGACAGAAGGCTGCTTACGGGCTTCACATAGGATCACCGCCCAGGACTCACTTGAGCGCCTCGGGCTGCCCTATCACAGAGGCTTATCAACCGATATTGAGCCCGTCGGCTCATCACCCATTGAACTTGCCTTCGATTTGCATCCAATATCGTATGTATTTTCGCCCGGCAGCAGGATTCGGGTAGCAATTACCGGGGCCGATTGCGATAACGCGGCAACGCCAGAGTTGTCACCACCCCCGCGGATTGACATTCTTTCGGGGGCGCATCACCTGTCGCGGATTCGCCTTCCGCTGATCCCTGCGCCTGAATCGAAGCTGTCCGAATTATCCTCTGCCCAAAAGCGGTTCTGGTTCTTAGAGGAACTTGGCACTGCGGGTTCTTCTCTGCACATGCCGGCCGCTGTTGCCTTCGATGGGCCACTCGACGTGGCGATCCTTGAGCGCTGCCTAACCGAGATCATGCATCGGCACGAGGCCCTTCGCACCTCCATCGTGGTGGCTGATGGATCACCGAAGGCACTCGTGCGGAACGCGCCAGATGTGTCAATTGTCACCCTTGAGGCCGGCGCTGCTGATGAGGGTATTGAGACCTGGTTAGAGTCCGAGCCGGTGCGCAAGTTCGTGGGGTGCAAGTTTGATCTTCAACGTGACCTGCCAGTCCGAGTCGGCCTTGCGCGTCTGGATGACGACTGTCACGTTCTTGTTGTGGTGTGCCACCACACGGCAGCCGACGCCGCGGCAACAGCTATGTTCTTTGACGAGCTCAGCATGTTGTACAAGGCGTTTAGCATCGGAGAGCAATCGCCATTGCGGCCGGTGCCAGTCCAATATCAGACTCTTGTGCAAAGACAATTGGCCCAACGCCAGTCTGAAAAATATCGGGCCGATATGGAATTTTGGCAAGGTGAACTAGCCGATGCTCCCCGCACTATTGATCTTCCACATGATAGGCCACGCCCAACTCGGGCTCTGCATGCAGGCAAAACGCATCGCTTTCAAATTGACGCTCATCTTGGCACGGCGCTGCACGGCTGGGCTCGTGCTAGCCGCATAAGTCTGCACAACCTAATGCTTGGGGCGTTCGCCGTTTTGCTGGGCGACTACAGCGGCGAGAACGACCTCGTGGTTGCCTGCCCGAATCTCCAACGTGACGATGCCGACGCAGAGCACACGATCGGTTGTTTCATCAACCTGTTGCCAATTCGGGCGAGACTAGATCGGACGGGCTCCGTTCAAGACAACGTGAACGGGGTGCATCGTCGCGTTCTCAGAGCATTGGAGCACCGCAGCGTTCCCTTTGAAGACATTGTCGACATGATTTCGCCGGAGCGTAACCTATCGATTTCGCCGCTAGCGCAGGTTTCTTTTAGCCTCGTTGATGTCACCTCAGCCGAACTCGACTTTGGGCCGGTTGGAGCAACTTGGTTGCCGCTTGAGTCACAGGGGGCCAAATTCGATCTAAGCCTCTTGATTGAGCAGAGTGGCGGTGAGTTGAGTGGTGCTTTGGAGTATTCAACCGAACTCTTTGATGATGCAATCATTGAATTGTTGGTCACGAGATACCTAGACCTGCTGAAGGGCATGGTCCGCTTCAAGGACCGGCCATTGCGCAGCCTCATGACGGCTTCGCGCCATGAGTCGCTCCAACTATTAAAAGTGTGGAACCGGCCAGTTGACAACTCTGAAGTGCGTCGCTGTATCCACACTCTGGTCGAGGATCAAGCATTATCGCGTGGCAATGACCCTGCAGTGACCTCGGGTGCAACCACGCTCACATTTGGTCAGCTAAATGAACGAGCGAACGTCGTGGCTACCCACCTGATTGCGGGTGGTGTCTTGCCCGAGCACGTTGTGGGCGTTCAGATGGAACGCTCGATTGACTGTGTTATTGCGATGCTGGCCATCTTAAAAGCAGGAGGGGCCTGGCTGCCGCTCTCTCCGAATGCTCCAGCGGCCCGGCGCAGCGCCATGCTGGCAAACGCTCAATCTAGCTTGGTGCTGGTGCCATCAAGGTCAGATGCCGTTGAAGCTGCTCTCGGAGTGACGAGCATGTGCCTGGATGAGGTGCTTGGCAACGGACAAGACCCCAAGGCCAACAATCCGTCGGTTGCGGTGAGTCCAGACAACTTGGCTTATGTCATATTTACTTCCGGTTCAACGGGCGAGCCCAAGGGTGTCCAAATCACACATACGAGCGCACATAGTTTTATTGAGGCAATGAGACTCGAGCCAGGAGTAGGCCCGTCCGACCGGGTCTACTCGCTCACAGCTCCGACATTCGACATCTCGATCCTGGAGACCCTCGGAGCCTTGGCCTGTGGTGCACATGTGACCCTTGCTCCATCTGATTGGATGGCCGATCCGGCATCAGCAATCGGAGAAATGGAAGCATCGGGTGCCAATGTGATCCAGTCAGTGCCCACGATGTGGCGGATTCTCTTAGATGCAGGGTGGCGCAACGGCACTGGCAAGCGCGTGTTGGTTGGAGGTGAGTCGTTGGCAGGGGACCTTTGCGATGATCTGCTTGCCACAGGGGCTCAAGTGTGGAACATGTATGGCCCAACCGAAACGACGATTTGGTCGACGACATCGAGACTCGAGCCAGGCTCGTCTGTCACCATTGGATGCCCCATTAGGAATACCCGCTGCTATGTTCTCGATGGCGACCTGCAGCCCGTGTCGATAGGAGCCTGCGGTGAGCTCTTTATCGGTGGTGACGGGGTGGCTAGAGGATATGCTGGCGCGCCTGGCCACACAGCGCAACGTTTCCTGCCGGACCCGTTCGATGGCAGACCTGGCGTGAGGATGTATAGGACCGGAGACGTCGTTCGCTACCGAGGTGATGGAACTCTTGAATTTATCGGACGGATTGATAGGCAAGAAAAAATCCGCGGTGTGCGTGTAGAACCACTCGAGATTGAAGTGGCCCTGCGGCGACACCCACAAGTTGCTAACGCCGTTGTTATTACTTTTACCGAAGATGCAGGAGCGCGACGGCTAGTTGCCTATGTTGTTCCTGAGGATGACGTTGCCCTAGAGTCTTCGACCCTGCGGTCTTGGCTCTCTGAATATCTCCCCCTGAGCATGGTGCCCAGCGTGTTCATGTTTATCGACGCTATCCCGACATTGACCAATGGCAAGGTCAACTATCACGACTTGCCTGCCGTTGAGGCCGCTGTCGAACACGCGACCATCCCTCGACAAGAACCTCTCGACGAGGTTGAAAGTGCCGTTGGTCGAATTTGGGTTGAACTTCTCTCCATTGAGTCTGTCGGGTCCGACGATGACTTTTTTGAACTCGGCGGTGACTCGCTAACTCTGATTGGTCTGCGTAGCGCTATGAGCAAGACCTTCAACGTCTCTCCCTCTCTACCCGATCTCTTCGCTGCAATGACAATCAAAGACCAGGCAGATCTGATCAAGAAGTTGTCAGCGGGTCGCCCGGAATTCGGCGCCGGTTCTCCCGTTCATGACCGACAGGGAGTCTATGTGTCTGAAGGCCTCACATTGCTCAGCGACATCGAAACGACGTCTCGAGTAGCTGACAGCCCGATTTTCGTATTGCCCGCCCATGGTTCTCTTACGCCCTATTGGCCCGCCGCCGTTCAACTTGGTCAACACAGGCAGGTTTTTGGGGTAAAGCCGCCGTCGGCCGATACGCGTCACATTGAAGATTTCGTTCCCGAAGCCGTAAAGGCGATCTGTTCTCAGCCAATCGATGGACCCTATGAACTGCTCGGCTGGTCATCGGCAGGCATCCTTGCCCTTGATGTGGCACATGTGATGATTTCACATGGCTATGAAGTGGCCGTCACATTGCTGGACACCCATCTTGATCCCGGGGTAATTGATGATGTGGCCCCTGACTTGGACGTGCTTGACCGACTCGGAAGCCAATCACAGATCGATCGCTATCAGCACTGGCTTAACATGATGGCTGGTCACAGGCCCAAGCCTTTCGCATCTCCGGTTAGTGTGCGCTTGGTGAGTGCCAGTGCAGCCGGTCACCCCGAACAGAAGAATCGCCAGTACTCGGCCCTCGTGGAGCTAGGTCTCAACGTTGACGTGTTTCATGTCGAAAGTGACCACTATGACTTAATGGAACAGGTGGCGGAATGGACGCCGTGGGTGAATGCCAAGGTGGCTGGACTCGAGAATTGACTAGGTACGAATGGAGTAATCAATGAACCAAATAGATGAAGAAAGCAAAGTTGTGATCAACGACGAGGAGCAATACTCGATTTGGCCTGCCGGTCGGGTCAATGCGTTGGGCTGGCATGATGCAGGATTCAGCGGCACGAACCAAGCTTGCCTCGAGCACATCAACAAGGTCTGGACCGACATGCGTCCCAAGAGTTTGCGTCTCGAGATGGCTGCTAACGAAACTGCGGGCGCCGCCGTCACGTCACGTCATCCTGAGGGAGCGCAGCGACCGTGAGGATCCACCTGCGGCGCAGCCGCAGACAAACCGACATGTTCGATCCATTTGAATTGCTCGTTGCGCTCCCTCAGGATGACGCGAGGGCTTCATGGATACCATTCTTGTTTTTCTCTCATGATTGATCTTATTTCTGGACCTACCGAGCTATTGGCTACGCACTGTGATGTGTGGTTTGGGGCTATTGGCGGCGATATGGACGAGTTGGTTGCCCTACTAACGGCGGGCGAGCGCCAACGTCTCGAACGATTCCATTTCCGACTCGACGCTGATCGTTTCACGCTGCGCAGGGCACTTACGCAGCTCATACTTGCGCAATATCTAGGCACGACTCACGACAAGGTAGTCATTTCTCGGGAGTGCAACCATTGCGATAATGATGGTCACGGTAAACCGCATGTGATTGCTGATACGAACGTGAGTTTTTCGGTTTCCAGCAGGGGAAATGCGGTCGTTGTTGCTGTCGCGGCCGGGGTTGAAATCGGTGTTGATATTGAGGTCATGGGCCGTTCGAATCATAGGTCGGCTTCGCTTGAAAGAGCAGTGCTGGGTCGGCGCAAGTTTCCTGAACATGCCTACGATGAGCGTGGTGTGCTCTCCATTTGGACACAGAAGGAGGCTGTGCTCAAGGCTTTTGGCCTCGGTCTGGCTGCAGATCCTGACAAAGTGGTGGTTGCCGAGCCGGGCGAGCCAGCCGGACTACATCATGCGCCCGAGCTTACAACAGATCCCAAGGCCGTGTCTCTGGTCGATTTGCCCCTACCCGAACCATATGTAGGACACCTGGCCTGCATAGGATCGCCCCGCTCTGTTCGCTTGATTGATGTCGATCTTGACTCAAATGCAAAACTGCTAGCGATGTGAAAAGAAGGTATGACATGTTTGCGCGCCTCCCGGATCAGCCCAAGAATCATTTGCGAGAAAGTGAGATAGCGGCGTTTCATCGCGACGGAGCGATCCTGATCAAGGATGCTGTAGGCGACGAGCTCGTCGCTTCAATTGATGCCGCTGTCGAGCGAATCCGAAAAGCTCCGCCAACCGAGCTTGCTCAAGCGACGCAGCTTCTCGGAGCAGCATTTGCCGGTGATGCGTTCATGTGGAAGGTCGATGATTTCTTTCGCGACTTGGTCTACTTTTCACCATTCCCTCGTCTGTCCCAGCAACTGTTCAGTTCGCGGTCTGTTCGTGCGTTCTATGACCAAATCTTCGTCAAAGAGCCTGGTGTCGGAATAAGTACGCCATGGCATGAAGACGTCAGTTCATGGCCAATCAACGGATATCAGGTGTGTTCGTTCTGGATGACCCTCGATGCGTGCGGCCCCGATAACGGCGCACTACGTGTTGCTCGTGGATCACATCGTTTCGTGGAATCATTCCGGCCTGTTACTCCCGGATGGGCTGATTCCGACGAACGCAACGATTTTGATGAGCTCCCAACGATCGCTAACGACGAGATTCTGTCGTGGGAAATGCAACCAGGAGACATAGTGCTGTTTCATCCTAAGGCTCTGCACAGTGCTGTCTATGCCGGTGGCAAAAGGCGGCGCCGAGCGTTTGTGTCACGATGGCTCGGCGACGGCGTCGAATATACGCCTCAATACGCCGTTCTGCCTCTGCTGTGGAATCACGGCCTTAGCGCAGGCGATCCAATTGGTGGACCACTCTTTCCCCAAGTACTGCCAAGCACGATCGACTGGGAGGGCGAGACTCGTTGGAACGGTCCTGAGCAGCCAGACAATGAAGCTATGGAACAATTCCTTACGATTCTCAAGCATCGTTGAGCTTAGTGATGTGTCGCTGAAATGCCGCAGGTGTCTCGGCGGCCCTCGGCATCCCCAGCTGCGTTGCACCTCCTCGATGGATGTCCCTATCCACCTGCGTCGTTGCGCCTTGCTGGATGATGTCGAGGTCACGCCGAATACACCCACATCATCTCAGCGACGCACCACTAGACTCGGTGCCCACGTACGTCACGGCGCACCCAAAAGCAAGTCCGCAGTCGCAAAGGGATTAGAACTAACTCGGTAAGGATCAGACGCATATGAATGTTAGAGCCGGGCATGAGGCCGTCGCGGACTCGAAAGGGTTGCTGTCAGGAACACCAGTGACGATCATTGCAGCTATTGAAGAGCATGCTCGACTACGGGGTGGCAACATCGCTGTGCGCTACCTGGTGTCAGATGCCGATTCTGAAACTATCGAGTTTGCCGGGCTGGTGTCGCGGGCACGTGCCTTCGCTGCTCGACTGGCGTCGCGTGCTAGTGCCGGAGGGCGTGCTCTGCTGATTTTCGAAGGCGGAGTCGATTTTATAGTTGCCTTCTTAGGATGCCTCTATGCCGACGTTATCCCGGTGCCCGTTGCGACTCGTCTGAGCAGCCGCTTTGAAGCGAGCGTTGCCAGCATCGTGTCTGATGCTGGCGCCTCTCTGATTATTGTGTCAGATGAGCACCATCAGCGTGAGAGATCCCGAAAAGCCCTGGCCGACTTGGGCGTGCCAGTTGTCGCTGCTTCTGATTTGGATGCTGGCGTGGTGCCAGGGTTTAGTGAATTTGTCTCGCCCGTGAGGTGTGGCGATGACATTGCCTACCTACAATACACATCGGGCACGACCTCAATGCCTAAGGGAGTGATGGTCAGCCATGCAAACCTGCTCCACAACTTGGGTCTTGCCACTACTGCATTCAATCTTGACTCGGAAACGGTTGTTGTAAGCTGGCTGCCGCACTATCACGATATGGGTCTGATTGGGACAATCCTATTGCCTCTATACCTAGGCGTGACCACGGTCTTAATGCGCCCGGAACACTTCATTGAGCAGCCTGCCCGGTGGCTAGAAGCAATCAGTAAATATCGAGGAACCTTGAGCGGCGGGCCCGACTTTGCCTATGACCTGTGCGCAACAAAGGCTCAGCTGAGCGCCGGTCAAGACCTTGACTTGAGTTGCTGGAAGGTTGCCTTTAGCGGCTCGGAACCTGTACGAGCATCAACTCTGCAATTATTCGACGACACGTTTTCACTGTATGGATTTCACCATGCGGCGTTTTTGCCGTGTTATGGGCTCGCTGAAGGGACTTTGTTAGCAGCCGGCAAATCAGACGCCCACGGCCCGACAAGCATTGCTGTTGACTCAAAAGCGCTAACACATCGTCAGGTTGTTGAGGCGGTTGGTGATGCCCAAAGCACGGATGTTGTTGGTTGCATGATGATCCCTGATGTGGAAATCGCCATCGTGACAGGCGATGGAAAGCGTGTTGGCGAGGGCATCATCGGCGAGATCTGGCTGCGCAGTGCCAGCGTGGCAAAGGGCTACTGGGGAAAACCCGAATTGAGCGCAGAGATATTTGCCGCAACCCTTGAGGGCGGGCCAGGCGGAAATGGACGATATCTTCGCACGGGCGACTTGGGCTTTCGTATCGCTGATCACCTCTACATATGCGGTCGGCAAAAAGATGTGATCATCATTCGAGGGGCAAATCACTACCCAGAAGACATCGAGGCATCAATTAGGGAGGCCTGTGACGATGAGAGCCTCGGTCGAGTCGCCGTATTTCAAGTGAGCGACGACCCTGGTGGGGCTGCTCCAATTTGCGCTATGTACGAAAGTAATGACACTAGGCCCGAAGACGTTGCGCGTAGAGAACGCCTAATCCGCCAAGCCGCTGTAGCAGGACACGGCCTCGATCTTGACCACGTGCTCGTGGTGCCTCCGCGGTCGATACCGATTACAACGAGTGGCAAGACGCGGCGCTCAATGTGTAGCCAGGCCTACGCGAACGGCACGCTAGCGGCATTTCCGGCGGACAGCGTTGTCGCCAAGACAATCTCGAACGACGTTGATGCCACCTCCGTAGCCATTCACGTCCCCGAAGCCCCGGCGTCGATGCCGGCCCTTTCGTCATTGCGAGCGGAGCGAAGCAATCCAGGCTTTACTGCTTTGCGCCGCGAAGCAAGCAATTCAAAGGCTCCCAACTCATTCGCATCTAGGCCTGAGGTGGTTGCAGGCCTGAAGAGCATCGCATCTGATGTGCTTGCTTGTGATGTTGACACAACAAAGCCGCTGGCCCTGCAAGGTTTGGATTCACTGAAGGCCATCGAATTGCGCCACAAGGTTGAGATTGCGCTAGGTGTGCAGCTTAGCTTTGAAGAAATATTGACCGACCACACTATTGAAGATCTCGCCGAGGTGATTGTGGCGAGCGGAGGTCGATCAATGCGGACTGCGATTACGTCGGAACCTGACCTAGGCGCCGACGCAAGCGCGAGTTTTCCGCTTTCATATGGCCAGCGCATGCTGTGGTTTCAGTCTCAAGTGGCTCAAGATCCTGCCACCCTGAATCTTCCTCGTGCTGTCGCCTTCTCGGGCCAACTTGATGTCGAAAAGTTAGCAGCCGCCCTTGAAAGCATCGTTGACAGCCATGGTGCTTTGCGTACCACGTTGACTACGACCGGTAGCGGCGTGGACCAGGTCGTAACTTCGCAGGAGTGGCATCTTGACGTCCGTGACTCACTCGGCGGTACTGATGCTGAACTGAAAGTCTTACTTGATGAAGAGGCATACAGGCCGTTCGAAATAGCAGGTGGCTCACTCTTTCGGGCTGTGTTGTTCAGGCAAACTCCCGCTCGGAACGTGCTATTGCTTGTCGCCCACCACACGGTCATGGACGTTTGGTCGCTCGGCGTAGTCGTGAACGAGCTCTCAGCACGCTATGAGGGGCCGCGTCTCGATAGTGGCATGCCATCTTCGGACGCCCATGCTCATCCCCGCGAGTTTGTAGAGTGGCAGCAACAGATCTTGGACGGTGACTCGGCCGCGGACCTTCAAACTTTCTGGGTGAATGCTATTGGCCAATCTCCGGCGTTGGATCTACCGCTCGATCATCACCGTCGGCCCACACGCGGTTTCCGTGGAGCTGACTATCAGTTTCGCATCGACGCTGAAGTGGCCCATTCTGTGCGGACACTTTCCAAAGAACATAGCGTCAGCATCCCGACTGTTCTCTATGGCGCTTTTGCTGCCCTACTCGGGCGCTTCGCCGGCCAGGATGAATTTGTGCTGGGATTTGTGAACTCGGGTCGCAATCAGGCCCGTTTTGCGTCGCTCGTGGGCTATCTCGTGAACTTGCTACCCATCGCCATCGACATCAGTGATGACCCAACATTCCTTACTCACGTTCAGCGAACCCGTTCGGCAGTACTGGCAGCTTCTGACCATGCGGACATGCCCTTTGGCCGGATTGTCGAGTCACTCTCTTGCGTGCGGGGCGATGGCGGCACCAATGGGGAACGATCGCAACTCGTGACAGCGTCGTTTGCCTACCAAGATGGTCTAGGAGTTGGCGAGGCAGATCTCGCAGCCTTGGCGATCAATCACTCAGCCCCGTTGGGGCACTGGGGCGACCTTGAGGTTGATTCAGTCCGTGTTGAGCAGCGGTCGTGCTATTTCGATCTCTCTCTATACATGAGTGAGCATCAGGGAGAACTGCTTGGCACGCTCGAGTATGACGCTGACCTTTTCGACCCTGCCACCATGCATAGCCTGGCCGAAGCGCTCCGTCGCATCCTGATTACTGCATGCGATCAGCCCGATGCCAAAGTGAAAGATCTAGAGCTCATATCGGTGGCCCATAGCCACGACATGCTTTACGGTTGGAACGACATTGAGGCCCCCTATTCCACGGATCCACCAATCCATGAGATGTTTGAGGATGCGGCAAAGCGAGCGCCCGAAGCGCCGGCGTTGATCGCGTCAAACGCCACGATGACATATGGCGAATTGAACGCCGCCGCCAATCGGCTCGCGCATCGACTCCAACGCTCAGGTGTAGGGCCTGAGGTGCGTGTTGCGCTGGTAATGGAACGCTGCGCGCAAAGCATTGTCGCCATCCTTGGGGTGTTCAAGGCCGGAGGAGCATACGTTCCGATCGATCCGTCAGATCCGCCCAAGCGACAAAGCATGATGTTGACCAATTGTGGGGCCCATGTGGTTCTTGTCAGCACGGCCAAGGGCAGTGAACTCAACTTCGATGGCTTAGTTTGCATCGACCCGTCTGCCCCCGACCTCGTCAACGAGAGGCAAGACAATCCGATATCGAGTGTCGGGCCCGATAACGCTGCCTATGTGATCTATACATCGGGATCCACGGGTAAGCCGAACGGAGTTGTCGGCCTCCACCGCGGAATCACCAACAGGCAACGATGGATGATGCAAGAGTTTCCATACGCGCCAGGAGAAGTGGGCTGTGTAAAAACGGCTCTGCCTTTCTTCGATTCTGGTGGAGAAATCTTCTGGCCACTCGTTTCGGGTGCGCCTCTGGTTGTAGTTGATCCTGCAACTGGGCGTGATCCGGTTCGTCTTGTCAAGCTACTCGAAGAACATCGGGTGACTCGCCTTGTTGCAGTTCCGTCTCTATTGCGCAGCATCCTGGATTGCGGCGAAGATTTGTCGTCCCGATTGGGCCATCTGAAGTATTGCCATTCGAGCGGTGAAGCACTGCATGACGATGTCGCATCTCGCTTTATGGAAACGCTGCCGGAATGCACTCTGATCAACCTCTATGGCTCAGCAGAAGTTTCGGCAGATGTCACACTTGAAGTGATTTCGGCGCAAGATCCTGAATGCACGATCGGCAAGCCGATCGGCAACACTCGTATCTATGTGCTCGACCACGATTTGAATCCGGTCCCGTCTCGATTTGAAGGTGAGATTTGTGTGGGGGGTGCAGGGCTTGCCCGAGGCTATCTCGACTGTGCAGACTTGACGGCGACAAAGTTTGTGCCAGATCCCTTTAGCCTGACTGGTGGGGAACGTCTGTTTCGCACTGGCGACAGAGGCAGGTTCCGCCCGGATGGTACCTTGGAATATCTTGGCCGAGTTGACCAACAGATAAAGATTCGTGGATTTCGCATTGAGCCCGGAGAAGTTGAAGCTGCTCTACTTGCTCATCCTGGCGTGAGTGAGGCAGTTGTTACGGCCTCGGCTGGTCCGCATGGTGATATGCGGCTAGTGGCAGCGGTCGTTTCCTTGGAAAGGTTGGATCACTCTCAAGGTGGCACTGAGGCCGATCGAGTCGGGGAGTGGCAACGCCTATACGAAGAGTTCTACGGACAGGTCGCCGCAGAACCCAAACGTGAAAACGAGATGTGGCGCAGCAGCTATACGGGCGAACCCTTTGCGGCTGCAGAAATGAGTGAGTGGGTTGGCGAAGCCGTTGCCCGCATTCGTGCGTTTGCACCACAGGATGTTCTTGAGATTGGCTGCGGCACGGGCAATCTCGTTATGGCACTGGCCAACGACACTAGAAAGTATGTGGCAACTGATTTTTCCGCACAGGCCGTGGCATTCGTAGACTCTCAACTTCAAGAGGCGGGTATCACAGATCAAGTCACTGTGCTCGAGCGCCCAGCCACCAACGTGTCCGGCCTGGATCAGAAGTCGTTTGACACAATCGTTCTGCATTCGGTTACGCAGTATTTTCCGGGCTCCGAATACTTGGTGGAAGTGATTCGACGCATCGTGCCCCTCGTGGCGCCTGGCGGTCGTATTTACCTGGGCGATGTGCGGGATCTCGATCTGTTGGCGATGTTCCATGCTTCGGTCGTGTTAGGTCAACTGCCGCCGGACGCAACTGCGGCTGACGCTAAGAAGCGTATAGGCCAACGGGTAGCCCAAGAAGAAGAGCTGGTTGTATCGCGAGGCTTTTTCGAAGCGATTGCTCAGGAACTCGCAGATGTGACTCATGTGGAATTTCTGCTCAAACGAGGCCGTCACCATAATGAGCTGAATGGATTCCGCTACGACGTCATCCTCCATGTTGGGAGCGCCGATGGTGGCGAGGGGGAAGCGAGTCCGGCGCCCGTACCAGAGCGGTTCAATTGGTCTGAACTGGGCAGCGAAACGGCCCTGCGTGCAGCGATAGCTTCACGGCGAGGTCGGCCCGTTCTGGTTAAGGATGTCCCGAATGCTCGAATTGCGGACGCTGCCAATCTGGCGGCTCAGTTAGAGGCTGCGATTGACGATAGCGTTATCAGCAAACTTGGCCGAATTGTATCGGCCGTTTCGGTTGATCCAGAATCGATCTGGGCGATGGCGCTGGCCATTGGTTGCCATGTAGACATAGTGCCCTCAAGTGGGGCATTCATGGACCTACGTTTTTCGCCGCGAAAACCCACCACGCCATTGCAGTGGGAAGAGCCCGGCGAAATTGCCGCCCTTTCGCCCAGCCATACGAATGATCCGCTGCGCGGCGTTGCAGATAGGAACTTGCTGGGCTCGATCAGATCCCACCTAAGGCAGCATCTTCCAGAGTTCATGATTCCTGTTCTCTACATTGTTGACTGTCTTCCGCGCACCGACACGGGCAAGGTGAGCAGGCAGAGGCTCAAGGAGATGACATCGCCCAGCGCTGCAACACCCAAGGCCAAGGTCAACCGAAGCGCTGACTCGACCGCCATGGCAGTAGTGCACATATGGCAGGAAGTCTTGGGCATCGAGGACATTAACCCAGACGAGAACTTTTTTGATCTGGGCGGCAACTCGCTCAGTTTGGTGGAAGTGCACCTGCGACTGCAGGAATTTGTCGGGCATGACTTCGAGCTGGTCGACCTTTACGACCACGCTACTTGCAAGAGTCTTGTCAGCTACGTCGATGGTTTGCGCACCTCTAAACAGGTCGTCACGAATGATGAAACCGCTGGGCCGAGTGCACGATCAGAGCGAGCTACCAAACTAACGCCCCGCCGTGAACTGTTACGAGAACGCAGGGCAAAAGAGATGGATTCAAAATAGCAACATGGAGGGTATTGAGATGAGCACGAGTGCTTTTGATGTGGCAATTGTTGGTATGTCTGGCCGATTTCCAGGGGCTCCGAGTGCCACTGGGCTGTGGCAACTTTTGCGCGATGGAAAGTCAGGAGTACGCGCTGTCACAGACGACGAACTAGCTGCCGCTGAGGTGCCAACATCGGAGTCGTCTGATCAACGTTATGTTCGTGCGTGGGCTGGCATCGAGGGTGCTGATCAATTCGATGCCACGTTTTTTGGCTACTCCCCCCGGGAAGCGGCTGTGATCGACCCGCAACAGCGCCTTTTCCTTGAATGTGCTTGGGAGTGTCTCGAAGACGCTGGGTGCGATCCCGAGAAATTCACCGGAGAGATCGGTGTCTATGCCGCATGTGGCATGAACCTATATTTCTTGAACAATGTTGCTCCAAACGAATCATTAGTTAAGTCATTTGGGAATTTTGTCCTCGCTGTTTCCAGCGACAAGGACAATCTCAGCACCCGCGCTTCTTACAAACTGGGACTCACCGGGCCCAGCGTTACAATGCAATCAAACTGTTCATCATCTGCGGTTGCCGTGCACCATGGCGTAAATAGCTTGCTCGATCAAGAATGCGACTTGGTTCTAGTTGGCGGTACGAGCATCAAGGCGCCACGGCCGATGGGCTATATGCACGAGCGTGGTTCGACAACTTCCCCGGATGGCCAGTGTCGCTCCTTCGACAAGGATGCGAACGGATATCTCATCGGCGACGGTGTTGGCGTTGTGGCTCTGAAGCGATTAGATGATGCCATTGCCGCTCAAGACCAGATCTATGCAGTAATCAAGGGCTCAGCTGTCAACAACGATGGAGGGGCAAAGGTAAGTTTTGCAGCGCCCAGCAAGGATGGCCAGACCCGTGTGATTAATAAAGCTCTGCAAGCTACTGACATTGATCCGTCGACAATTACCTATATCGAATCGAACGCGACCGGAACTGCCATGGGCGATGTCATTGAGATTGCTGCCCTGCAAGAAACCTACGGGCGCAATGCCGATAGCTCGCAGACCATTGCGGTTGGGTCGATCAAGCCCAATATTGGCAATCTCGATGCGGCCGCGGGTATTGCAGGTCTAATCAAGGTCGCTCTGGCCTTGCACCACAAAGAACTGCCACCCAGTATCAACTTCACCATTGCGAATCCTCAAATTGATTGGGTGAAGGGATCACTTGCCGTAAACACGGAACTTCGTAGCTGGGACACAGACTCGTTGCCACGCCGCGCCGCTTTCAATTCGTTTGGTGTTGGTGGCACGAATGTTCACATCATTCTCGAAGAGGCCCCTCAACGCCGTTCGCTGCCTGACCAGCGGCCATGGCAGATTGTTACTTGTTCAGCAGATTCCTCTGATGCTCTTGTGCAAATTGTTGATGACTATGCCGACCATCTGAATGTCACCGAGGATGCGCTCGCCGACGTCGCATATACCAGCAACGTTGGCCGAAAGCACTTCTCGCACAGGACGTTTGTCGTTGACCAGAGTTGCGTGCAAGTCTCTGAGGCGTTACGCCATTCGACTGGCCGACCAGCCTTTTTCCAACCACGAGTAGCGCTGGTCTTCTCCGCCACTTGCAATTGGCAGGCAATAGTTGACATGGACCAGTTCGTCGACGACACGGTATTCAAAGCCGCTCTTGAAGAAGTAGCTCAATCAGCTGGATCTGTTCTCCATCTTGATATCCGTCCACAGCTAGAGCAGGCTACGCGCTCCACCACACACAGCGACGCATTGGAAAATACATTGTGCTTTGCTGCTCAATATGGCCTTGGTAAGCGCCTCAAGGAGTGGGGCGTCAGTCCTGCGGTGGTCATGGGCTCGGCCACGGGCGAGCTGGTCGCTGCGTCAATTGCCGGGCTGCTCCCCTTAGCCACCGCTATCGGGATGTTGGACATGGAGGACTCCGCCAGGGAGCAAGTGCAAACCCAAGATCCTGAGTTTCCCTTGGTTCTTGCCAGCGGTGGGGAGTTGCTGGCGAGCGAGATTCCTGCCGGCACAGGAACGGTCACTAGTTTGGGGGCGATTGCATCAAGCGATGCAGTGGCAGCCCTGATCGAACATGCGCCCGATATCATTGTCGATATTGGCGATGGTACGCTTGCCGGGGCCATCAGTCGGCAGGATACGAGACCAGATCGGGTGATCGTGTCTACCCATCCCGATGTGGCCGATGCCGACCATACCGAAGCACTACTAAATGCTTTGGGAACGATATGGAGTGCTGGGGCAGAGATCGACTGGAAAAAATTCCACGCCAGCACGCGACGCATGATAGTTGCGTTACCGACATATCGATTTCAACGCAGCCGATATTGGTTTAACCGCCCTGCCTCCGTACATCAGGCGCAGGGCCACGTTGCCCATGATCTCGATGATCCTCGCGCAAAGGCACTGCCAGCCGATTTCATTGCGCCAACGGCGCCACTCGCAAAGGTCGTCGCTAACCTGTGGCGCGAGTATCTTGGCATCGAACGACAAGTGGGCATGAACGAAATGTTTCTCGATCTTGGCGGTAACTCGCTGACGGCAGGCCAAATTGTTGCCGAGCTATCAGAGATATTTCAGGTTGATCTCAACATGAGAATGTTTCTTGACACCCCCACGCTGGCCTCACAGTCGGAAACGCTCAGCCAGGTGTTGAGCGAGGCTTCCGAGGCCAAATTGTTTGCCCTCCTGGAGTCCGTGGAGACTATCGACTCAGCCGAGACACCGAACGAGTTGGAGTACAATAGCCATGACTGACAATTCCTCGATGACACAGACTGAATCCGACCTGCGCGCAAGCCCACAATTCTATTCGGTTGCTCCGCGGGTCAAGCATGCGAGAGACGCCTTGGCCATCACGCGTGATGTCATCTCCCTCAGCGACGAGATCGACCTTGACGGGATGCTCCTATTTACAGGCAGTGGCGCTCCGCTTGATCCCTGGGTTGCTGGAACAGCCGTCGTGGCAGAAAGTAATCGCCTACGGCCGATCGTGGCGATTAACCCAGTGACAATGCACCCGTTTACCGCAGCACGCATGGTTTCATCGCTCGCCCAGTTGTATAGCCGCAGAGTGGCTGTAAATCTTATTGCTGGCACTGCCTTGAGCGACCACACGGCTGTGGGAGACCAGCTTGATCATGCTCAGCGATACGCCCGGCTGGCGGAGTTTGCTGACGTAATGCTCGCCCTATTGGGTAGTCAGCGCCCGTTAACATTCGAGGGGCAGTTCTATCAGACGCTTCGACTGCAGTTGCAGCCGCCGATTCCGCCTGAGCTGTCTCCGGAAATATTTGTTTCAGGCGAATCAGATTCCGCGGTCAATACTGCAGCGAGAATTGGCGCTACCCGGCTGCAAATGCTGCCCCCTTCTCTGCTGGTATCTGGAGACAGAGCCGGTGTTCCTGGGCTACATTTTGGCGTCATCACAAGGGAGTCCGACTCGCAGGCTTGGCAGGCTGCCCACGAGCGATTCGGGGACGGCAAACGTGAGGCTCGGCTCGTTGAAGTGTCAATGGCCAATACCGATGCGACATGGAAACGGCGCTTGTTTAACATGCCTTCAGAAGCTGCAGCCGGCTACTGGGTTGAACCATTTGAAACTTTCCAAGCCGACTGTCCTTACTTTGTCGGAGACTACAAGCGCGTTGGCAGGTTAATCGAGGATCTCGTCGGCTCTGGCGTGGCGACATTCATATTCGAAATTCCAGCCGACAAAGAAGACTTCCACCACGTCAACCATGTGCTGCAATCGTTCAGGTAGGGAACTTAGACAAAGCGCAAGGCCTCGGCGGCGGATTCGGGTGAGAGGGTGAGGATGCGAATGCCAGTGGCGGCCTCGAATCCAGCTTCGATACCGATGCGGGGCAGCACCCGAATGTGCCACCACGTCGAGAGTTGTGACGGGTCGGAGCCGCCGGCCGCAGACATAGCGTGAGGAATATCGCGCAAGACGACATTGAGGGCTGGATCGCCGGCAGCTTCCTTGATCCGCAGGCACACCCGTCCAAGCAGGAGGGCTGCATCCTGGATCGAGGAGCTATCAGCGAAAGCGCCAGTAGAAGAATCGGGCTCGCTCGACGAGAGCCAAACTTCGTAAGGGGTCGATGACCACCACGGGGCCCACGCCACTAACGAGCCTTCTTTGTCGACGAAGCGTGGCCCATCGACTTGCGCTGCGACGGTTTGGCCGAGTAGCGATTCGTCATTGTGGACTTGCCACTTTGCTTGCACAGCTAGTTCATGAGTGATGACTTGGGGTACAAACTCGAGTCCAAAGAGCTGGGCATGCGGATGGGCAAGTGACGCGCCAGCTGCCCGCCCCTCGTTGACTATCGGAATCGTTATTGCCAGGCCTTCGGAGCGATGGGCTTGGCAACGTAACTTCCAGGTTTGCATTGCCAATTCAAGCTGGGACGAAGGCAGCTCGGCGAGGCGACTGTGGTGGTGTGGGGAATGAATCGCGACCTCATGATTGCCCAAAGCGGGCTTTTGGGCATGCAATGCATCGCCAGGCCAGTCCGCCATGTTGGCCGAGGCGGCTCTTGGTGTATTAGCTTCCGGCCGGGCCGAAACGGCCGGATACAAATTTGGGATTACCCGTACACTCCAACCAGCGCTGTCAGCTGGCGATTCCGGTGGGCGAATTGCCACAATCTCCGGCGGGGTTTGGCTTTCGTTGCCCGGACAGAACGGACAGTCAGGATCGAAATCTTCGCCGGACGACGGCCCTCCCTCAGAGCCGCCCTTTGTGGCGGCCGGGCGCTTCGGGGTGACCGGAGTTTCCCCGGTTGCGTGTGGTCGCTTAGCCCGTTGGGGGGCAACGATGACTGAGTCTTTGAAGGGGTCAGAGCGCAGAAAGCTTGTGTTTTCGTCGGCTTCAGGCGCGGGTTCGTCTGTCATCTTAGTAATCCTCAGCAATCGTCGTGGTGGGTAATGGTCGGCGGCCTGTACGACCAATTATAAGGGAGTCCTTTGCGCTGACTATCGCTGTGTAGGTACAACAAGAATAGGCAGGGCGAGCTGATGGCCGGGGCGTTGGGCAAGGGCCAGCTCGATTCCCTCGAGGAGGGCTTCGGGAGGTTGGTCGGGAACGTTGCCGAATATTTTCGGGCGGATATAGCTGGCCAGTCGATTACCCGTATGCCAACGGGCAGCGGGGGAGAGCTTGTAGCGGCGTTGCAGGAAGCGGCGGATGAGCATTTCGTCGTCGTCGCTGAGGGCGGACAGGTCCCATCGATCCCAAGTCCAGGCATATCCGTACGGGAGGGCTGACACACGAACCGGTCCACTACCAGGCTCGGGTCGGTCGTTCTTGACCACAATTGTTCCACCCAAGTGGTCACCAACACGCTTACGTGACTTGTTTGTCAAGAGGGTGAAGAGTCCGACCGGATAGAAGACGGGCAGGAAGTCCACGATTCGCAATAGGTTGCGAATGACGACTGCCGATGGAGTTAATGGAAGGCCGCCATCTCGGGTGACATGGATTCGCATGGCCGCCTTGCCGACGGTCTTGCCGTGCCAGGCCCACTCCAAAATGAGGTGGTATAAGAACCAAACAACAAAAACGGCCACGATAGTAAGGCCGATCACCACATAGCCGGCAATTTCGACGGCGGCACCAATGAATCCGGCCACTAACCCCAACACGATCAGCAACAAATACAGCAGGACTAGCTGGATGATGAGATCAATCAGCGCGGCGCCGAAGCGAGAACCGATGCCAGCTAGAGTGAGTGACAGTTGAACATTTTCGGGCGTAGAAATTCTCTGGCGCTCCTGAATTTTCATAAGCCCAAATGTAGCGATTGTTTCATGGACAGACTCCCAACCCGGCGAAGCTTTGAGGATTTTGTTGCCCTTCGTGGCAGCGATTGGGCGGAGTTGCGCGCCATGCTCGCCAAATTGAAGGGCCGGCGGGTCAGCAAGCTTGGGGCCGAGGGTCTGTTGCGTTTCGCCGAGTTGTATCGGGCAACTACGGCCGATCTTGCCGTGGCCCGTTTACGCTACCCCCGCAGCGGGATCGTAGGAGACCTCAACAAGACAGTGGCCCAGGCGCACAATGCGCTTTACACAGAGCCACATCGTAGCTGGCAGCGTCTGTGGCGTTTGATGCGAGCCGGATTTCCCCAGGCAGTGAGGCGAAACAAGGCTTTTGTGGGAGTGGGGGCGGCGCTGTTCGTGGCGGCAGCACTGGGCGGTGTGCTTTGGTTTGTATTTTCTCCAGACTCAGCTAAGGATGCCTTCGGCTTGCACGGTGGATTCAACAAGGCGGAAGTTCCGCTCTCGACACCAGGCGAGAGTGTGGTCAGCTTCTTCCAGATTGCGGTCAATAACATTCAGGTGGCTTTTGTTGCGTTTGCTCTAGGGGTTTTTGGGTGTTTGGGGGCCGGCTTTGTTCTCGTTACGAACGGCCTGCTCGTTGGGGCATTTGGTGGGGTCGCATTTTCGACGGGCCACGGTGGTGATTTTCTTGCTCTGATCGTGCCCCACGGTTTGGTGGAACTGACCGTAATAATCCTGGCCGGATCCGCCGGTGTCCGGATTGGCTGGGCAATTATAGCGCCAGGGCGGCGCCGCAGAAGCCTTGCGATTGTCGCTGCCGGCAAAGAGGCAATCCGCATACTGGTCGGTACCGTGCCGTTCTTTATCCTCGCCGCCATCGTCGAGGGTTTCGTCACGACAGCCGGTTGGCCGGTGGCGATCAACGTGGCCATCGGGGTCTTCTTCGCGGCCGGCTTCTGGGCCTACTTAGCCTTCGCCGGGCGTCAGGCTTGACGGCAGAACGATCTTGCTCAAGGCCTGGATGCGGAGATAGACAAAGGATGTGTGATAGTCAAGTCGACCTGAAAGGACCGGTTCCCGTCAATTTTGCGAGTTGATTGTGAACGGTGTTGGACGCAAAACGATGACCTCTCTTGGTGTTGCACTCTTGGTTATTGTCTTGTTGCCTAGACCGGCTATTCGTGAATGTTGGGTGTCCAGAGTGTGCTCAGTGGAATGGCTGTTAGCCTATCGCTGAGCGGGAGCGTATCGCGTCCGAGATAGATCAGGATTCCTTGGACAAAGTCATCGCCGAGGCGGTCGCGCATTAGTTTGAGCCAGCGGAAGTCTCTTGTGGAAATACTCTGTGTTTTCTTTACTTCGATTGCGACGATTTTGCCGTCGCTGCCTTCGAGGACTAGATCGACTTCTGGTCCCGTGCTGTCTCTGTAGTGGTAGACGCGGGCCCGGGATTGTGCCCACGATAGATGTCGGAGTATTTCATTTGCCACGAATGATTCGAGCAGCATGCCTGAGGGCGAATAGGCAGGGTCAGTCAGGCGTGATGGGCTTACGTTCAGTAAGCTCGCCGCTAGGCCAGAGTCTGTGACGTATATTTTCGGATGTTTGGTGACTCGTTTCGTCAGGTTTTTTGACCAGGCGGGAATCTTGATCGTTAAGAAGACTCTTTCTAGCCACGTGACCCGGTCATAGACCGTGGTTCGGCTCAGGGTTGAGTCTCGGACAATGTTTTCCATTACAAGTTCGTTTGCGGTTCGCATCGCTAACAGTCGCAAGATGTTGAAGGTTTCGTCTATTTTGACTATGCCCGAGAGGCCGGTTATGTGGTACTTCGGATTTCAGCGGGGTGTGATTGTGTGGAGTAGGTTCCAGTTGGGTTTGCCGGCGTAGAGGAGAGTCCGGATTCGGTAGTTGGCGAAGTTCGTGAAGCCCTGCCAAAGCCCAGGGCTCGCGAGGACAAATGTCCTGGTAGCACAACTCTTGCGAGGAGGGGCTGAATGGTTACGAGAAAGACCCTCGTGTTCAGGTGTTTTTCAGGTTCGGTTGTTACATTAGGAAATCGTGATCGTCTTCCGTTCTGGTACACCAAACATCGGTTATGCAATAGGCCGGACATTTTACTTTGAGGTCATTATGGGTGAGCAGTCATTAATTCGAATTCGTAGTCGTAGTCGGCGTGGCTGGGTGCGTTCTTTGCGAGCGCTAGGGAGTTTGTTCCTAGTGGTTGTTTCGCTTTACCAGTTTGCGGGCGTGCCTGCTCAGGCTGTGGGCGGTGCTGGTGGCGGTGCCGATGCTGGTGGCGGTGCCGATGCTGGTGATCGGCGATTGTTTGCTCTCGTGAGGAGCAATGGTGTGCAGGCTGGGCGTCTTGATTTTCATGCCAATTCGTTGGCCGTGGCTGACGACAACACGGTCTATGTTGCCGATAGCGATGCGCATCGGGTGTATGCAATTGGTCCTGACGGAATTGCGCGTGTCTTTGCGGGCACCGGGGCGCCTGACTATCGTGGTGATGATGGTCAGGCCACTCTAGCTGCTCTTAGTCAGCCGATGGCTGTAGCCATAGGTCGTGATGGGGTTGTCTATATAGCTGATTCCGCAAACCATCGTGTCCGAGCCGTCAGTCGCGATGGAGTTATCCGCACAGTGGCCGGAACGGGGGAACCTGGTCGTGATGGTGATGGTGATGATGGTCAGGCCATACAAGCAAGACTGAATGAGCCGGCATGGATGGCTATTGGTCCGGATGGTACCGTCTACTTTGTAGACGGGTTAACCCGTGTTCGAGCATTTATGCCTGGTAGTAAGATTCGCACTGTTGCCGGTGGTGCAACGCAACTTCATAAGCACTCTGCCAGAGGCCCCCGTATGATCGAAGGCCCGCGGAATTTGGCAGTTGGACCAGACGATACGCTCTATGTCGCGACTGTCCAGGGTGTTCACGCCATAAATAAAAATAGACGGGATGTGCAACAAGTTATAGCGCTAGGCGACGATTCCCGTGTACCTAGCTTGGCAGTGGGGCCAAACGGGACTCTCTATATGGAAGACGGGCGATCAATTGTAGCCCGATCCGCTGATGATAATAATATTAAAACTTTCGCCACTTTTAAAGACGCATCAGGCTCTCGGTATACGTCCCTTGCTGTTGGACCTTGTGGGTTTGTTTATGTGGCAGATGGTTCGCGGGTTGTTGCTTTTGGTGAATCCGGGGGGCAACCATTCGCTGTCGCTGGCAGAGGCGATCTGGTGGATTCTTCAGACGGTCCCACTGCGCTGCGGATAGGGCAGCTGTCAGCCGTGGCGGTTGGTGGCGATGGTTCGGTTTATGTGGCCGACAACCAGCGCCGTTGCGTGTGGATTGCGGGAGTGGACGGCCGTTGGCAAAGTTTTGATTATCCGCCTGGCGATTGGCTGGGGAAAATGACAGCAATCGCAGTTGGGCCATCGAGGCGCGTCTATGTTGCCGATTATGAGGGCGTGTGGGTGTCGGATCTGAAACACGGGGATGATTGGAAGAAACTTGTCAGCCGGGATGTGGGGGCCGGCGGGGTTGTAGGGTTGGGTGCGCCACTGGCTATGACTATTGGGTCGGATGAGACTGTCTATGTGGGGGACTTATCGAGGAATATCTGGAGTATCAAACAGGGTCAGCAGCCAGAGCGGATCGTGGAATCTGGAAAGCTCGGCCGTCTCGAGAATGGGAGAGCGGCTAGGGCTTGGCTTTTGGCCGGGCTTGCAGTCGGCCCAGATGGGCTCTATATCGCTGACATCCATCAGATCTACTGTCGATCTTTGGATGGTAGTACGGTGCGGGTTGTTGCTGGTTCAGACGAGATTGGATTTAGTGGCGATGGGGGTCGGGCTGTCGATGCGAAATTGGATCGCCCGCATGGGCTTACTTTTGGACCTGATGACACTTTGTATTTTATCGACAGTGACAATTCGCGCGTGAGGGCCATTACTTCTGATGGCAAGATTTCGACGGTTGCCGGTACTGGTGTGTCTGGTTTAGGTGGTGAGGGTGGAGTTGCAACTGCAGCTCAATTGTCGCGGCCTACCGGCCTTGCCGTAGATAAGGATGGAAACATTTTCGTTGCTGAAGAGGGCGGGTTGTTAGTGGTGGCCAGTCCGGGTGCGCTACGTGAGCGACTGGAAGCTGAGATCGCTGCAGCGTCCACCTCACATGCTGAGTTTCATGACGTTCGTCAGCGGATACTTGACGCGAGGCAGCGAGCGTGGCTGGACCAGCAGAGAAAGAAGCGAGAGAATTTGGCGGAGTCGGAAAGGACTCGTCGGTCACTCGTGGAGCAGCAATTTCGCCAGTTCCTGAGAGGGATAGCTTCGGTTGAAGAAGATGAAAAACGCCAACAGCTTGATCTTGAGATGCGGGCTGAATTTCAGACGATATGTAGCGAGTGGGCGGCCGACCCGAATGCAGCGAAGCTAGCTTTTCAACAGGAGGAGAGCGCTGGGAGGGAGGCCCTGCGTAGCGAGGAATCGACAAATCTTAAACAGATTCAAGAAGGACTCGCGGGAGATTTAACAAATACTTGCAATGCTGTTCGAGGCAAGAACACGCAAGCCCGTGAGAAGGCCAAACAATTGCAGCAGCGGGAGCGAGACGAGCGGCGCAGGCAGAGGAAAGTAGCCGACCAGGCTAATGTCAGTTCTGCCGGTCCGGAAACGGTCGACCAACCCGCTGAAGAGCCCGGCGATGAAGATTTTGCCTCATGGGTCCGACATATTTCGTCTCGGGATACCGTTCAGGATTCCCTGCGCGACAGAGCGCAGGCACGTCTGCGTTCTATGGTTCCAACTTGGGAGCCCGAAGCATTGAACGCTCTCGTTAGAGGACAAAAACCATCTGGCCCTGTTGCCTCGTCTGCTGCTGCTGGGGCTGCAGCGCCTCGGCCAGACACGACGACATCCAGCACGTGTCAGGCTGCTGTCGCTGGGGGTGGGGCTGCAGCGCCTAATGAACCAACGCACACTGTCAACGTCGGACATATCTGGCGAAGACATGCCACGCAAGATCATAGTAGTGAATCTAGAAATGACGTATCGCTGCCAGCTGGTCAGTTCTTACCGCAGTATCGCAACAAGGATGCGCTGGTGCGGCTGGTGTCGGAAACGCTGAATTCTGATCCAGAGTCGATCACGGAACAAGCAAACGACGGCAGGTTCATTTTCGAGTATCAATGCGAACGCCAAATCGGAACATACACACCATTAAGAAATGGGCAGAGTTCCGCCCCGACGCTCACATGTCGTATGAGAATTGTTGTCTCCTCCGACTTTGCAAACGTCATCACAGCCTTCCCAATTGCCCCCGTCGAGTAATAAGGGTCTGTCAGTTTTAAGGGTACTTCGGATTTCAGCGGGGTGTGATTGTGTGGAGTAGGTTCCAGTTGGGTTTGCCGGCGTAGAGGAGAGTCCGGATTCGGTAGTTGGCGAAGTTCGTGAAGCCGAAAGCAACCCGCTTGACACGCTTGATCAGATTGTTGATAGCTTCGGTGGGTCCATTGGTGACTTGAGCGTCATGCCAGGCTGTGAATCGCCCTGGGATTAGTGGAGACTTTTGACACGATCCTGGGAGGATAAGTAGTGAGTAATCCACACAAATATGGTCCAGATTTCCGTGAACGTGCAGTGCGTCTGGTGTTTGAGAGTCGCCAGCCCGAAGAGTCAGTCAAGCAGGCAGCGTATCGTGTCGGCACCAATCTGGGGGCGAATCCGGGCACGGTTTACAACTGGGCGAAAGCGGCTCGGACTAGACCATCGAGCGTGCCGAGGACAGATTCGGATCCGTTGGCGCGTCTTGCGCAAGTTGAAGCAGAAAATGCGGAACTACGCAGAGCGAACGAGATCCTACGTTTAGCGTCGACTTTCTTCGCGGCCGAGCTCAACCGGTCGGCGGTGCCTCATTGGAAGTACTCTGGCCTGCTCACGTAGGTTTCGCTTAAGAAGAACACGCCGTGGTTGTCCTCTAGTAGCCGGCGGATACCAGCTACTAGTGAGTTGATCTTGTCCTCAGGGACGACGGTGATCAACATGGATAGGCTAGCGCGGTCGTTGAACAGAAGCCGGCCCTGATGGTATCCGTGGTGGCCGAAGCCGGAGACTCCTGGGACTCCGGTGTAGCCAGTGGCACCGACTTGTAGGAATAGGTCACGGATGGCCGGGACCAGGCCGCCGTCGACGATCACCTCAATCTTGACCATGGTAGTTAGTTCTTTCCAGTTCATCGAACCTCCAAAGATGGGAGCGTCTTGTGGTTTGTGGGGCAGAAAGGATGATAGGTCGACCAGGTACCTGCAGGACTGCGGATTGACCACTCTTCGTTAGGGTGGGAGCGGGCGGCTATGTGGATCCATTGCCCACCTAGCAGCTCTTGGAGGACCTGGTTGCGTTGGATGATAGTTTCGATCCGCTCCAGGGGCGCCTGCACTACAGCGAGGAGCCTAAGTGGATCGTGCATTCGTTGGTCACCCATGAAGATCGATTGGAGCGGTAGGCCGGTCTTGAGGTCGCCACCTTCTCCAAGGACGACGCCGATCCCACCTACAGGGTTGTGCAGCATTTTATCTCCGGCGCCGAACACTTCGGGGTCCACTGTAGCGAAATAGTACTGGGCTGAGATCCATTGCGCGACAATGAGCGGACCGGTGAGGATGGTTTCGAGCGCTATAGCGTTCTGGTCTATGTCGGGCTCGTATGAGTGAAGAAAGACACGACCGGCGAGGTTCAGTCCTTTGGTGACAGATCGCGGTCCGATCACGAAGGCGGCGTTGCCGGCTAAGCCCCACTCCGGTCGCACTTGTGCCCAGTCCTTACCGCGTCTTTGCACCTTGGCAGGATCGCCAGGAAGCCGGCTAGCGCGTTCGCGCGCTAGCTGCGCTCCAGCCACAGAGATGTCGCGTTCGAAGTTAGCGACGAGCTCATTATGTGTGGCAGGCACCTGGTGGCGATCGAGTACGGTCACATGGTCGGAGGCTGTGTCGTGCTCAGCGGCGATAAACCAAGTGTCGGCAGGTACCGTGATACCGCGTGCTTTTAGCATTGTGCGGACCTCAGGGTCGTTGAAGATCGTGGCAGCGACACGGGCACTCGCGTTTCCCGGAGCGCCCCCGCATGCGCCGCAATCGAGGGATGTAGCGTGGGGGTTGTTGCTTGTGAGACTGAGATGGCCGCATAGCACCACCAGCGGCGCAAAGCGCTGTAGCCCCATTGTGGTCAAGATCGTCTCAGCGAAGAGAGTTCGCTCTTCTAGTGACAACCCAGACTCGGAGTTGACCTCAATGCGGACAGCCGGGTCTGTTGGTAACCGACTACCGGGCCCAATCAACCGGTCTAGGCTATGGGCCGTGAGTGACGGCAGGAGAGTGCGCATGGCTGCGATAGGGCCTACCACCCACCCGCTTGCTTCTGCTAGGGCGAATGGCGAGCCGGCACCGCCTTTGGCAGCGTGAAAAGCGCCGTGGCTGGCCCGGAGTAGGTGTTGGGTTGTTAGGTACCGGTCGGGATCGATGCCTGCGGCCGTGCGCTCGGACACCTCGTGTCTCGGTGTCACGATTACCGGGCAGCGGGCCTCTGAGATTGGGGATCCTAGTGATCGCCAACGAATCGGCACGCCGAAGAATCCAGCGAATCCAAATGTTTCGTAGCCTTCGTGATCCTCAAGATGGCGGCGGAGGCCTTCGGAGCGCACGTCGATGCAAAAGACTGCTTGCACTTGTGGGCGTTGTGTTTCCTGCCCCGGATCGAGGCGCGTTAAAAGGTAGACAAGACGGTCGCGAAAGTTTGTCTCGGTCGCTGCTAGCCAGATTGCGTGCTGCGTGGGCTGTGGTATGCGGTCGAGCACCTTTTTTACCTTGGTGGCGGCCGTCGGGTCCGGGAGCCGGACATCGAAGGCTTTGAGCACGGTATTGACCCTAGCTTGGAGAGCCGAATCATGTAGAGCTATATCCCCATCTGATGCCACCAGTGAGCCAGCTGGTCGCCATGTTGTCGCTGCAGCTTGGATGGCAGTTCGAACGGTCACAACGTCGATCAGCTTCAAGGGGGGTCCGTGGCGCTCAGGTGGAGCCCACGCGTCCGACCAGAGTGCGTAGGCTGACCAGCCCGGAAGTCGGGTTATCTGAGAGCGCAGCTCCTCGACGCGCTCTTTGTCGTCGAAGCCGAAACAGTCGAGCGCAGCATCGAGTGCTTCTACAGCGTGTTCAGGGAGACGGGACAGCCAGTTGAGCCCGTTACGACCGACGAGTCGACGCAACCGGCGATCATGGGGAGCCAGTTGCTGCCAGGCCCGAAAGAATCCGTGTTCGCGCCCGGGCATCGCCCAGGGCACACCGGCTTCGTCGACATACGCGGCGCACCATGACGCTACAAGCGAGTCGATCGAACGCGAGATCTCGGGAGCGAGCGTGGAGACGGAACGTCCACACGATGGTGTAGAAGCGATGGGAGCATTCCCCGCGGGGCTGTGGAGAAGATCTAAACGGACTAGATCGACTGCGCTGACGCGTCGTTGGCCGATATCGATGGCTGGGGCCACAGCCAGCATCGCATCAGCGTCCAAGATTGCGCGCCGGAGATCGTCATCGGTGACCTCGCCACGGCGATAGGCAGCTCGATAATCATCGAGTGGCAGGTGGGTGCGAGCGCCGAGCGACCCTCGAGCCATCGCCGTTGCCTCCTCGAAAGGCCGGTTCTGGAGGCCTACCAGGGGATTGACTGCGACAAAGCTGGTAAGTGGCCACATAGGGGCAACGATCGCCGACGCCTCGACAACCTCCGCGAGGAGCCTTGCCTGGCGGCTATCAGCGAGATAGTCCTCGGTCTGGTCTGTTGTCGTAGCGCGACCTTGCTCATGGGCGCTGACGCTCGTGGTTGTCGGGGACGGCGCTCTCAGTGGCGCAGCGGATTGGTCATGGGTTCGAGTGCTGACCCGCGTTATACGTGCCGAAAACCTAGGACTGGCTGTTGACTGCAATATCGCGTAGAGCCGGTGGCGTAACACGCTTCCAAATGCCCCTGGCATGAACCGCACTACTGCTATTACCAAGGCAATGGCAGCGAGGCTGATCACGAGTGGTGTGGGACCGACTGCGCCCGGCAGTTCTGTCGGCAAGGCTGGGTTGACGAACCCCTCGAACACGGAAAGGCCGCCGATGTATGCAAACATGGCGATGAGTGTGCCCAACATGGCCACGGCGACGGTAGCGGTTCGGCTTAACGGAGCTGCGCGCATCCAACCGCTAAGCCCGCGGGCAGCCGTTGCCCACGCGAACGTTATGACGAGGATGTTGCCGGCAGTTGACAGGTGAGGATCAAAGACGATGTAGGCGCCGAGTATGGCAGCTGGGGGACCCAGTATAGTGACCGCACTCTCTATTGGGCGAGGGACACGCTGGCGAGCGAGCGGCAGCCGAAGGTGATGCAGGTGCGTGGTAACCGCGTTGCCTGACCCGAGGAACAAAGCAGCCTTATACATGCCGTGCCCGATGAGATGAAACAGTGCCGCGCCGAGCGCGCCCACCGAGACCTGCATTACCATGAAACCCATCTGCCCGGCCGTGGACCATGCAAGGTTGCCCTTCACGTCAGTTCGGATCAGCATCACCGCTGTTGCAATGACCGCGGTGCTCAGACCGGCGACCAGCGCGAGTCCCGTGGCGAGTCTTGACGATCCGAACACGGGCGCAAACCGAATCAGCAACACCCCCGCTCCGTTAACGAAGCCAGCATGGAGTAGTGCTGACACTGGCGTAGGCGCCGCCAAAGAGGCCGGAAGCCATCGATGCAGTGGCACGAGAGCCGATCGCGATAAACCAGCGACCACCAGCAGCACGGCAACGACATTCAGGACATTGACTTCGATCCCTGAGATTATCGTCGACGTCGCAGTGAGCTCGCCGACGGACGCTTCAACAGATCGAAAGTCGATATTGCCAACCGTGCCGACGACGAGCAGCACACCAACGACGAGAGCGATATCACCAACGAGCAAGCTCCAGCGGGTAAGGCGAGCAGCTCGAGCGGCGGGCTCCCAGCCTAATCGGTGTTGAACAAGAAGTCCGAGAGCGACACTCGCCCCAGCCCACGCTATCGCCAGACCAATGGCTGTGGCGGAGATTGCGACAGCGGTAGTGGCCGCGGTGAGCAGCCCGACCAACGCGAAGAAGCGAGCCTCGCGTTGGTCACCCGCCAACGCCCTGACTGCAAAGGACTGCACGACAACGCCGACGCCGGTCGTCAGGAGTGCGAGGACTGCGCCAACCCGGTTTGCGTAGAGCCCAAACAGGGCACCCCCGTCTCCCGCCTCGACGACCACTTGTATAGGATGCCCGAGGCCAACGGAAATAGCGACAATGGCCGCGGCAACGAAAGCGGCAGCGGTCGCCCGCAGCGCCCATCGTCCAGCGACGACTCCAGCCGGGCGGCAAAGAACAATTGCAGCAGACGCTCCAGCTGGCAGAACTGGCACAGCTCCGAGCAAGAAATTCATGATACGCATGTGGCCTTCTATAATAGGCGCTTCATCTCAGGTATTCAATTTCCGGTATCATATTACTTACATAGGAGCGGTGTAGAGAACCGCATGAACAGAGGAAATGCGCAGTGACAAATGGTAGTGACTCGACCTCCCCGCAGGTTGGCGTGGTCATGGGCAGCAACAGCGATTACGAGGTGATGAAAGCGGCAGCTGATGTCCTCGCTGACCTGGGCGTGTCTAGGGAAGTGCGCGTCTTATCAGCACACCGGACTCCCCAGGAGATGATCAACTACGGTGCCAGAGCATCCGAGAGAGGCTTACGGGTCCTCATTGCTGGGGCGGGCGGTGCTGCACATCTGCCCGGCATGCTGGCCTCGGTGACGACCCTGCCGGTGATCGGGGTCCCAGTGTCGCTTCGAACTCTCTCCGGGATCGACTCGCTTCTGTCGATCGTACAGATGCCAAGTGGTGTGCCCGTCGCAACAGTTGCAATCGACGGTGCCCAGAATGCAGGGCTGCTCGCAGCGCGCATCTTAGCAGTGAGTGACGAGCGACTCGCCGCACACCTGGTCCGTCACCAAAAGGGTCTCGCTGAAGCCACTCGCACGGCCGACAAAGGTCTCGATAGCGAATGAGCACGCTTCTCCAAGGAAAGGTAATCAGGCAACAGCAACTCAACATTATCAGCACCACCTCGAGGGGCTAATTGACATGACATCAGACCCAACTGGCAGCCCATCTGCACGTACCGACCTCACAACGGCCAGGATCGGGGTCGTTGGCGGTGGACAGCTCGCCCGCATGACCCAACGTGCCGCCATCGACCTCGGCGTCCAACTGCACATACTCACCGATGACGTGGCCGCCCCAGTCCTTCTTGCCGGAGCTATTCACTGCCCCGGTTCCCCAAATGATCTCGATTCTCTGCTAGCGCTCGCAGTATCTGTTGACGTTGTCACGCTCGACCACGAGCTCGTGCCCAATGCCCACCTCGCCACCCTCGAATCCAACGGCCACTACGTCCGCCCGTCAGCTGACGCGATGCTGTTCGCACAGGACAAGCTCCACGCTCGCCGCCAGTTGCAACAAAAGGGCTTCCCGGTCCCGGCATTCAGCGAGGTCAACGACGCAGACGACATCGCTGCGTTCGCCAAGGTCCACGGCTGGCCGGTTGTGCTCAAGGCCCGACGCGGCGGCTATGACGGCCGCGGCGTGCGTGTGCTACACGAGTCTGCTGACCTCGACCAAGAGCTGCCAACGGGTATCTGGCTCGTCGAAGCGCATGTTTCGATCGCCATGGAAGCGGCAATTCTGATCGCTAGGCGACCATCGGGTGAACGCGCTGTCTATCCGGTTATAGAAACCGTACAGCAGGACGGCATCTGTCGGGAACTTATCATGCCTGCCCGGATGCCTCCTTCTCTGGCGGCCGACGCTCGGTTACTCGCCGAGGAGCTCGTCGAGACTATTGATGCCGTCGGCATCGTTGCTGTCGAGCTCTTTATCACCGAAGACGACAAACTTGTCGTCAACGAACTGGCGCTGCGGCCTCACAATTCCGGTCATGCCACCATCGAAGGCAGCGTCACCTCACAGTTCGAGAACCACATTCGTGCCGTACTGGACTGGCCTCTCGGCAACACGAATATGCGTGCACCAACGGCCGCTATGGTGAACATCCTCGGGAGTGCCACTACCGGATCGCTGACACAAGGGCTTTCCCGTGCGCTCGCCGTCCCAAGCGCCCATGTGCATGTCTATGGCAAACAACCATGGCCGGGACGAAAGATCGGCCACATCACGGTACTCGCCGACAGTCCCACAGTTGGACTGACGCTGGCCCGGACAGCCGTCAACGAATTCCATGGTCTGGAAGCCCCGGCGCCGTCGGCCGGTAGCTGACATCACCATCTAGGTTCAACAGCACTACGGATTACGCAGCAGTAGGATTTGACCAAAAATGTCTGCGCAAGCCCAATGCTTCAGCTTTGGGTGAGCATGAGCAGCCAACCGCTCTAGGCGGTTATCCTTTTGTTTCTCTTTTTCTGTTCTTGAAGGCTCGTTTTTGTCACACCCCTGAGCGATAATGCTTGCCATGAGGTACCAGTCGACCCGCAACGTAGTCTTTTCCGCGAAATACCATTTCGTCTGGTGTCCCAAGTACAGGCGGCGGGTGTTGGCTGGTGGGGTGGATGTGCGTTTGAAAGAGATCATTGGCGATGTTTGCGGTGAGCTTGGCGTGGGCATCATCGAGGTCGAAGTGATGCCCGATCATGTGCATCTCTTGGCCGAGGTTCCGCCTTCGGTTCCGCTGTCGAGGTTCATGCAGATGGTGAAAGGATGCTCGAGTCGTCTGTTGCGTCAGGAGTTCGGTCATCTTCGCCGGATGCGCACTTTGTGGACTCGCCCTTGGTTCGTTTCCACGGTGGGCGGGGCCCCTCTATCGGTGGTGAAGGCCTATGTTGAGAATCAGAAGCTGGCGGCATAAATGTTTGAGGGCCGCCGTTTTCGTCTCGAATTCTCAGAGGAACAGGCTGAGAAAGCCGAGAAGTTCGCTGCGGTCACTCGGTGTGTCTACAATTTGGCTCGTGAGCAACGTGAGACCGCGTACCGGATGACGGGCAAGTCTCCTGGTTTTGGGGCGCAATGTAAAGATCTTACCGAGCTGCGGGCGTCGGAGTCTTGGATACGTGCAGCGCCTGTCCATACCAGCCAACAGGCAATAAAGGACTGCGAAAACGCCTACGAAAAATTTTTCCATCATGAGGCTGGCTATCCGGGGTGGCGGAAAGAGGGTGCCGATGAGTCGTTCCGTTATCCCGATCCTGAACAGTTCGAGGTCCGTAAACTGTCGCGTAAGTGGTGGGAAGCAAAGCTGCCTAAGTTGGGTTGGTGCCGGTTCCGGTGGAGTCGCCCCTTCAACGGTCAGATCCGCAATATTACGATTTCTAAAGATCGTCGGGGCCGTTGGTGGGCAAGTTTCTGTGTAGATACAGGTAGCGAAGTTGCGGGGCCGTGAAGCTGATCGCCGCCTAGACGCTATCCATAAGTCAACGACACTGCTAGCCATAACATATGGTTTGGTGGCTATAGAGAGTTTGGATGTGCAAGCCATGTCGAAATCGGCGGCGGGTACTATCGAAGCTCCGGGAGTGAACGTATCGGCTAAGCGGGGCTTGAACCGAGAAATCAGGAAGCAAGGTTGGGGAGAGTTTCACCGCCAGTTGGGCTATAAGACCGACTGGTATGGCGCCAGATTGGAGAAAGTACCGGCACAATATACAAGTCAGGACTGTTCGGCGTGTGGCCACAGATCAGCGGATAACCGTGAGAGCCAAGCGGTGTTCTGTTGCAAAGCATGTGGTCTCGGGCCGATCAACGCGGACTATAACGCAGCATTGAATATCCGTGAGCGAGGGATCAAACTCGCTTCCGCCGAAGGACATGCGGTGGCAGCCCAAGGAGACCTCTGCGCTAGTACGTCTAGGAACTGGGAACCCCAACTCGGGCCACGCACAAGCGTGGCAGCCTAAAAGCAACCGCTGAGGAATCCCATGGCTTCAGCCATGTGGAGGATGTCAAAAGAAGATCAATTGTGGGATAGGAAGGAAGCACCGTCTTGCGCATCAGGCAGACGATTTCTGGCCAGAAACAAGTGACTCATGACAACGCGACCGAGAGCCATTGGACGTTCCTGACCAACCACGGCCACGTTCTGCTCGTGATCGCCAAGAACCCAAACTTGCGATTGCGTGACATAGCTAATCTCGTCGGGGTGACTGAACGCACAGCGGGTGGCATCGTCTCGGACCTAGAAGAGGCGGGTTACATCCGACGCTCTAAAGTCGGCCGGAGGAACCACTACATACTCGATCCTGACCAACCGCTGCGGCACCCACTCGAGTCACATCACCACATCGGCGCGCTCCTGGAGGCCATCGAGCATGGCGGACCAGCTCGAAAATAAGTCCTGATTGCAACTCGCCTTTCAAATTCATTCCCCAGGATCTTCCATAAACCGCTCGGTCAGGACTTAGCATCACGGGGGTCGTTGGCTATATCCAACGGGGGTGCTATCTTTAGGTAATGAGTAGACGTCGGCACCCAAAGAAGGATGTCGAAAAGGCGCTACAGGATGCACAAGAGTCGGGATGGATGGTGCTCGAGATCCATAGAGGGCATCGATGGGGAAAGATCGAATGTGGCCATGGCTGCATGGCTCCAATTTCAAGCACGCCAAGGAATCCAAGTAATGAGGCGAACATGATCAGAAGGAAGATTTTGAAATGTCCGCATCGGATTTGAATCGAGATGCCATGCCCGAATGGACCTTTTCTTTAGTGCTTGACGGCATCAATGTTGATGATGATGACATTTATGAGGCGATATATGAAGCAACCGATTCGGATGTCAGCCCTGGCCTTGTCGATGGAGTTACCATTGCTGAGGTCACGAGACGCTCGCCAAGTTTCAAAAAGGCGGTTCTGTCGGTTATAGCTGAACTTCAAGAAGCCCTTCCTGGGCTTCAAGTTCTCGAGATTGAGCCGGAAGATATGGTGAGTCTTGATGAGATCGCTTCACGACTGGGGCGGACCCACGAGTCGGTTCGGCTTCTAAGCCAAGGCGGGCGGGGCCCTGGGGGATTCCCAACTCCGGCAGCCCAGATAGGAAGATCTGGCCTCTGGCATTGGTCTGAGGTTTCTTCTTGGCTGGAATCCCATGCGTATGAGATCAAGCACGCACACCATGTTGAACCCGACGTCGTTAAGTCGCTGAACGCAGCCTTGGCGTTACGTAGTCAGCTGAGCAGCCTTCCAGCCTCTGACCGAGAAGAACTCCTAAACCTCGCAAAGGCTGTGTAACAAAGCAACCTGGTCCGTGACCTGCGTCTTCGGGGTGAAAGTCACGGACTAGGTTGCTTCGCTTCGCTCGCAATGACGGAATGGGCGCTCTGAATTGTTTTGGCTTTAGCGTGGCGCTGGTCTTCCTTTGAAACTTCACCGGGACGGTGGCTGCCGGTTACGTTTCGAGGCGGATGAGGGTCAGTTCGGAGGTGCCGTCGGCATTGGTGGTTGTGCCGGCGAGGACGATCTTGTTGGTTCTGTTATCGGGGCGAACGAGGGCGGGGGTGAAGGTTTGGTCTTGTGAGGTTGTCCCGGGGGCCGCCTGTATGAGGGCGAGTCCTTTGGCGCCGAAGGACTCGTCGAGCTGGCCGGAGGGGTGGAGCCTGAGAGTGGCACTGCATATTCGTCCGTTGTCTCTGGCTATTCCGGTTGCGACGATCTTGCCCTGGTGGGTGGTGACTCCGAGGGCTCGTGAGATCTTGAGGGAGGGGTCTGATGATGCTTGCACATGAATAGTGCCGCCATTGCCGAAAGTGGTGTCTAGCGATCCGTCGGGCATGAATTGGGCGATGGCCATTTCGATTTCGCCGGCCGGGCTTTTGGCCGATCCGGCAGCAATGATCCGGCCGCCGGGCATGATCGTGATGCTGTTGATCTCTGAGTCTTGAGGGCTGTTGTGGTCGAGTGGATTTCGGCCGTCGAAGTATCGGCCTTGGTGTTCGTCGACGAGAGCGTGTGCTGTTGCGCATTTAGCGCCGGTCGGGCCTTGGTCGAGGTGTCCTGTTGGGGCCGGGTCTGGATCGGGGGGGACGGGTAGTGTGTTGCCCGAAGGCAGGCGGAATGGGCGGCGTGGCGCTGTCTGTGTCCGGGAGGCTTGGTGGAGGACGATTCCGTTTGTGCCGAATGATGGATCGAGGGTGCCGTTGGGTTGGAGGCGGATGAGGGCCATGGCCGGAGCGGAGGCGGCATCTCGAGCGCGGCCGGCGACAACAATCTTTTGGTCCGGTTGGACTATGAGCGAGGTTGCTTCGGAGAATTTCGAGAAGCTGGCAGTCGATGCTTGTATGTATGCGATGTTGTTTACGTAGCTGGCTGGCGAGGGTTGTTCGTCTGCTGGCAGCCGACGCTTGTGGGCAGTAGTCCTTGGGGCGAACTCTGAATCGAGTTGGCCGTTCGATAATAGACGCATGACAACAAAGCAGCGTTTGCCGTGGGGGTCGGTCGCCACTCCGGCGACAATGATCTTGGGCTCTGTGCGGCGGGACCGGTCTGTCTGGGCAGCGATAGCGTTCCCCATCGACCATTTCAGGTTTGGGTGTTTCCCCGGAGCTTGAGGCAGGACCACGCCGGTGCGGCTGAAGCTGGTATCGATAGCGCCTTCTGGTGAGAGACGGGCGACGGCGATAGTGTCGGTTCCGTCGCCACTCTTGGCGGTTCCGGTGACGACGATTTTGCCGTCTTCTTGCAGAGCGACCGCACGAACCGCCGAGCTGGGCTTCGAAGTTCCGGGCGGGGAAGCTTGTATTCGGAGCGTTCCCTTGTTTGCGAAGCTCAGGTCGATTTCTCCTGTCGGGTGGAAGCGAGTAATTGCCATGCAAGGATTACCGTATGCGTCGGTGGCAGTGCCGGCAGCAATCACCTTGCCTTCACGATCCACGATTGTGGCTGACGCTCCCGAACGCTCCGGTTGTGTCTTGGTGAATGAGGCGTCGATCCCGGTCATACCGCTGTCGGCGCCGAAGGAACGAAGTGTTTGACCGACGGTGTTAAGGGCAGCTACTGCCATACATGGCATGTTTCTTCGGTCCGGGCGGTTGAGCGCGACAACGATCTTGTCGTTGAGTACAAACACTTTATCGACCATCGGCCTTCGAGGTCCTGGATCTCCGGGGCGCAACTCGACGATGGCCGTGCCGTTGTCGCCGAAGGTCGTATCGGCCTGCCCGTCCGCGGTGAGGGCCCAAACTGCATCCGTCAACGCACCTGCGGCGCTAATCACGGCGCCCGATGCGATGATTCTGTTGCTTGTGGCGTCAATGGCGTACGCAAAGCCCCGGGGGTAGGCGGTTGAGTGGTATGTGGTCGTGCCTTGATTGCCGAATGTGGTATCGATCTTGCCGCTAGAAGTAAACCGAGTGATGGTAGGTACTTGATAGCCTTCTGGTGACGTAGATATACCTGCGGTGACAATCTTCATTTCGCTGTTGTGCATTTGAATAGCGACAGAGTTTGTCATGGAACTAACAATCACTTGGGGGTTGGTAACAATTTGTGGTTGCATGCGGGCGATGCCATTGGTTCCGAAACGTGGCTGTAGGCTGCCTCCGGCAGTGAAATGTGCGACAGTGGCACACGGATGGTTGAAGTGGTCGCTTGAATTGCCGCCGACGATGAAGCTGTTGTCGCCCAGGACGGTGATTGCTCGGGCGTTCGAAGTCTTTTCTTGGGCTTTGGCATGAGACGCGTCCACTGTTGTGACGCCAGCTTGCCCGAAGGCCTGATTTTGCGTTCCATCTGGGTGGAGCGAAGCGATGACCAAGTTGGACTGTTCGCCGCGCTTGGTGGTGCCGACGATGATTATCTTGCCATCAGATTGAAGTCCCATTGCTTCGGGCCAGTCCATGCGGCTTTGTGCTTCTTGTGGGGGGCCAGTTTGAATTCGTGTGATGCCCGCTGAGCCAAATGTGGGATCGATCTTGCCATCGGCGAGGAGTCTAGCGACGGCTATGCACCCTTCGTTTCTCGGGCCTTTGGTGTTGCCAGCTACAATGATTTTCCCGTCGCTAGGGTCAATGACAACGGTGGTCGCTCGAGCGTACGGGTCAGGTGTCGCCTTGGGATGTTTGGCATCGATTCGGATCGCCCCATTGTGTCCAAAGCTCGCATCAGGCATTCCGTTGGCCGAGAAGCGAGTAACGGCCCAGACAAGGTCACCGTTTGCGTCAGTTGCATTTCCGGCCAAAACGAATTTGCCATCTGGCTGGCGGGTAGCTGTCTCAGCAAAGGACCTGCCACGAGGAACCAACTGTGCAGTCTGGGCCTTGGCTATGCCGCCTTTACCCAGACTGGTATCGAGACTGCCATCACGTAAGAGGCGGACGACTATGCAACCATATTGATTGTGCTCATTGATTGCGTGACCGGTACCGATAATGGTCCCGTCTGGTGCCACCGCCATTGAGAGCAATGTCGAGCTCTGGCAGTGAGGCCCGGGGTTACACGATTGTAAGCTGACGACGCCGTCCGTGCCGAAACTCTCGTCACGGGCGCCATCGCGTGACAAACGCAGGAATCGTAATGCTTCGCCATCGGGCGTCCCGGCTGCGGCGCCAACGACAATCCGTCCGTCGGGACATAACTTCACATCGATCACTGATGACCGTTTGGCCAGCTGCGTTGAATAAATTCCTTCGATGCTAAATGTGCGGTCAAGTGTGCCGTCAGGCATATGGCGAGCCAAGAATATGCGCTCGTCGTTTTGTCGGCCGTGACCTTGCATGGTGACAATTATCTTGCCGTCGGACGCAATTGTCACAGCCCGAGCTGCTGTCGGGTTCCTGACTATCGTCTCGGCTTGGGTTTGTTCGGAGCGCGTGCTAAATTCACGATCCAATTTTCCAATTGGTGACAGGCGTGCGACCGTGGCTCGAAGTTCGGTTGCTTCCGTCCCACACTGGCCAACGATGATGATTGAGCCGTCCGGAGCGACAGCGGCGGCATATGTGAAAGATCTGCCCGAAGTGATATTTGGGCGGTGGCGAATTCTGGCTACCCCACCCAGGGCGAAGTCTGTGTCAAGGGAGCCATCTTGATGAAATCGCACTGCTACGGATTCTGTTAACTGTCCCGTCACGCTGGCTGAACCTAAAGCTACGATTTTGAAACTGTTGCCATCGGGTTGGATCGCGACAGCCGTGGGGATCGACTCTTTCGAACCAGATGATTCGGCTTGCGAGGGTTGCACACGATGGACTCCGGACTGTCCGAAGCTCGTGTCGATTTGGCCGTCATGTGTCACTTGGATTAAGCCAAAGCAGGGTTCGTTCAGTTCATTTCGGGCCTGGGCGAGAATGAGGATGCTGCCAGTTGGTGATAGCGCTAGACCAACGGCATACGATTTCGGGATCTGAGCACGGGGATCGGTTGCCTGAATGCGCCTGATCCCGTTCTCTCCAAAACTTGGGTCAGGGCTGCCGTTTGGCATGAGGCGAGCAGCAAACACGACGGCATTGTTGTTGGCGTCTTGGGTGGTGCCGGTAATAATCATCCTGCCATCAGCCAGCACGGCAACCTTCACGCCAGACGAGGTTCGCTCAATTGCCTGAGGATGGGCCACATGCGGATAAATGACACCCGGCGTTGACTTGAATGTTTGATCTAACTGGCCTGGGGATGCGCTAGCGACCCCACCCACGAAAAGGCACGCAATCAGGATTGGGGCCAACAGTGGAATTAGGTAGCGAGTGTGCCGTTGCTTGTGTACGTTGATGAGTCTCGTCCTTCGAACTTGAGCAGGTCCTCGATGCCGGCGAAGGCTGGGCCGACCGGGCCGCAAGATATGCATCTATACAGGCTAGTTGACCGATTGGTAACTCACCCCAATAAACTGTGACAATTGGGACATTTGAATCCAGGCAGTCGAGGCAGACCCACGTCGGTACCGTGCCATTCTTTATCCTCGCTGCCATCGTTGAAGGTTTTATGACAACAGCCGGCTGGCCAGTGGCGATCAACGTCGCAATGGGGGTCCTCTTGGCCGCTGCTTTCTGGGCTTACCTGGCGTTCGCTGGTCGCTCGAGTGGGGTTCGGGGAGACGTGGGTGGTTGCGTCAGCCAGCCGGCGGTGTGATCTTGAGCAAGCCATTTTTGTCGGCTATATAAATGTTGTGTGTTGGGTCGATCGCAACTCCAACCGGGCGGTTGAGTTGTGCGTCTTTCGCAGGGCCACCGATGCCATTGAAGCCTGATGCTCCGGTTCCTGCGACTGTGGTGATTGTCCCTTGTTCGTCGATTTTTCGGATGCGGTCGTTTTTCGTATCGGCGAAGTAGATGTTGTCACCGTGTGCAGCAATGCCTCGCGGGAAATTGAGTTGTGCCTCATTTGCTGGGCCGTCGTCGCCGCTGAAGCCCCCTGTTCCGGTTCCTGCGATTGTAGTGATTGTCCCTTGTTCGTCGATTTTTCGGATGCGGTCGTTGAGCGAGTCGGCGATGTAGATGTTGCCTCGGAATCGGTCGATAGCAATCCCGCTCGGGAAATTGAGTTGGGCTTTTGTTGCTGGGCCGTCGCCGCTGAAGCCCCCTGTTCCGGTTCCTGCGATTGTGGTGATTGTCCCTTTGTTGTCGATTTTGCGGATGCGGTTGTTGTATGTGTCGGCGATGAAGATGTTGCCTTGGAATCGGTCGATAGCAATCCCTTGCGGGCCATCAAGTTGGGCTTTTGTTGCTGGCCCGTCATCGCCGTTGGGGCCTGCTTTTCCGGTTCCTGCGATTGTGGTGATAATGCCCTGTTTGTCGATTTTTCGGATGCGGTTGTTGTCTGTGTCGGCGACATAGACGTTGAGTAGGTCGTCGATGGCTATCCCTCGTGGCTGATTAAGTTTGGCGTCTATTGCGGGGCCGTCGTCGCCGCCGAAGGCGTCTGCGCCCGTTCCGGCGAACTCGATTACACCTCCTGACGCTTCTACTTTGCTTATTTGGGAGCCATGAGTAAAGAATGCGCCGGATGGGCTGGATACCACACCTTCAGCATCGAATCCGGACTCGGGAATTTTGGTGAGAGTGCTGGCTGCAGGCGGTGGAGGAGTGCAGTGTAGTGCTGGCGGGGGTGCTAGGTCAGCTAGTGAGGCTGCCGCGTTGAGCATTCCGCCTAAGAGTACTTTGCACTTGAGGACGGGAAGTTGGGTTACGCCGTTCAGTATGCGCTCCTTCACACTTTTAACGCCATCGAGATTTTCGGGTTTTCCGTATTTGGCCATGATGAGCGCAGCGACGCCCGAAACCTGCGGCGCTGCCATTGACGTTCCAGTCATTGTGTCATACGAGCCGCCTGGCGCCGTCGATAGGATACCCCTACCGGGAGCAGCTAGATCGACACTTTTTGGCCCATAGTTCGATGAGGGCTGTAGGTCGTGGTCGTAGTCGAGGTTGGCTACCGATATGATGTTGTCCAAATCAAAGCTGGCAGAGTATTGCGGTATCACATCATTGTTCTCGGCGTGGCCCTCGGCGTCGCCATTACCCGCAGCAGCGACTACAAGAATTCCCTGCTCGCCCGCCTTTCGTATGACGTCCTTCTCAGCCTCGCTTTCAGCGTCAGAGCCGAAGGAGGCGTTGATGATATTGGCCTTGTGCTTGATTGCAAAGTTGATGGCCTTAATAGTGTTCCAGATGTAGTTGCTCCCAACCAGAGGCATGATTTTGGTTTTCCATGCAACTCCAGTGATCCCGATACCGTTGTTTCCCCTTGCTGCGGCAATTCCTGCAACGTGAGTGCCGTGCTTTCTTCCCTCATCTTTGAGTTCGAGCTTGTCGTTGTTGTCTGCAAAGTTCCATCCGTGTTTCGGGTTGTCTTCCGTGGGCACGCCGTTGTTCTTGTCCTTGTCATAGTTCGGGTTGGTCCAAATATTGTTCGGTCGAGCTGGGTCTGCTTTTGGATTTTCGGGGTTTACGGGGTCTTGTTGTTCATAAAAGTCTGGGTGGGTGATATCTACGCCGTTATCGACGACTGCGATGACGACATCATCGGAGCCTTTCGTGATATCCCATGCTGGTGGTGCGTTCATAAAGCTTTTCGTCAACGCCCACTGCGAGGTGTCGTACATCGGATCGTTGGGGATTGCATCAAGACGCACGCGCGCGGCACGTTCGATCTTTTCCATCAGGGGCCCGTATTCGCTTCGGAGATCTTTGTTGGCATCGTCTTCTGTGGTTTTATGTTTTGTGCGGCAGCTATACCACTGGTCGAAGAGATGCTCATGAGAACGACAGTGGCGCTCGAGTATTTTCTTGACCTTATAGGGGTGGTCAGGTGAAAACTTGATCGTGAGGCGATCGGTCGGGATTTGACTATCATCGCCTGGCGCCGCGGCCGGATGA
>JBCKKC010000004.1:0-54776 GCA_038904395.1 Acidimicrobiia bacterium | reverse complement strand
ACACGCCGAAACCCAAACCCCCCAACGAAATGGATCCTCACGCCCTGGCTAGCGCCAGGGCTCAGGATGACGGGGGACGCGCTCTAGTTATCGGGCAAATTGCGCCCTCGACCTCCTCAGCAAAGACTCATATAACTCTCAGCCTGCGCTTATACAGGGCCTCTACTATTGCATTTACGCCTCTGGAGCTCAAGCGGCCAAATCCATTCCGGCCGCGTAATCGAACGAAACTTATGGAGACAACAATGAAAATGATCACTAGACACCGAAAACCCTTGGCCACAGTTGCCCTATTGGCATCGCTTACCGTGACCGGACTTTTCGCTGGTCCCGCACAAGCCATGTTCAATGATCAACCGTCAACGCCCGTAAGGTCAACTACCGTGAAGTCTGCCGGCGACGAGTCACCTGATTTAGTCCTGGCTTCGGAGACAAGCTCCCCAAATTTCGCCCCTGCCCAAAGTCGCTCAACGACGGGCGGAGCGCTGTCCACCGGCCCAGACTCCCCCATGCGAGCGGTCGATCCCAGCGCATCACGAGACGTGAACACTCCACTGAATCCTCAAACGGACGAGCGGTCACCGCTAAGGCCACAAAGCCCGGCGCCCAGTTCACCATCGCTCCGCTCACGACGGAAACAACCAAAGCCAGCAGCACCAAGAACCCACATCCAACGCGTAGTGATTACGCAGGAACAGATGGAGTCACCCACCCCATTCCAGCCTGATGGCAGAGAATACGGCCAGTCTGGTGACCGTAGATACGACTACCAGGACTACCCGTGGGGCTTCGCTTACGTCACCTCCGATGCACATGGAGTAGCTACTACCGCGTATTTCGTTGAGCAGCAGCGCACCGCTGGTGAAAAACGAAACATCTTCGCCGGATGCTCCGATCTCCTTAATCTGAAAGCCACTTTTCCATTCGGACTTGGGACAGCTACCCATTTCGGAGAGCCCGGCACGCAACCTGTCAAAGGCAACATTGAAGGCCGTGATATACACGACTATCAAATAGGGGGCCGCCGGGGCTAGTACTTCGGCGCATAACCAGATCCTGAGACGCAACCATTCGAATGGATCTGCGGCTTCGCCCCAGGTGGATCCTCACGCCCTGGCTGGCGCCAGGGCTCAGGATGACGGAGAAGGAAGCGGCGAAGCCGCCATCCATATCCCCCCCTCCCGCGAGCACTAGTTTGAACCCGCTGCCCGTGGTGGGGTGGACAAACTGGTTACGAAGGGGGGCGGGAGGTTCCTGAGCGAGCTTGCGAGCGAATGGAAGCTGCCCGCCGCCCGCCAGGCCAAAGAAACAGACAAAAACTGACTCCACCCCACCTGAAGAGGGCAAAGAGGTTCAACTAGGGCGAGTCCACTCGTTGCGCACGGCGCTCGGCTCTGTGCATAGAGATCAGCATGACCGTAACGATCAGCAACGATGCAACGGCGATTCCTACTCCCCAGATGCGCAGGCCGAAGTAGCTGGTTGTTTCGAGGCTTACTTTGGGTCCGTTTCCGGACAATATCCAGGTGAGCGCTTGCATGAAGAGGTAGCCGAAGAAGGTCGTGAAGACTAGCTGGAAGCCGCGGCGAAATCCAACGTTTGTAGTCAGTATGAGCAGGATGGATCCCGCCAGGAGGATGAGGCCAAGGACCGGAAAGAACGTACCCCAGAATTTGAGGATGAGCGATCCTGCGTGTCCGGCATGTTCGGGTATGGATCCGTCAAGCATTCATGATCCCCTTTCTAGTCTTAAGCGAAGGCATCTTGTTCGACCCCTCCCTGAAGGGAGGGGTATCTAAATTGTCGGTTGGGAGGGGCGGACCCCTCCCAAACTATCGCCCCGGCCCTGAAGGACCGGGGGCTTCTACTTCGCCGGCGCCTCCGGTATTAACGATCGTTCATAGTTGACGATGGCTTGGATTTGTTCGGGCAAAAGAATCTCGCCGAAAGCGGGCATACGGCCTTGGCCCAGTCCTCGAGCGCCATACTCTTTCTGCCACTCACTTCCCTCAGTAACAAATTTGACTTGCGCTGCCGGGTCAGGGAACTGTGCAGCCAGGGATCCTCCGGCCAATGGAGGTCCGAAGCCGCCGCTACCGGGGGCTTGAGGCTCGCCGTAGCTAGAGCCGATGGTGTGGCAACGGGCACAGAATTGGTTGAACAAGGTCTTGCCGTCATAGCCTGTCGGTGTCTTGCCGACGTCGGCATTTTGAGCCTGTGCTTGGGCTGGCTTCTCTTGGATCGATTCCAGCCAGGCCATGGCATCTTCGATTTGTTGTTCGCTCATAGCGCCGCCGCCCAATTTTCCCCACCCTGGCATCGGGGTGCCCTTGCGACCGTAGGTGATAATTGTCCGCACTTCGTCGGGTGTGTAGCGCAAGAAGACATCGTTCAGGGCCGGCACTGCCCAAGTGACCTTCTCTTGCTTGCCGTCGGCTTTGGTGACCGTGAACTGGTTGGATCCACCCTTGGCATCGGGACCGTGGCAGCGCTGGCAGTCGGCAGCCCCCAAAATAGGGTGGCCATCCTTGCCGATAGTGGGACCAAAAATAATCTCACCACGCTTGACCGCCTTTTCGGACAAGGCGAGGTATTCCGATTTCTGTCGAGATGGTTCCCAAACAAAATAGGCCCCTGCAGCCAAGGCCAGAAACAGTAGCGCTATCACCGCTGTTTGCAACAGCTTCTCGAGCCGTGTTGTTTCGAGGACATTGTCGTCGTGGTATGGCTTCAAGTTGGCTGGGATGGGTGTCTCCGGAGCTCGATCGCGCATGATCGCGGCAAATACGAATCCCCAGATGAGCAAGATGGCAAGGACTAGAACAATGACAGCAACGCTGCCACCGGATAATGTGCCGATCACAGTTGCGCTACCTCCACAAATAGGCATGCAGGCAAGTGTCGTGCACCTGCACCAGATCGAGCTAACACTTCGGGGCTCTTCCGCTCATACACAGTGGGCACCTTCAGCGCTTTGGGCTGTGGTGTCGGTGCCGATCGTTGGGCCGATCACTCTCTTGCCAGTGTTGATAGTGAGCTTTTGGCCCGAGACCTCGAATTCGAACCGGTCCATTCCCCGGGGCGCAGGCCCACCCTTCTTTTCACCGGCCGCATTATATTGCGAGCCATGGCACGGACATTCGAACCACTGTGAGGAATCACAGTAAGGCACTTTGCAACCAAGATGCGGACACTTCTGCCAGAGAGGCATGAGGCCGGATGCTTGAATCGAATCCCACAGATCCAGATAAGTCTCTTTTGCTAAGGCTTCATCTTTGGGAGTGTAAAGGGAGAGATACGTTTGCGCCTCAGGCACATAGAAGGGCGTATTTTTGCTGTTGATGTCCGCTTTGATTTCGTCGAGGGGGGTCGTGACAGCAACCTTGCTACCGAAGCCCTTGACCGGCGCTGGAATCAAGAATGCAATCGACATGCCACCAAAGCTGGCCAATCCAACGGCGGAACCGATGATGGCTGAACGATTCAGGACCTGCCGCCGTGTGATCCCCACTTCAATTGGATCTGCAGGCGAGTCGAGTTCGGGGGCGTAAACCTCTGGAGTGCTGACTGGCTGCTCAACCACCGCCGGGGTGGCCTTGCTAGGCGCTGCCGCCGCAGCCGGCGAGGCGCCGGCACTCACACTTTCTCCTTGAGCCAACTGCTTCGTCGACTCGAGTCGTTGACGCACTGCATCACGCTTGATACCGCCACGATCGACTTCGCCAGCGTTGCCTGATCCTTTCGGGCGCCGCGCATAGGCCACCGCAAAAAAGAGGCTGCCCAACACAATCACGACGAGCACTCCGACGACCGCTATTGCACTCATCGACATGACGTCACCACTATTTCATACTCCTGCACACTGCCGCTAGAAATCAAAGAAGATCCCTCCCGCCCATGGCCACACAAAGTTGAAACCAGGGCCCCTGAAGAATGACCCCAACAAAACCAAGATCACCCAGTACATCATGAAGAAAGTGAAGATTGCAATTGCAAATTTACGTTCCGACGGCTTCGTGGCAGGATTGCGGTCGATGAACGGAGCCACGATCAAAGCAAAAATACCAATGCCGGGAATGGTCACTCCAGCAACCATGGGATGAAACAGGGTAAGAAGCTCTTGGAGGCCCAAGAAATACCAAGGCGCTTTCGAAGGGTTAGGGGTCAAGTTGGAATTGGCTTGTGCCTGCAACGGAGCGTTCAACATAACCGAAAAAACGATCAAGAACGCTGTGACCAAAAGGAGAGCCACGAACTCGGTGACCAGCAAGTGCGGCCACGTGTTGACCTTGTCAACAGGATCTTTCTTGATTGTCTGAATAGATCCAGCCTTGACCACAGCCAAAAGGCGTTGGGTTCGGGCAGGTGCAGCGACTGCCGCAGGTGCAGGACGAACTGCTGTCGCGGTTGCCGTCGAGGCCGGCGCCGAGGCCGGCGCCGCTGCTGCTGGCGCTGCTGCTGGCGCTGCCGCTGCTGGCGCTGCTGCTGCTGGCGCTGCTGCTGGCGCTGCCGCTTTCGTTGCTGTTGAAATGGGCGCCGGTGCGGCGGCCGCTGAGCCGCCAGCGTCGGTGCCTCCGGCGGCCTTTTGCCGGGCCGCCTGCGAGCGGGCCAAGAGGCTCTCTGGGATACCAGACGCGGCAGCCGCCGGCTGGGCAGTCTCGGCAGCCGGCGGGGCCGGCGGGGCTTCCGGCTCGCTGGAAGCTTCCTCAGCGGGAGCAGCAGGCTTGGCGGCATCGCCGGTGAGGCGTTGCCGTGCTTCTTGAGACCGCTTCAATAGGTGCTCAGGGATTTCAGCCATAACGTTTCGATTCGTCTAGTGATCTATCGCATGTTCTCATAGCGGTCCCGAGATACCTCCGTCTTTGCGCACTCTCCAGAAGTGGACAGACAGGAAGATAACAAGCACGAACGGGAACATCAATACGTGCAATGTGTACCAGCGCAATAGTGTGTTGGGCCCGATCTCTTTACTGCCCAACAAGATAAAGCGCACCTGTTCACCAAATACGGGCGTAAAGCCCATCATGTTCGTACCAACCGTTACAGCCCAAAGAGCCAGCTGGTCCCAAGGCAGCAAGTAGCCAGTAAATGCGAGTAGCAAGGTCAACACCAACAGAATGACGCCGACGATCCAGTTGAATTCCCGGGGCGGTTTATAGGCGCCGTGATAGAACACCCTTGCCATATGCAAGAAGACGGTGAACACCATGAGGTGCGCTCCCCAACGGTGCAAGTTCCTCACTAAGAGACCAAACGCGACCTGAGTCTGAAGCGCTTGGATGTCTTGATATGCGTTCGCCGCCGTGGGTCGATATGCGAACATCAGGAAAATACCTGTCACGGTCAACAGGATGAACAAGAAGAATGACAGTCCACCGAGACACAGTGTGTAAGAAACCTTGACCGCGTGTCGCTTCACCTTCACCGGGTGCAAGTGGTAAAGCACCGAGTTCATAATTACATAGGCACGGTTACGAGGGCTATCTGTATACCCTTTGCGAAACACCGAGCCCGGCCGGAAAATCGACGACCAAACCTGACCGGCCTGCAGCTTTGCGGTAACTGCGCCAGCCCGTTTACTTATTGACTTGTCGTGCTTTGCTTTCGCTCCACCAGACTTGCGGCCCAGGCCCCCCTTGCCACTCTTGTCTAATGCCTTGTCGTCGGCCACCAATCCTCCATGATGTCTTAACCAAAAAAACAGTCCCGTCACACGGAGCCACCCGAGTGTCGCTGATCTTTCTAGTGCTCTTTACTTTTCGCTTTGGCGCCGGGCCGAGCCCGACGTTCAATTCTCAAAATCTAAAATCGGAGTCCATAGGCATAGCCATGGCTGTTGTTGCGTCCTTGTTCGCCAACCCCGGTTACTTCGTCACTTAGTTTGCCCAGAATGATTACACCCGTTGGGCACCGATCGACACAGAGTGCGCAACGGGTGCACTCGTCTTCGTCGATGACAAACACTACGTGGTCACGCGGATCGTCGCCCGGCATTTCTATGCCATCGGCATCGGTCACTATAGCCGTATCCAGCATGTGAATGCACTTCCAGGGGCAAATGTCTACGCACCCTTCGCACAAAATGCATTCAGCTTGATCAAGAGAAATGAATTGTTTGGGCTTGACCGACTTTTGGAAGTCGCTCGGATTCATTTGGACGAGCTCATAGTCGCTGCGAAAAGGTGGCGTCTCAGCTATGTAGTCCTGCTTAACCACAACACCTCACCTCCGAACTCCAAATGTGAGCCACTTATTTGCCCGTCGCTGAGAGCATCGGCCGACCATATGGAGATGTCAAGACTTTGGCTTCGCCCGGCTTCTCGGACTTCTTGGAACGTTTGGGCAACTCTTGCGTCCAATACCATAGGGCGATCATGAGCACGAGCGTGACAATGTACCAACCGGCCACGATCATATCTCTGATCACAAACCAACCCCACTCCATGCCTTGTGCCTTTGACTCCCACAGTGACGCGATGGACTTAGTCAAGGGGACGGTGAACTCGCCCCTCAACTTGATCACATTGTCCCAAAGATCAATCATGAAGTGAGGGATCACCCCGTTGACCAGGATGAGGAAAAAGAACAAAACTCCGCTGTAGACAACAGCTTCGGCCCAAGTAATTGGCAGCGACTTGTCGCGCTTGAGAAGAATCAGGGTAGCAAGAACGAGAAGGCCAAAGCTGACCACACCAACAATTGAACTCGACACGAGCCAAGAGTTCTTCGTCAACCACGTGACCGGCTCAATCTCGGTTTTTTGCTCATCGAATTGAGCTTGAGTGATGGCGCCTGCGGCCAAATCTTTTTGTAAGCCAGCATTGGCTGTTTGTGCTTGCTGATTTGACTGCTTGGCTGTCTTCACTGCAGTGACATCTCGATTGTGCAAGCTAATCGCTATCAAGCCCACGCTGAGAACGCCGATCATCGCACCGATGACAAACATCGTCATGATCATCTTTACCCTGACATCGAATTTCATCGTGAAGAGACTGTCTCCTGGCTAAATACTGGCCCGCGATTTGAGCCCCTAGCATGCCACAAAATCCTGCCTGAGCACAATTATTCCCGGCACAACCAGTATCATTTCCTCAGTCAGCATCCTCGATCACTAGCAGTGCACGATTCCTCATGTCAACCAAACTTCGTCACCTTTTAGCGCTTCTTGCCCTAGGCGCATTTCTCGTTTCCGGGTGCGCCAGTTCAGTAGCTAGCTCGACTCAGAATGTATGCGCTCCAAATGTGGCGATGCTGAACGAACCTATGCCTGATTTCAAAGGCACTCTCATCGATGGCAGCTCTGTTGATCTCAACACGCTCAAGGACGGTGTCGTGGTCTACAGTGTTTGGGGTTCGTGGTGTGGACCATGCCGAAAGGAGGCACCACAGCTGGTTGAAGCCTTCCGGACATTGTCGACCCGTTCGGTGGCTTTCATGGGTATCGACGTGCGGGATTCACGGGTGAATGCAGCTAACTTCGAACGCGAGTTTTCTCTGCCGTTCTCAAGCATTTTCGATGAGTCATCTTCGCTTGCAGCTGACCTCAAGGTTCCCTCACCACCAGCTACTCTTGTCGCCAAAGATGGCCGCATCCGTGCTCGCATACTGGGCGGAACCGATGCCAAAACAATCTCATGCGTTGTTACGAAAGTCGAAGAGCCGCACTAGATGACCACGACCGCACCGCCCCGCAAACGATCCGATTCGAAGGCCTCCCCGGCCGATGCACGTGAGCCGTCCACGGCTGAGTCAGAATTCGGTAAGTTACCGCCCTCACCGATGAAGGCCATGGCCCGTTTGGGCGGATGGCGGATACTCCGATCGATGCGGACAGCCATCTGGCTCCTTCTTGCCCTGGTCATTGCCACCACAATTCCGACTCTTATCCCTCAGCGCATTACCAACGCCGCCAAGGTTGCCGAAATTTCCCAGACGCACCCAGGCTGGTATCAGGTGGCCGACCGCCTGCGTCTCTTCGATGTGTTCAATTCCCCTTGGTATGTAGCCATCTACGGGTCGCTACTCTTTGTGTTGTTGTGTTGCCTCATCCCCCGTAGCGCCAACTTTGTCCGCAATTGGCGCAGAGCCGTGGCCCGACCCAAACCGGGCCCCCTGCCCGCCCTGTCTCACACCTCTTCTTTCCAAACCGATACGGAACCGCAGCTCGTGGAACCGCAGCTTCGAAAGGGGCTGCGTCGAGCGGGGTTTCGGTGTGGCCGCTCTAACGAAAACCAACAGTGGATTGCCGAAAAGGGCTGGACTCGAGAAGCCGGCAGCCTCATCTTTCACTGGTCCTTCTTCGTACTAATGGCCGGATTGTTTGTGACTCGAGCATTTGGCTTCACCGGCTTTGCGGTCATTGTTGAGGGCAAGACCTGGGTTGAAGCACCAATTGGCATCGATGAATACAACCCGGGTTGGTATGGCGACAACACCCACCAGGGCTTTCAGATTGCGCTCGACAAGTTCGAGGCCAAGTTTCGCCCCGAAGGTGGCGCTATGGATTTTGTCTCTCACGTGCGAGTGATTGACAACGGAAAAGAAATCGCCAAGGACATACGGGTGAATGACCCCCTGAGCTATCGCGGCATCAAGATGTATCAAACCAGTTTTGGCTGGGCCACCCGGATAGTGGTCGCCGATCCCACTGGACAAACTGTCTTCGATGACTTCATCACCCTGGCACCCAAGGGCCCACGCAACAGCTGGACCGGCGTGGTCAAAGTCCCAGGCCTGCGACCCCAAGGCGCCCTCGAGGTCTTCTTCCTACCCACAGCCGAACTGATTTCTGATAAGGAAGCCCGTGCCTACAACGATGAATTGGGTCCGGGGGTTCGATTGCAAGCGCGCCCTGGCCCCCCCACCGCTAATAGTCCTGCCATCGTTTTCAAGGAGTATCGGGGCGATCTCGGCCTCGATGGCGTAGCTCAAAATGTCAGCGTGCTTGACAAATCGAGGCTTGGCAACCCCGTTGATGCCGGCGGGGCCGGTTTGGCCGGACGTTCTTTCCAAACCACAGACGGGCTCAGCGTCACCTTCCCCGAGTTGCGCCACTACAGCGTGTTCCAGGTCAAGCACGACCCAGGCCTGGTCGTCATGCTTATCGCGGCCAGCCTGATTATGCTAGGACTCGTCCCATCACTTTGGGTATCACGACGTCGACTTTGGGTGTGGGTAAGGCCAGCAGAATCCGGCTCCGGCTCCACAGTCACTCTCGGCGGACTGGCCTATCAAAAGAAAGATGCCTTCGAACGAGAATTCAACACACTCACCAAAAAAATGAACCGGCGACTGGGCACTGGCACAGAACAACATCCAACGCTCCCTGAACAAGTAACACTTCACAACAAGTGAGGAAATAGAAAATGTCGACAGCGACTATTAACATCTCGAACATTGCCTACCTGATTGCGTGGGTTGCATACGTGGCAACATCTGTGTGCGCGGCAACCTTTGCTGGCACCCGAAAGGATAGATGGCAGCGCTGGGCCTTGGTTCTGGCAATCGTGGGCCTGAGCGCTCACCTGGTGGCATTGGGCTGCATCGTGGCAGGGTTGGGCCGGGCTCCGTGGGGGTCACTGTATGAGTTCATCTCGTCGATGGCGGCGGTTCTCATGATTGTGACGATCATTCTTGTCTTGCCGAATCGCAATCTGGCTGGCATCGGCAGTGTCCTGGCCGGCAGCGCCTTTGCCCTCATGGGAGTCGGGCTCATCATGTATGCCCGCCCCAGCGAGTTACAGCCAGCATTGCAGTCCAATTGGCTCACGTTCCACGTCTTCCTAGCGATTACGGGATCGACCCTGCTGCTCACAGGCGGGATTGTCTCAGCCCTCTACCTGCATAGGAAACAGTGGGACTCAGCCCGCCGGACCGACACTGAACCAACCCTCGACCTGACTAACCCCACGGGGACCGAGGACGGACCAGCACGAAGCATCACCGACCATGTCGATCACACGCTCCCCCAAGGGACAACCATCGTGGCCGAACGAACTACCGTAAAGGCCGCTTCGGCGTTTGCATCCATGGGGGTTACCTCGACGGCCGAACCTTTCACTTGGGCCGAGGTTATCAAGCGCAATCGCTGGCTCTATGTGGGGATGGGGCTGGTCGCCCTCTGCCTGACTCTCGTGACCGGAAATCTCATCGTTACTCTGCCGCTGCTCGCCGTTGTGGCGGCGACCGACATCGTGTTGGGCCGCGTCTCCCATCGGCTTCCAACCACCGACAAGCTCGACGACCTCGCCCGCCGCATCATCACGTTCGCCTTCCCCATCTGGACACTGGCCATTTTTGCCGGAGCCATCTGGGGTGAACAAGCCTGGAGCCGCTACTGGGGCTGGGATCCAAAAGAGACAACCAGTTTCATTGTGTGGGGAATCTTTGCCGCCTATCTACACGCCCGTTCCACTAAAGACTGGAAGGGCACCAAAGCGGCCATCCTGGCTAGCGTCGGCTCCGGAGCGATCATCTTCAACATGTTTTTCGTCAACCTGGTCATCTCCGGACTCCACTCCTACGCTGGCGTCTGAGGGCCTTTGCGCCGATAGGAGCGCTGGTTCCGTGCGCGGCTATGATTACCCACCGGCGGCTCAGGAAACCGGGGACACCCCGGTCACCCCGACGGAAAGCACCGTTCCCGGCTATCAGGAGGGAAAACTGTATATCATAGCCATTGCACTGCGGATACCGGCGCTTGTCGTCGGACTCATTTTGGCAACCGCTTCCATGGTTCTTCTGATATGGACTGCTGCAAGCGGGCGTTTGTCGAAGCGTGACAAGTGATGCGATGAGCCGCGTCAGATCGGGTATGTAGGTGGAAGGCCGTTGGCAGGACTAGATGGTTGAAATTCCAGAACATTTACTGAAAAGATCTCAAGAAGCTCGGGCCCGCGCCACGGGCTCAAGTGGGCCAGCTCCCGCCGCAGCAAGCGAAAGCGAAAGCGCCGCACCTGACGAGAGCCCGCCAGCACAGGCCCCTGCAGCGCCACCTGCCGCTCCTCCCGTAGCCGCCACCCCTGTTGCCGCTCCAAGCACCGCGCCACCCCCGGCCGTGCCAATAGCCGCGATGGCAGTGTCAGGGCCCGAAAGAATTTATGGGCCTGCCTCTACTCCTTCGGGCATGAGACGCAGAGGCAGCGGCGCAAAAGTGCCGGGTTGGCTAATTCCCGTCTACTTCATTGTCCCGATCTTGGCGCTGGCTCTAATCGGAGCGTTCATTTCCACGGGCGAAGTAGCCAGTACTGCAACCAAGGGCCCCGACGGCAAAGCGATTTACGCCCAGTATTGTGCCCAGTGCCATGGCCCAACAGGCGGTGGCGGCGCCGGCCCTGCGATGAAACCAGTCAATGAAGTCTTCCCCAATTTCGACGAACACGTCGCCTGGGTCAACAACGTGGCCAACAAGGCTTCGGGCCCCTTTGGTATCAACGGCAACGAGGGCAAGGGCGCAACGCCCGGTTTGATGCCAGCCTTTGAAGGAACCTTAACGCCCGAAGAAATCCGAGCTGTCGTTATCTTCGAGCGAGTCACATTTGGTGGCGCATCACCCGATTCAATTCCCGCCGCCGCTGCGGCCGTCGGCGCCCCAGGGCCGCCCGGCGAAGGTGCGGCTGGCGCTCCGCCCGCCGCCGAAAAACCGGCCGGCCACTAGCCAATTCAAATCGTTCGCCGCTTGCCGTCATTGCCAGCGAAGCGAGCAATTCAAAATGGATCGAATCTGTGGGTTGGTCTGCGGCTTCGCCACAGATGGATCCTCACGGTCGCCTAGCGGCTCCCTCAGGATGACGGAGGGGAGAAGACCTTCGACAAGCGGCGCTTGAGTTCGCGTTCAGAGATTCTACCCTCGGCAAGAACCTCGCCTGCACGAGTAGCAATAACGGGGATGCGCTCCCCATACTTGGCGACAAGGTCTGGATCGCTGTCGATATCGACCTTCTCGACGGTTAGCGGGATTCTCCTGGCAACTCGCGCCACGATCCACTCTCCAGAATCACACAGGCAACAGTCAGCTCGTCCAAAAAGAATTAGATCAATCACTCCTCGACCCATGACCACTCCCCGCAACTAGCGTTCGGAAATTCCTGAAACCATCTTGGACTTGCCGTCGACCGTTGCCCGTTCGGCTTCAACTTCAATCCGGCGACCCGTTGCAACCTTGGATAGCAAGTACCGGTCGTGTGAAACCAAGATCAGGGTGCCATCATAGGTTTCGAGTGCACTCTCTAGCTGTTCTAGGGCGGGCAAGTCGAGATGGTTCGTTGGCTCATCGAGGATCAGGCAGTTAACCCCTTGGGCCGAGAAGATGGCCAGTTGAGAGCGGGTACGTTCGCCGGGTGACAGCGAGTTGCTAGGGCGGGCAATGTGGTCGGCTGAAAGACCGAACTTCGCCAACAAGTTTCGGGCCTCTTCTGGGACTAAGCCGGACGCTTCGCACACTACAGACAGCAGAGAAGCGTCACTCAGGAACAGACTGCGATCCTGGTCGAGAGTGCCCACTACTACTCTGGCGCCCACATGACGTGTACCACCAGACAGCTGGATCTCACCCAGCAATGCCTTGAGCAACGTTGACTTACCCGCCCCGTTGCGGCCCGTAATGGCAATCCGATCCCCGAAATAAACTTCTAGGCTGATCGGCCCGAGGCGAAAACCACCGACGTCAGCAACAGCCTCGTTGAGGGTAAAGACGATCTCGCCACTTCGTGGTGCCGATTCGAGTTGCAAATTGAGCCGCCAGCCTTGCCAAGGTTTGGCAACCGGCTTCAACCGTGCGATTTTACCCTCCGCCGCCTTAGCCTTGGAAGCAACGCCTTGAGAATCACTGACACGCTTGAACTGGACGAACTTATCGGGATCGGGCTTGCGCTTTGCCCGGCCAGCACCTTTTTGAGCCCACTCCTGCTTGTCACGGATCTGCTTTTGCAGGCGCTGACGCTCCCCCACATACTGGTCATAGCCAGTTTGGGCCCGTTGTTGAGCCGAGGCCTTTTCGTCAAGGTATGCAAGCCATCCGCCTGTATAAAGCGCAGCGTCTCTTGTGCCTTCATTGAGCTCAAGCACTGAATCCACCACGCGCTCGAGGAAGACCCGATCGTGCGAAACCACGGCCAGCCCTCCCGAATAACTACCCAAGAAGGACTCAATCTGTTCGATACCGGCAAAGTCCAAATTATTGGTCGGCTCATCCAGAAGCAGAACGTCATAACGTGACAACATGACGGCGGCCAATCCGACCCGTGACGCTTCCCCACCCGAAAGGCTCGGTCCGGGCTGCTCGAGTAACGCTGGGGTGAGCCCGACTTGGCCGCACACCGTTGCGCATCGGTCCTCAAAGTCGCCGCCGCCGAGCGCAACAAAGTGTTCAAGAGCACTGTGGTATGCATCGAGCTGTGATACATCTGATTCCAATTCGGCGGCCAGCTCATCGAGGCGGGTTTCAGCCTCACCAACCCCCGTCAACCGGGCCAAGGTCTCAACAACTACTTCCCCACCACGGAAGTCTGCCTCTTGGGGCAAGTACCCAACGGTGAGCGACTCGGGCGATCGGGTCACCTGGCCATCATCAGCCGTCTCTAAACCGGCCAGAATCCGCAGCAAGGTTGTCTTACCGATACCGTTGGGTCCCACAATGCCCACACGGCTGCGAGGTCCAAGAGTCAGCGAAACACCGTGAAAGATCGTTTGTGCATCAAAAGACTTGCCAAGATTTTGCGCACGCAACATAAGGAGCTCCTTGTTTGGAAGTGTACGAGGAGGCGGGCGAGAGAAATGAAACCGCCTACGAATCAGACAGAGCAGCCCATCCGTACCCGCGGCGCAGAGAAATGCAAGGCATCGGCTGGGACTGGAGTGGGCGAAAAGCTATAGGAGCAGCATTTGGATAACTCTAGCGAAGCCGATTGAAAGAAATTTTGGAAAAATAGTTAAGTTATCCGAGGATAGATCCGATACAAGAAAACGTAACGGCAACCAACGCCGACACCGGGTTCTCGGTGGGGGTGGGCTTCATGTGAAGGTACCTCACCCAAACGTGGAGCAGCCTCCCAGCCCGGCCCATAACCAACCGCCCCCACGAGAACCACTTCCCCCAGAGACTTCAGGCCGAAGGCCACGCCCAACGACTCCCAAACTTGCCACCAATGATATAAAATCCCTAGTGCGCATTTACGGGCCCGAACTCCTAACCCGCCATGATTACCAGTTGCACGAAGGTTGCCGCCACGATCGCGACGAGCAACAAGATCATTATCAAGGCAATTCCGGGTCGCACTAGGTTCCGTCCTCTAGTCGCACATAAACAGACATGCTAACCGACCGTCAATTCGCAGCGTTGAAGGAGTTTGTCAGCGGGCTGGTTTTCCAATTTGTTTAGCCGGTTGGTAGTCTAGGTGCGTTTCCCTTCGGATCTTGAGCACGATCGATGGGTTCAGGTCTCCCGGTATCAAAAGTATCGACAAGCCATTGGGAGCAGGTACATTGCAAAGATTGGGACCCAGCGTCATTGTTGTTGCCATCGCAGTGTTAGCTCTAGCTACTCCGGCGCAACCAGCTCTATCCATGATGAGCGAGAGCGATCGGACCCAACAAGCGGCCCCTGAGCATCTTTCTGCCAAGGACTTCCGAAATCAAGTCCTTCGAAATGCCGACTTTGCGGGCAAGACAATTGATGGCTGCGACTTCTCAGGCGCAGTGCTGGACGGAGCATCCTTCCCAGGAGCGAAACTAACCAATGTCCGCTTCATTGGAGCGAACCTTGCCGGTGCCAATTTCCAACGTGCAACTCTCGAGAGAGTTACCTTCGAGGGTGCAGATCTCCGAAGCACAGATTTCGCCCATGCCCGACTACAAAACGTGAGCTTCAATGGGGCCAGCCTAGAGCAAGACCATCCGAATTTGGGATTCAACGGTTTTAGCAATGCTGCTCTGGGAAGGGTGACATTCAAAAATGCCAGACTCGCTAATGCAAGTTTTTCGGGCGCAGAGTTACATACTTGCCAATTTCATAAAGCCGATATTGAGAACGCCACATTCAGCTCAGCTAAAATCACCACTTCATACTTCTCACAAGCGGTAGCTCGATACACTTGCTTTCGACAATCAACTCTCAACGGCGTGAAATTCATTGGTGCCGACCTGACCTCAGCTCAATTCGGACGAGCCATTCTCATCGGGTGCAGTTTCGTCGAGGCAACCATCGACAGGGTTTCGTTCCAATTGACGTCCCTTGCGAATGTGGATTTCACCGGCACGAAGGGCATTGAAACTACGGGGAGGGCCTGGACCACGGTCGACACTCTCTACGGGACGACTGAAGATGAGTTCTTCAACGCAGCCCCAAGACGCCGTGGCGCTAGCTCTGCGTCAACCACCAACAATCCACCGCGGGAGCCGACGATACCCACCCGAGTACCAGAACCGGAGCCCCAGCCTTGCGGACGGGTACGCTGTGTGGCGTTCAATCCCAGACAAGCCATGCCAACAGCAACAGGCACGACCCGTTTAGTAGCCGAACCAATACTCGAGACCGGTGGACCCGCAAGAGCAGCACCGGCTGACTGCGACAATGACCGATCGCCCAATCTCGCGCCAGCCGATGCGCCCCTTGATCCACTCAAAGCACTAGCAGATTCCTCTACCGAACGACCATTGCTCCGGGTTGCGTTCCCGTGCGTGTGGTAGAAACTGTCGGTTTTTTGTGTAACCGGTGATCGAATGTGCTTGGGTTAAGCGACCTCGGCTTAGTCGTCCCCCCTAGAAGGTAATGTCCCAAACAATTATGCAGTTGAAATGCTCTGCTTCCTTTGAAGTCGGCTGAATCTCCCCTCCCCGCCTCGCAGCGAAGCGAAATTTAGTTCCGACAGGCACCTTGCTCGCTAGCTTCTTGAGCTCGCCGCTATTGGTGAAGGGAACCCAGTCCCCAAGTGGTTTAAATAGTTCACCTACAGCCGTGACACATACCTCTGTGTTGCCATAGGGAACATCCGACGAGAATTGCCAGCCAATCTCTGTGCCTTCGACTGTTACCTCTCGCACTGTGTCGAAATGCGTGATCCCATCCTTGCGAACCTCGCCATGTGAGTCAGATTGGCTAGCACTAGCGGAATTGGCGAGCAGCCCAAGGCTTACGAAGCCGAGGCCAAAAACAATTGCGAGCTTCCAAAAGCCACGTTTTCGACTCGACCCCGAAGCACATCGGCCATTCTCTTGAACATTTATTTCTCTGAACATGAACCCTCCTTACCAAAACACTGCCGCACATCTAACCAGAAATCAGCTGACCCACTCGATGGAAAAGACCGGCGTGTGCCCGTCAACCGGCTAATCGCTTTGCGGTGCCATCTCGTTCAGAATGGTCAGATCGGCCGTGTTTGCAGCGATTGTGCCAGCGACAAGTCCACGATGGTTAGTCACAGTGAGACTCGAACTCTTCAAGTTTCCAAAATGCTGCTCCGCAAATGAGCGAACTTCGCCTTCGCGACTCGCCAGTACAGGTAATAGGCCACTTTGGTCGTCAACTTCCGAAGAAACTGCATCCACTGCAGCATCCACTGACTCGGCCAGTCGATCTCCAATGCGATTCGCGAAACTTACCACGAATGACTTACGAAATGAAGTTGTGCTGACTCGCCCAAATTCATCCCGAATAGAACCGTGAGCGAGCATCGCCATCGTAGCCTGAACCAAGAGCGAGCCATAAAGAAGCTCCGCAATTTCGATATCACACTGGAACCCAGCAACCATCGTAAACCCGAAAGGCTCCCACCAGGCTGTTCGACACCTATTGGCCTGCGCAACCACCTGAAGCAGCAAAGACTTTCCTGCAGAGTATGGGTCGTCAACTAATATTCTCTGCTGAGTTGGTGTCTCGCGATCTGGCCCATCCGAACATGCAGCGAGGAGAGCCGCATCGATTGAGTGTCGGCTCATTAGTTCTTGCGCCTTCTGCGTAAGGGCATCCGCTTCCTGTTCAAACTCGGTCGCCTCTGCTTTAGCCAGCAGGGCCTGCACCTTGTCAACAAGTTTGATCGGCAAACCAACATGATGACGAGAGTTTGCAGGTTTCCGCGCGCCTGGACACTCCCCTACTATTGGGATTTCGGGAAGCGCTCGCAGAGCAACAACCGTTTCAGCGCCAACAAGGTAAGCTCCAGGATCATCGATGACAGTCTGACGTACCCATGAAGTCACAAATCCCGGCTTCGGCACCGACTCATGTAGTTCAAATCTTTCCGCGAGCGTATCGAGCTGGTCCACCCACTCAGCGCTCTCGAAGCGCCGCGCCCCGGGTGCAGGTTCGAGATATTCGCATGATTGCGCGATGATTGCTGCCGCAACAAGTTCGTCGTGAGCGCTCTTGTGTTTGCGTCGAACCTGACGAACGAGCTCAACTGGCTGCCAGCCAGATTTCCAAAGATCTCGCAGTGCTTCAAGCAGCTCCAACTCAAGAACGTCACCAACTACCGATGTGCCAGACTGATTTTGCAGCAGGCAAAGGCTGTCAACCATGAGACGAGCACGAGCAGCGTCCCCCATGACCAAGGCCCCAAAGGTTGCACGCCATGAGCAAACTACTTCCCCGAAAATATCGTGTTCGGTGCGGATGCCATCACGATATGGCGATGCAGACTCGTGTGTCTTCGCCCGCTGAGCTCGTTTCGCTTTTCGGGCACAACGGCGAGCCGCTGATGCCGCCTTGTGGTTCTTCTTGCCCATCGGTCAACCTCCAACAACCTCTGCCAGCTATATTCCAACGATCCTAATAAAGAGGCTGACGAGAATTCAGACAAGTCATTGCCCAAACTCTGGGTGACCAAGGAACCGCCAAGAAATTAGTAAAGTAATCTCAGTCCCCACTGAGTCAGGTGTGACAGACCAGAAGCCACTTCCGTCCATCCACCGCCCAATGACTACCACTGTGTTTTGTACGAGGTCAAACGAATTCTGTCGTCGATGGACCTATTCGCACAGCTCGCTCCCTGCGCATCCAATTCAAACCGACATGGCCTAGGCCGGACATCAGCCTATTTGGTCAACAGCCAAACAGCATATCACCCACAGGCCAGCGACAAGGAGCAGCCCCGACTGCCGGCGGAGCCGATCGTGCACCCTGCCAATCGCCGGCCGTGGAGCTCCCTGCACCATTCAAAGCTCCGCATCAAATGCACTACCGCACCAATACTGCTCCGAATTGCGACACCGCCGATCCCGTTGGACCAACTCTGACGCTAACCGACTCCCACTTGCCATCGTTGCACTTGTATGTGTAGGCAGTGTGCAACTTGCCACCGACTCTGATGTAAGTGACAAATACGGAACCGTGCGTGTACTGCTCCCCATCGGACCCGGTGCAAGACTTCTTGTCGCCAGATCCGCCATTGTTCGGCTTGGCCAGTGCCGGAGCTGAAACGCCCCCCACTGCCACCGCAATTCCCACTGCCACAACCAGACTCTTCAATCGCCTCTTCATCATGGGTCTCCTCTCATGGATTTACTTTGCTATGAGATAAGACAATCCACCTCCCCCCCGCTTACACCCTCCGCGAAAAAATTTTCACCCACGCGACTCAGCTGGTTTGCAATATCAGCGGTGAGACGAATAGTTCCCCCACTCCTGGCCTTCGGCTGGATCTGCGGCTACACCCCTCACGCTCGGCTGCCGCCTCGCTCAGGGCAGGCTCCGATGGATCCTCACGCCCTGGCTGGCGCCAGGGCTCAGGATGACGAGAGGGGTGAATGATTACACCGAAGGAAGCCCTCACCCGAAAAGATTTAAGGTTTGGTGGCTGAGTGCCGATAGGGGAATTGACCTTTCGATTGGAGTCACCAATGCACAGCACAGCACAGCACGAGAACATTCTTGGCACACCAAGGGAATAGGAAAATCCCGACCCAAAACAAATTCGCTTTACAAGCTCGTCAGCCTGCTCTCTGTCGGGATTTTCTTGTTGGCCGCGTGCTCTGCGACCCGGCAAGCAAGCCGGCCCCAATCCGAAACCCCTCAGCACACGATGAACAGCATAGGTCCCATGGCTGTTGACAACAGCGGAAATGTATTCATAGCCAACAACAACTGGTCCAACCCCCTGGTGCATGTATGGAGCGGCAGCCCAGACAAAGGTTACCAATGGCGAAGGGATATATCAATCGACAACGTCCCCCTGGGCCTCGCAGTTAACAGCACGGGCGACCTATTCATCTCCCAAAATTCCAGCGTACACATCTTGAGTGCAGCCGATAGATACACAAAGGTAACCAAAATAACACTAAGTAGCGGCAACACCCCCAATGGAGTTGCTGTCGACAAGGACGACAACGTATTCATAGCTGATGGTTTTGGCGTATCTATCTGGAGCCCCGACCCAGTTGAATATAAGCAGACGGGGAGCGTATCGCCAGTCCAGCAGTCATTTATTAGGTCCGTTGCGCTCGACAACGGCGGCAACCTATTTATCGGATACGACGAGCAAGATAATGGGCCAACCACCATCTGGAGTGGGAACCCAAAAGATGGATACACGCAGTCTGCTAATACGATACCCGACAGCGGTCACTTTGCAGTTGACAGCAAGGGCACTGTATTCATGGCTACGGCGTGGCAGATTGTGTCTGTCTGGAGCGGCAGCCCAGCAGCCGGATACAATTCGACTAATGCACGGATACCTTCGACCGCCGAACGGAGTTTTCAATATCCTGCAGTTGACCAGAACGACAATGTATTCATAGCTGCGACTAGTAACACCGTATCTGTCTGGCACGGCACCCCCACAACCGGATATACGCAGGTTCAAACGATAGGTGGTCCACCACCACCCCCCACAACCACAACCACAACCACAAATACGACCACGACCACGACGACAACAACTACAAAGCCACCCCCCACCACAACGACCACGACGCAACCCCAGCCCTATCACATGACGGTTAAGTGTGGATCGCAACCCTGCCCCTCCGGCTTGGGCGTCTTGGACTTGTCGGCCAACCAATTCGTTGGAATAATAGGCTCCGGTGGAGACCTTCTTGTGCCCGCGTGGGTTACTGCAGGAAGTGACCTATTATCCGTCGTAGATCCTCCCACGGGAAGGCCATGCTTGGGCCTTGCCGCCGTGAATGGAATCATCCATTTCAAATTGTCAGGGCGCGCAGCGCCCTTCCTTATCCCCCACCTGGCGGAGCACTATGTCAGCTGCGAGTTCGTCGGGGCTTGGCCTTTCCGGGTGTCACCACGTGGCCAGAGAGCTGGGCCGAACCAGAACCTCAACGGGGGTGAGGAGCGGGACAGGTGTTAGGCGAAGCGACTATGCGACTTGGAGGCCGGAGGCCGAACAAGGTCGCCAGGAGCAAGCCTAAGCACCTGTCCCGCTCCGACAGGAACGTCACTAACTACCTGCTTCGACCCAGCGAACGGGCAACCACGACGAGAGAGACCGGAAAAGCCCAAGCCCCGGAGAAGGAGGAGGACATAAGCGGAGCTACCAGAACCAACTCCCTCGTTCCAGCAAATTGCGGTAGAGGATTTGTTGGAGGGTGTCGCGGATGCCGTCGCCGATGTTGAAGACGGTCATGGGGTCGGCGGCTGCTTCGGCGCCGTATTGGCTGGTGTCGATTGGTTCGCCAAATTCGATAATCCATTTGGATGGTAAGGGCAGGGCGCCCAGCGCTCCGAGGAAGGGAAACGTGGGTGTGATCGGGAAATAGGGCAGTCCCAAGAGGCGAGCGATGGGACTGGCGTTGGCGAGCATTGGGAAGGTTTCTTCTGCTCCGACGATTCCGACCGGGATAATGGGGGCCCCGGTGCGTAGCGCGACTTCGATGAAGCCGGTACGGACGAACCGTTGTAGTTTGTAGCGGTCACGGAACAGTTTGCCGATGCCTTTTGTGCCTTCGGGGAAGATTCCGACGAGTTCGCCTTCGCCGAGCATCCGTAGGGCATCGGTGTCAGATGCCGCTGAGGTGCCGCTCTTGCGGGCCCATTGCGAGATGAAGGGTAGGTCCCAGATGCTGTCGCTCGTGAGCATGCGTAGGACTGGGCGGGCTGGGTGTTCTTCTCGTAGTGCGACCATGACCATGACGACATCCCAGGGCACCACGCCTGAGTGGTTGCAGGCCAGCATGGCTGGGCCGTGGGCTGGCACGTTTTCGATACCTTTGGTCTCTACACGCCAGTAGTGCTCATAGAGCGGCTTCACGATGGGTAGCAGAACATCTTCGGTGAGTTCTTCGTCATAACCATATTCATCGACGACATACTGGCCACTTAGGCGTCGGCGCACGAATTGTGTAAACCCATTTAGCCTGGGATCTGAGACCAGCCCGGTCAGCACGCCTGGCTCGCCGTCAATCGGCACCGGTGCTGATCGGGACCGCGACCTGGACTTTCCGGCCTCACGGGTAAGTTTGCGTTTTGTTGATGCACTTGTCGATGCGGTCACTTCACCGGCCCCAATCTTGCGAGCTTTGCGCCGCGACTCATCAGTGATTGAAATTACTCGGGCTTCACGCTGTGGTTTCTCAGCCATCAATGTGTCCTCCCGATTCACCGGCCGTAACAGGGTCGCCCTCGGCTAGCTTCTTGTCAATATAGCGGCGCAAATCGTCTTCCCATTCCGGAGCGTGGGGTTCTTTGACGATTCGCTGGGCCCGCTTCTTGAGGGTAAAGTCGCCAATTGCGTCGAGTGATGTATAGCGGGGCTCGTATCCAAATACTTTCTTGAGCCTGGTGTTGTCTTCGCCTCGCCCATAGGCAAAATAGCGAATCAGGTGAGCTGGGATGCGACCGAACGGCAAGACTTGCAACACTTGAGCGGCAAGGACGGGCGGTGGCGGCAAGATTGCCATCTGCAGGCGACCGGCGAGACGGATGCCTTGAGATAGATACACCGTATCGTCCGCGGAAACGTTGAAAATACCAGGCGTGTCGCTGTGGACGGCCCGACATAAAACATCGATAGCGTCGTCCTCGTGGATGAATTGGATGCGAGGGTCAAATCCGAGGATGGTTGGCACAAACGGCTGGGCCAAATAGCCTGATACCGGATTCTTGACAGTGTTGCCGAGGATGTTGGAAAAGCGCAGCACGGTCAAACATACATCGGGTCGGCGGCGGCCAAAGTCTCGGGCATATTGCTCGACCTCAAGCACGTCTCGGTGATAACCAGTCTTCGGCGCCGCTTGAGGACCCATTTCTTCAGTAAAAAATGCGGGCGCTGCTGGCTCGGAGCCGTACACCTCTGTCGAGCTCTTCATGATCACTCGCTCGATGGTTTCGGCCTTCTGACAGGCAGCGAGGAGCTGCTGGGTGCCCACGACGTTGACGTCTTCCATGGTGCCCCGGCCGAGTTCCAGCTCATCGGTGATCACGTTGGCATGAACCAGGGTGTCAGCCCGGGTCGCCTGCAGGACTTTGATAAAGAGTGGGCTGCGAATGTCGGCCCGAACCACCTCGACACGCTCAAACTCGATGCGTGGTTCTCGAATGTCGACGCCAATGATTGTTTCGACATCAGGATCTGCTTCAAGGCGCTTGGCCAGCATGGCGCCCAAGTAGCGGCTCACGCCTGTGATCAGAACTCGTCTTCCCATAATGCTTCCGATGATATTGCATCGCGCCGCTTGACACTAGCTGTGCGCTCTATTTCTAACATTTTTCAGGCCAGAAGGGATACATCGTTGACAGATTTTCGGTATCGGCCAGGTCCTCTCGGGTACGAGGCCAGTAAGCAAGCCCCTACCGTCATTGCGAGGAGCCGGCTTTGAGGCGACGAAGCAACCTAGTCCGTAAGTCACTTTTCCGTAAGCGCAAGTCAAGGACTAGGTTGCTTCGTCGCTACGCTCCTCGCAATGACGATCGACGGGCTCCGATCATCTAAATCAGGGAGGGATTGGCCCGTTCAATTTGAATCGCAGTATTCGTGGTGATGCCAAGCTGCTCAGCTGCATTAACGCCACGGATAGCAACGGCGAGTTGCCCAACGGAATCAATAAACGCCAGGGGTTTGGCGTCCCCCACATCACTAAAGGTTGAGACGAACGGCATTCGTTCTTTGCGCTCGCCCCACCGGATAACCAACGTGTCGCCCCTAGAGATGTCGAGGCCTTCAACATCTGACTCAGTGATGTTGGTTTGCACGTTGCCATAGTGGTCTATCCAAAGGACAAGACCATGGGCTTCGCTGCCATCTATTTGAGACAGGGGCAGAAGCAACGGCACCAATTCTTGCGGAGCCACTGGTTCGCCAAGCTCTGCGAGCTCCACTCCCCCGGCGAGAGCCCCTGCGGCGGGGGCAAATACGTCCCGACCAGCGAAAGTTGCGCTCGGTTCGGTCATCCCCCAACGTGACGGATCAAGCGTGACAGCTTCAGCCGCCCCACCAGAGATAGCCACGGCCGGAGAGAGAAGTCCGTTGTCAGGTCCGACAAAATGGCGCCCATCCTGCGTAAGCAGGGCAATGGCTCGACGCTCACCGCCTACACCAGGGTCAACAACGGCCAAATGCACGCCGACCGGAAGATATTGGATCGCACGAGCCAGAGTAAGCGCGCCAGAGCGCACATCACCCGGCACAACAAGGTGGGAGACATCGAGGATCCGGGCTTCTGGCTCGATCTGAAGAACGACACCAGCGCAGACCGCGACAAATTCGTCCGTCAAACCGTAGTCAGACAGGAACGTAACGATTTTTGCCATTATCCACTCCGTCATCCTGAGCCCTGGCGCCAGCCAGGGCGTGAGGATCCAATCCGGAACAATCCCCGACAGAATGCCAGTAGTTGAGTGACGTCAACCACATCCACCACATTCATGCAGGTCACGGACTAGGTTGCTTCGCTGCGCTCGCAATGACGGAGAAAGGCCTCGCAGAGGCCTTTCTCCGTCAGGTGCATGAACAATCTTTGTTAGAGTCAACTAACCCTGTTGACGCCTCTTCCAACGAGTCTTCTTCAAAAGTTTCTTGTGTTTCTTCTTGCGCATCTTCTTGCGCCGCTTTTTGACTAGCGATGACATTATGCGACCTTTCCGTAGGTTGGTGCCCCAGTCTGTCCAGCCCTGGGGTACAGTCCCAAGCCAAAAAACTTAGGAGCGGGAGCGGCTAAACTCGTCCGCCATTTCGAGGCTTCTTGCTGTGGCAGCCTTCAATGCTTCATAAAAAGCTGCTCTCGTAGCCCTGGCTTCAAGAGCAGCTAGCCCGGCCGCAGTAGTGCCTCCGGGAGACACAACGCGGGCTCGGTGGGTAGCCACATGAGCTTCGTCTTCCATCAACAAGCGAGCAGCACCAGCCATCGTATTGTAAGTGAGAATTGTCGCATCTTGCCGCATTAGTCCTAAGGCGACGGCGGCATCGATGAGTGCTTCGGCGACAAGGAACAGATAGGCAGGCCCAGAAGCGCTCAATGCGGTGACAACATCGAAGTGTCGCTCGGGGATTTCAACAACCGTCCCCACCGCTCCGAAGACACTCTCCACCAGTCTGAGCTGTTCAGCATTTACATTATCATTCGTGCACAGGGCTGACACCCCGGCCCGGACTATGACTGGAACATTGGGCATGACTCGAGCAAGTGCCACGTTGCTGGGGAACTCTTCGCCAAGGATCGACAACGACAAGCCGGCCACAATCGACACAACAAGTGTGTTGGCTTGCAGGTTTGGCGCCAACTCTTGACATGCTTCCATGGCATCATGCGGCTTGACAGCCAGAATGATCATGTCGCTGTCTGCTGCCGTCGCATCGACATGGGTCATCGTGGTCACACCCAGCGTCGACTGGAACGTTTCTAAATGACTGGCTTGTCGATCAACTACGGTGATGTTTGCGGGATCTGCGATTCCCGACTCAACCACTCCCTGGGCCAGAGCCCCACCCATGTTGCCGCCACCGATAATACAAATTCTTGTCATGGTTGTAATCAGGCCCTCACGCTATGGCCTGAACGATTTCATGGCTCAATTGCGGATAACTCTCAAGGAACTGGCGCCTTTCGGACTTGAGGCGAGCCACCCACTCGTCATACTCATTGGCACGACCCTCACGTTCATAGAGTTTGCGGGGTTCAAGCAGTTCGGGATCGTCAAAGCCGGGAATTGACGTCGCTATTTGATAGCCAAAGTCGGGATCGGTCTTCCAAACGATCGTGCCGTCGGCAATGCCCTTCACACATGCCGATGAATGGGGAATCATGACCTTCTTGGCCTGCTCTTGCCCAGCCTTACCGCCAACAGAACCGGTATTCAACAGATAGACATCCAGTGGATGGCTCTTCAATAGCTCAAGGATACGGTTGCCCTGATAGTCGTGCAGCAGAGGAAAGAACGGGTTGGTGCCGGGGATACGCAAGAACCTACCAGCTTCCTCTTTACCTCCCGCTGACGTACCCGTCGTTTCGCCCAGCATGAAATAGGCAGCAGCTTGATCTGGCGTCAGCTTGGCAATCGCCGGAATGATGTTCTCGTTCCGGTTCAAAATCAGCAGGGCACTCGCTGGTGGCAAGTCGCCCGAGAACGCATCGATCATCGAAAATTCGAAAGTAGCTCGACCATTTTGCGTGTAGCCCTCGTCGGCAAAGTCGAGCTTCTCGCCAGTCTGGCTCACGTTTTCCAGATAGGCACCATTGGAAGTGACTGCCCCATAGATTGTCGGCTCAAAGCGAGGGTCTAGCTTGAACGTCTTAGCAAAGCAACCGTTTTCCGTGGTGTAGACACGGCCCTCTGGCATCAACGCAATGAAGTCGTCTTGGACCGGCTTAGAACCATTTTGACTTGTGAACGTAGTGGTCGTCTTGCCAGTTCCCGATAAGCCCACGATGAGTAACGTCTTGAGACCATCGTCAGTAGGGATAACCTTGCAGCCCGCATGCAAGGAGAGGCCGCCACGGTCGTAAACGACCTTATTCCACTTACGCAACCCGCCCTTTTTGGACTCACCGAAATAGTCAGAATTGAAAACTCTAGTCACGTTGTTGTCGAGGTCAACTGCGATGAGACGGTCGTTCGGGAAACCGGGCGCCTCCAGGTTAGGGGTATAGACAACTGTGACTTCGGGCTCAGTGCTTGTGTCAGTGCACGGATAATAGAGTTGGCGTTGCATGGCAGCAATGTTGGCATTGGCCTTCTCAACATAGAGGCAAGCTCTCGTGCGGAATTGAGGGTCGGAGCCGATATAGCCATCAATCTTGATCATTTCCTGATCAGCAATATATTCGTCTTGCAGTTTCGCAACGCGACTGTAGTCTTCGCGACTAATACAGGGGTCACTGTGATTTTGATGATTGTCATCGACAACGAACGTGCTTGCCTTTGACCGTGCTACGACCCGGGTCTTGACGTTGTAGTTGTTAAACTCTGTGTGCGAAGCATTCGGCATCTGCGCAACCAGGTCGCGCAGCTCTTGAGCGGATGGATTGTCGTACACCTTGGCAGCATCCGGTAAAACCACTGCGATCACTTCCCTAAATTAATTTGCCGCACAGCACACGGCTGACCAGGCCCCGGCACCCAATGTGTGGCCAAAGGTCCCCAAATTGTACATATTGACAAGAGTTCCTACTGCAATTTAACAACTATTTGTTTCGACCGGACTCGGGCTTTTGCATCCTCCAGAAAGAGCGAGCTCCAAAGGTGCGAAGGAGAGGACGAATGAAGCCCGCTGAAACTGAGAAGAATAGGACCCGAAGAGGCTGCCAGCCGATCGCACTTCCCCGAGCTCTCAAGCCAGCTTGTACACTCGGGTCCTTGATTCAAGGGCAGAGTAATGGGAGAACCAGCCAGTGTCAAGAGGGAACTCGCCGAAAGCTAAACCTTTCCGCTTCTCTCGTGGTGGGGGTGGGTGGAAGCTATCTTTGTCCGCAACTTTGCCCTTGCGGGCGGCGGGCAGATTCCATTCGCTCGCAAGCTCGCTCAGGAATCTCCCGCCGCCCTTCCTAACTAGCTCCCCACCCCCACCTGGGCGCCCGGTTTAGACTTGTGGCTCGCTGGAGGGGGGGATATGGAATGCGGCGGACGCCGCAATTCGGATTTGGGGTTGACGCGCCGAAGTTTGGTGAGAGGGTCTGGGGTGAGCGTAGACTGATCGATTGGCTGACTGGCCGACAGACTTCAACCAAGCTTGGTAATGAGAGACCCGGATGAGCATCGAATACCGAAAAATTCGCCCCGATGAAGTAAAAGAGTTTCTGAAGATTGAACTGAAGGCGTTTGGCCTTCACCCGGGTGAAGCTGGCTACGACGATAAGACCACCGAACAGACAGTTGAGCCCGAGCGCAGCCATGTGGCCTGCGATGGCAAGAACATCGTTGGTACCGCGAGCGTATTGTCCTTCGATATGTCGGTCCCGGGAGGGGAACTTCCCGTTGCGGGAGTCTCGCTTGTAGGCGTATTACCCACTCACACGAGACGGGGCATCTTGCGACAGCTGATGCGAGAGCAACTCGACGACGTGATCGCCAGAGGCGAAGCAATGGCTGCATTGTGGTCGTCGGAAGCCTCCATATACTCTCGCTTCGGCTACGGCTCAGCGGCACCCCGCTCGACCTGGACAATCGACACCGCAAACGTACAGTTTAAAGACTCGGGCATCAGCGCAAGTGGCTCTACAACAATGCGGATGATCGAAAAAGACGAAGCTCTCAAACTTTTTCCCGTTGTCTACGAGAAGTGCTTTACCCAGCAGCCTGGCTTTATGCGCCGCAAATCAGAAGTCTGGTGGCAGGATCGGCTGGACAGCAAAGAGGGCATGGAGCATGCGGGGGTTGGCAAGCCCTTCTTTGTGGTTTGCGAAACAGATGGAGATCCTACCGGCTATCTTGCTTATCGAGTTAAGTTGTCCTTCGACAAGGGTGGAATACCCGGGGGCAGGTTGCATGTCGTCGAGGCAATGGCTGCTACGACGGCCGCCCTCCGTGCCACCTGGCAATATTGTTTGGGCCTAGATCTGATGCCAACAGTTGAGGCGTGGTTTCGTCCGCTGGAAGAGCCACTTGTGCATCTGCTGGCCAACCCGAGACAACTCAGGCGCATCGTTTCTGACTCGTTGTGGTTGCGAATACTTGACGTCCCTAAGGCTTTGGAGGCACGGTCATATCTGGCCGACAGCCATATCACGTTTCGCCTGATCGACAAGTTCAATCCAGCCACAGAGGGTGTCTACACGCTGGAGGCCTCTGCAGAAGGCGCCACCTGCACTCGTAGCAAGAAGAAGCCCGACCTCACGATGCCTGTCGGAGTGTTGGGGTCGCTCTATCTGGGCGGCAAGCGCATTGGCCCAATGTCGGCAGCAGGCCTGGTCGAAGCCCACACCCCAGATGCCCTCGAGCGCGCCCATGCCCTCTTCACTTGGCACACCGCCCCCTGGTGCCCCTCGATTTTCTAACCCGACGAGATGCCCACAAGTTATCCACAGATTTCGGAGGCCCTGTGGATAACTGGGTGAGCTGGAGCTGCCCTTTACCCACAGGCTGTTGATATCTACCGCCCCCTGTAACAGAACTGGTGACTGACCTGGTATCTCGCCTGCCCTACCCATCGACGCACAACCTGTGGATAACTCTTGGGCAACCCGAGACTCACTAAGCCAGTCAACGAGAATGGTCCACGAGGTGCGTCAGCGTGATTCCAACAATCTTGGGTCATTAACCAGATCTTCGACAGGCCTGGCGGCCAAAATATCTTCGTAGACTCGCATGTGTCGATCGGCTGTTAAGTCCCACTCATATTGAGCGGCATTCGCTTGGCCACCTACGGCCAATCGACACCGCAGTTTGGAATCAGTTAATACATCTTGGAGCGCCCGACTAAAGCCGCCAACACCAGATTGGGGCGGCACCAATAGGCCGCCTTGCTCATGGCGAACTACGTGAACTAGCCCATCGACAGCACTGGCAATCACGGGAACACCGCAGGCTTGGGCCTCAAGGGCCACCAAGCCAAATGATTCCGACCGTGATGGCACCAAGCAAACATCGGCCGCATGATAGTAACGGGCAAGGTCGTGATGCAGTGTTGGCGGCACAAATTCCACGCTCGCGAGCATGGCCGGATCGCTAGCAAGCCTCTGCATCTCGCTCAAAGTGCTGCCGCCATCAGCGCCACTGGCTCCCCCGACCACAAGCAACTTCACCCGCTTGGCCAAACTCGGCGCTTCCCGACTCAACCTCAGTATCGCCTTTACGGCCAAGTCGGCCCCTTTGAGCTGCTGGATTCTTCCGACGAAAATAGCAAGCAACTCATCGGGGGCCGCACCAAGGCTTTGGCGGGCATGGTCCCGCTCGACAGCTTGAGGCAACCTGAACAGGGAATGGTCGACGCCGGGTGGGATAATCACGACCCGTTCGGGACTAGCACCATAGCGGTGGGTCAATGTTTGAGCTTCATGAGTCGTGTTGGCGATGAGCCGTGTGGCTGTGCCGGCCAGAAACCTTTCGCAACTGCTTCGCTCAGAATTGCCATGAGCCGCATCCGCCAAAGCCAGCGAGTGCGCAGTATGCACGCTGGGCACGTCAACACGTTCAGCTGCCTCGAAGCCGGCCAGACCCGACAGCCAGTAATGCGAGTGGATAAGATCGTAGTCACCGGCTTGCGCGTGACCAACGAGCGTGTCTGTGAACTCTGACAGATGCTCCATCGCTTCATGTTTGTCGAGCGGTCGAGGGGGACCAGCCGGCACGTGGATGAGGCGAACACCGTCTGAAAGCAAGCGGTCTGGGGTATTTCCCGTCTTGCGGGTATAGATATCGCTTGCTACCCCCCGGTCTGCCAAAGTGAGGGCGAGGTCGCGCAGATATACGTTTAGTCCACCCGCGTCGCCGACGCCGGGCAACGCCGCTGGGGAAGTATGGTAACTCACAAACGCGACTCTGCGCATTTCGGAACTCGTCTTGCTTGGGGAAAGAATGTGACTGCCTAGCAGGGTGCCTAACGTTTAAGCTTATGCGTCATCTGACCCGTTGGCCGAGGTCGCTGGCACGATCGCACCAGCATTACTCCTGGGTCGCAATGACGGGCGGGGGCCTGAATGGGATGGAGGTGGTTCGAATGGGTCAACAACATGCATCTTATTGCTGCAATGTCTCGGACTGGATCCTCACGCCCTGGCTGGCGCCAGGACTCAGGATGACGGAGGAGGGTGCAGAATTCTCGGACTCGGACTCGGACTCGGACTCGGACTCGGTCTCGTCTTCGGTTCTACTCTCGCTACGGAAGCTCTCATAAATGTCGGCAAGCACCTGTTTGTGCCGTTCGGTCAGCAAGGGGTCCGCATGGATAGCACTTTCGACCGAATTAAATTCATGACGCTCATCGAGAATGCCGGCCCGCACATACAAGGTCTCGGAGGAGATTCGCAATGCTTTGGCGATGGCTTGAAGAATTTCGGCAGACGGCTTGCGAAGTCCCCGCTCGATTTGACTCAAATATGGATTTGAGATGCCTGCTTGTTCAGAGAGCTTGCGCAACGACAATCGGGCGTGGTTGCGTCGCTCCCGGATAAACTCGCCGAGCTGGCCCATGCGATCTTCGACCCCGCCAATATAGCTACGGCCATGGGTCGTGTCTTCGTCTTGCTCATCGTCGCCGACGCTGTCTATTTCTTTGACGCCTGAATCAGCGTCTTGCTCATCTTTAGCCACTAGTTCACGATCACTTTGTCTAAAAAAAGGAGAGCCAGCGATCCTTGTACGGGATCGAGGCACTGAGAGAAACTCACAACCCGAGTTACTCTGTCATTAACAAACTTGCCACGTCCGCTTCGCCGTCGCGGTAGCGGCGAGCCATCTCGGCTTGAATTGCATCAAGACGCTGATGGAGAACCTTCCGACGCTGCGAAACTTCTTGTTCCCGATCACGCATGGTAGCCAATGCTCTTTTCAAGGACTCTTCATCTGTCTTTGAAATATCGTTCGTTGAAAGCCCAAGTAGGTCTTCAACATTTTCCTCATGACGTTGAGCCACCGCTGTCGTCATACTACGCACCATGCGACTGCCCTGAGTGCTCTCGGGAGGAGTAGCAACAGAATCGGAAAGGATCTTTGGAAGTCTAGCAACCAAATCAGACGGAGTTGAGACACGACCTTGTGTGCGCCTCACCAATTCATCTTCGACAATGTCGATACGCCCATGTAATAGTCGGCGCGAGAACGACAAACTGCACTCCACTTCGTCACAATTCGTGCGCATGGAGCGCAAATCGCTCATTGAGTGTGCGCGCAAATCATCTAGATAGTGACTGTTCAGTATTTGTGTCAGGACAGTGTCGTCGCTCAACATCACATCTCCACGTCAAACTCGCTACCTCGCAATAATCGCACTTTTCTCCTGCTTTTCCAAAGCCTGCTGACAACATTGTCGGGCCGCAAACATCACGTGCTCAATCTGTCATCTGGCCTGCCTTAACAAATTCGAGTCAGTGTGCCATAGGGATTAACTGCGTCCCCGGCGCCCGGATGCATCTCAAAGTGCACGTGCGGCGGTGTCGTACGAGCGTTGCCAGTATTGCCGACCGCCCCAACAACTTGACCCCTCGCGACCACTTGGCCCGGCACAACGTCAAGGCGGCTCAAATGTGCGTAGTAGAAAGTGTCGCCCAAAGCTGTCTGCAGCGTCAGCGTAATCCCGCCCAGCCCGGCTTCCACAGGGGATGTCTTGATTATCGTTCCGTTATCAATTGCGACGACGGGTGTCCCGTAGGGTGCAAAGAGGTCATTTCCCTTGTGAGTGCGTCCGCCAGAACGTGGGTCACCCCAATCATTCGAAAGGGATAGCTTCTTGAGTATGGCATCATCCTTGACGGGACACACCAGATCGCCCGGCGCAAGTAGCGGGGCCACTGTTAGGTCACGGTTCTTCTTAGCCGCCTCTTCCAGCGCATTACGCAAGACCTCCGCACGAGCAGCGCTCATCGCCTGCAACTGCTTAGTGAGATCTGCCACAACCGCCCCCTGGCGCTCTTGCGCAACCCGAACCTCACGTTGGGTATTTTCCAGTGAAGCGTATGCCTCTTGGCTGGAGTTCGCTGTTGTCTTTAGGTCAGATTTCGTTTTGTGATATGACTCCGCACGAAGCTGGGCGTCTCGTAACACTCGAGCGTCGCTCTGGATGAGCCGATCGACCATCTTCTTGTTCTTAAGGAACTCATTCACTGACTTAGCCGAGATCAACTCAAGATAGCCAGTTGCCGGATCATGTTTGTAGGCCGACCGGATCCGGTCTCGTAACGTAACTAAAGCTCTAAGCGCCGCCGTTTTCGCTTGCTCTTCTAGGAAATAGGCCTGAGTAATTCGTCCGTGCATCAGCTCGAGGTCAGCATTGGTCGTTGACAACCGTTTCGCAGCCGCATCGACCTGATCTTGCAAGCGAAGATACTCGGCTTGGGCAGCCACCACATTGTCTCTCGTGGACTGCTCTTGGGCGCCAGCGGCGGCGCCTTGACCGTCGCCTTGCACAGATGCCGCGCCCGGCGGCGCTGTTGTTGGTGGAGTGTCTGCGGCCGTTGCCTGAGCGAGCGCCGGCGAAACGGATGCAGTTAACAACGCAAGTGAAGTGAGAAGCGCAAATAGGACGCGCCCTATTGATAAGGAGCGTATTGACCGCTTAACTGCAATGAAATATCTGGTCATCATGGTAATAAGCCCTTTTGCTGCCGCTTGGGAATTCCCAGCCAGAGACTGCCTACACGCACAGAAACCTCTTAACAATTAACTCATCGGCATTTAGGCCACGCAAACTTAAGAAAAAGATTATCGGCCTGGCAGAGGCGCGCGGACACGGGCAGTTTTCGACCAGCTGCGGGAGGCTCTAACCGTTGATGAGACGGGCATTACAGCCCGGTGAGAAACCTTTGGGATCCATCATTGCTTGAGTCATAAATTTCTCAAGTGGAGACCCGACAAATTCGAGTTGGCCATTATTGGCAGCTTGGCCAGGGATGGTCAGGTGCTGAGCAGGACTCTTCGGCTCTTCTAGTTTCCACAGATCAAGCTGGAGATAGCCGAGCGCGGGGCCGCCATTTCCGACAGGGCAGTACGCCGTCGAATACTGATCAAACAGCTGCTTAGAGAGGCAGTCGGCGGCCGGCGCCACACCATCGCCCGAATACATGCAATGGACAACGTTGTCGTTTTCGCCATGGGCTATGTACAGAGGCACGGGCGTCCCGTCGGCAAACATGGGAAACTTCTCGAAGTGGCTAGTGCCGATGGGTCCGGGCTCATTCCATCGGAGCCAAGCACACCACTTGGCCAGGCCAGGAGACCCAGGAGCGGCGCAACTGCGATCCAACTCTCCGACATATTGGCCATCCGGCCCGGGCTGGCCCCAAATCGACGGCACGAAGAACGAGTTCTGGGCCGGCTGTAGATACGGAGATACTAGGCCGCTAAGTTCTTTGGCATCCGACTTGTTATTCAAACAGAGGTTTTGCGCCGAGTTCGCTGTCTGTGAGCCTTGCGGTGTCAAAAATGCATCGAGATCCAGATCGCCGCCAGCCTCAGGCGAATACGCCGGGAACTGGGCGCTCGGAGCGGGCGTAAGCGTGCTCATCTGCTGCCAAGCCTCACCCACATATGAGAATAAGACTGGACCTATCGCCAATTTATCGACCGTGATGTCGAAGATCTTGGCATCAACAACCTGGTGCATTTCACGGTCACCCAAGTGAGTTCCCCAAGTGGCTTGTGGAGCACCCGCAGCAGCAACAAAATTCGAAGCTGGCGCCTCCCCAACAACTCCCACTAGTCGTAGCTCGGCCGGGTTGGCAGTCTTGCGGGGAGCAGTGGCCTGCAAATATTTGCGAGCCAGCTGACCGGCCCAAAGCGAGGCATGCCCTCCTTGAGAGTGGCCCCACGTAATAAAGTCGTAGCGCTTCGGATGCGCACTCGGATACTGCTGGGCAACAAGAGCCGTTCCCGCACGAGCACTGTCGAGAACATTAGCCGCCGCCGTAACTCCCACAACATAAGGCTGGAGTCGATACGTTCCCAAGCCCTGCCAGTAGTCAGTCGCTGTGACGATCCAACCCTCGTCAATCATGTGCTGCAAAATACCGCCAGCGGGCTGACCTTGATTCTTGTCCAGCGATGTAACCGATCCATAGTTAACAATGTTGATGCCGCCCGGTGTAGTCCCCCACAGCTTTGACGGATTGTTTGACGGTTGACATTGGGGCGCAATACCAATCGTGCCATGCGCCCAGGTGGCCAACTTGCCCGTCTCGTTGGCAGTGGCGATCTTAGCTGGCTTGTCCGGAGCCACAACGAGGGCGCAAACGGGAACAAGAGCTGTTTCATCGACGCTGGTTGAAACATAAAGCATGCGCCAAGCCTTCGCCCCAGTCAAATTCGACGTGATCTGGACTTCCTCACTGGCAATCACATCGCCCGGACCATATCCGGCCAGGGAAGCAGGCGGATTCTGACACACCGAGGCCGATGGCGCGTTCGGGCCACTCGTGTTCTGCTGACGCTTGCTAGAACACCCAATAACACAGGTGGCCAGAATGAGAATTACCGCGCAAAGTCTTGTTAGTCGCATAGATGTGCGATCTTAGCTGGGACAGATGCAGCCTGGCCAATGGGACTTACCTGACAGTCATTGCGAGCCCTGGGCTCTGGCAGGGCGAAGCAACCTAGTCCACGACCTGCGTTTCCGTGAAGTGACTTACGGACTAGATTGCTTTCCCTCGCTGCGCTCGGGACAGGCTCTGCATGCAGCGGCTTCCTCGCAACGACGGAAATGGCCTGCTCACAGCCCTGATGCCCAAGGGGGCTGAATGGTTACCCCAAACTCTCTATCGCTTAGCGAGATCTCAGGGTTGGATAGGCCGTGATGATAGTGCCATCGCGGGCCACGACCATTTTGAGGGTTGAGGATTCCACTGAGCCCTTGGACGGATGCCAGCAAGTCCCAATCGAATTTGGGAATGTGTAGGACACTATTTGACGACCGTCGGGATCGTATACTCGCCCAGACGGTCGCTTCAGGGCTTGAACGAACAGCCCCGACAGCGCATCAGTGCTGCTGAACCGCTCATGGAATCGGCTCTTGGGCACAGACTCTACGGATTCGCTTCGCACAGTCGCAGAAGTGCTTGGTTGAGTGACCACAGGATGCGATGACTCGGCCTCTCGCCCATAGAAATGCTCTCTTCGAATGTGGTCCCATTTGACACTGAGGGCGCTGTGCAAGCCCTCCGTGTCGTTCTGGTCATCCCCGACCTCGCCGGCTACATACTCCTGGTCACTTGAAGAGGCAGCTGGATTTAGTCCCGCCTCATCACGAACAGCTTTCACGCTCTCAGCTTCTAAAGGCCTTTGCTCCGTAAGCTCGGCCTGCTTTTGGGCCGCACGCTCCGCCTCTAAGCGCTTCCTCTCGGCTGTAGCCTCCCGCGTGGCCTGGCGTTCCTCGAGCTTTGCCTGCCTTTGCTCGGCAAGCTTGGTCATGTATTGAGCGTAAGCTCGATCAGCAAACTCACGTCGTTCGGCTTTGGTGGGGCCAGCAGCTCTCTCTGGACTGTCACTAGCTGTGGACAGTGATTGCTCCTCTGCTGGATGAACATCCTCCGCTATCGCCTTATAGGACTGCGCCGCAGCACCCGATAAGTCGGGCCTAGTCTCCCTGGCAGCCTTCGCCTTTGACCAACGCGTGGGCATTGCCGTGATGGCACCAATACGATCTAGTCCACAATCAATAAAGTACATCTTGCCGTCACGCCCGGCCATGATCCTCACCGGCTTGCTGCCCTCTTCAAGTGGATACTGGGCAAGCAAGCGCAAATCTTGGGACATTACGCCGATATAGCCACCCACAAAGTCCGTAAACCAGATATTTCCGTCGGGCCCCAAAGCAACGCTGTTCGGAAAATACTTTTTAGCTTGCGCTTCGTCATGATGCACAGATGCATCCCCCGGAGGGGGAAGAACGCTACCAGCGCTAGCAGAGGGAACAACTGAACCAGATCGAGCACTTGCACGTCCCGAGGTCAATTCGATTTCCCACGTTCCCACCTGCTTGGATATCCCGTTGGAAAATAGCATGGCCCCATCTAGACCAGGCGAAAAATCGCTAACCGGCGCTTGCGCCTCAAAGCCAGCCTTTCCTGGATTCGAATTCAAGCCTCGCGGGATCCCAGCCTTCCGATAGACCCGCACCGTATTCACACCAAAGGGACACGTTTCGGATTTGGGCCCCACCCCGACATCTTGCAACCAGAGATCGCCATTGCTAGCAAACCCGACCTTGGCAACACACCCTCCTATTAAGAAAGGATTGGCACTACTGTTCGGATCCAACAGAACCACACACTCATTAATTGCGATTGCGACTACTCCCTCAGAGCTCACGGATATGTCGCTAGCTACTACTTGAGCAAGACGAGCAGTACAACTTGTCGGCAACGTCAGGGTCCTCTGTGCTCCCTGATTATCCGCTCAAAACAACTGTGCAAACTCCCAACAAACCAGGCATGTGTGCTCCTTGCCAGGACTCCGCGAGCCATCAAAAGTCGCCCACAATTTTCTGTTCTTGAAGTCGGAAGCCAGCTTTTTAAGCTGGAGGCCAGTGGACGGGCACAGCCTCCAATCGCCACTGGGCGCTAACCATGCCAGGGCGGAAGTATCATCGCCCTGCCTAACAATCCAAATCAGCTGGCCATCGGGACCAAAAGCAAAATCCTCAGCTGATCCCCTGATGAGAGGTGACTGGAAAGCATCGGGCGTCGACAACTCACGCACCGAACCGACAGGTAATAGGGCACCATCGGAATCTTCGGTTTCAAAGAGGGGGTGAGAGCGCTTGGGTGCAGCGCTAGAGGCAGTCGCCAACGTGCTCACAACTAAGCACGACAACAGAAAAATTGCGACTGACTTGATTGCAAACTTCATCGGAAATGAGGTCCTTGGAAACTCGGCGGATGGAATCACCTCTCAATACAAGCGCACCAACCTAAGAAGTCCCTGAGAGTGCCCCGAACTCCCGTCGATATCTATCGCTAAACGCGGTGAAGCTCGTCGATGCCTAGGCAGGCAGCGACGAGCTTCACTAGGGTTCTATTGTCTTCGAGACTCGAACGCTGTTAGGCGGCTTGGGCCTTGGCGAAACGTGCACTCACGTCTTGCCAGTTGACAATGTTCCAGAACGCGTTGACCCAGTCAGGCCTTACGTTGAGGTACTGCAAGTAGTAGGCGTGCTCCCAGCAATCGATCACTAGAAGTGGTTGAGAGGACGTGGGAACGTTCGACTGGTGGTCATAAATCTGGGTAATAACAAGACGCTTTGCCCAGGGCTCCCACGCCATCGCACCCCAACCAGAACCTTGCACCAAGGTGGTCGCGCTAGAAAGCTGCTTCTTCATGGCCGCATAACTGCCAAAGTCGGCGTTGATTTGGTTGGCCAGTGCGCCCTCGGGCTCGCCACCACCATCGGGGCTCATGTTTTGCCAGAAGATCGAGTGGAGAGCATGGCCCGCAACGTTGAAGGCTAAGTTCTTCTCGAGTCCATTTAGCGTGGTGAAATCCTCTTTCGACCGGGACTCTTCCAACCGCTCAACAGTCTCGTTAGCGCCCTTCACGTAAGCGGCGTGATGCTTATCGTGGTGAAGCTCAAGAATCTTGCCGCTGTAGTGGGGCTCAAGCTGCCCATAGTCATAGGGCAAATCCGGAAGTGTGTACACGCTCAAGTTAACTCCTTCTCAGAGGTTGTTGATTCAACCATTTAGGCGCACTGGAGCTTACCGGCGTTTGTTGTTCTTGAGCCTGGTTAGTTATGCCCAATCCACGCACATTCTGGGCCCCGGACCCCTCAGGGTCTCTAGCTGTTACCGGCGAGCATCTTGACGGCAAAGAACATTGTGGGGGCGGCAATGTAGAGCGGACACAGGGCATCGAGCAAGAGGGGCCGCCGGTAGGTGGCGCTACCATCGACTGTAGGGGCCGGAGTCAACACCCCGAGAATCGCCTGACCCACACAAAAAGCAACCGATATCGCCGCACCCAACGCTATTCCTTCGACCCAGCCCAATGGCTTACCAATAATCCCACAGGCAATTGTGGCAACGATGAAAGACAGTATCGCTGCCGCGACCGTGACGGCATCGAAGCTACGAGTGCCGTGGGCGCCCGGACTCGAAAGCAAGCCATGCACAACCGAAAACACAACAAAGCTCAGAATGAAAATATTGAACGCTATGGCGCCCGCAACGAGACTGCGCATGATCACTGCTTGAGCGGGCAAGTAACCCACAAGAGCGACGGCAGCAGCACCATAGGCAACATCAGAAAAACGAGTAGAGCTTCCTCGCACCATCCGAGCCAGATACACGACGATCACGCTAACTGCCAGAGCAACGACCGCACCTAACTCGCCAAAAACTCCGGCGGCGACAATTGTGCCCACAACGCAGGCCACCACAGCAAAAATTGGCGGTGTGAAACCGTACTTTCGGACCAAAGCCATCCACTGGACAGACGCCAAAGCCCCAGTGACAGCAAATACAACCGTAAGACCAACGCTCATACCATTGTGCTTCAGAGCAAACATTGGCAAAGCAGCAACAGCCATAAGCCCAGCAACAGCCAGCGAAGCGATCAAGACGAACGCATCGAAGGCAGCCCGTCGCCGGCCTGGCGTTCTCGTTCGCTTGTGCCTCACATGCTTCGTGGTCCTAGACATCGACTCTGAGGTGTTACCGTTCATCCGCCGTACCGACCTCGGTTTGGGTGTTCTAGGTTTCACTTGCGCTTCAGGACCGCGGCCAGTCACACTAAACCACTATCGTTTCGCAGCTCGTCGACTCACGCTCGAACTGGAAGACCGCTTCTTACTCGCACTGGAGAGGGCCTCTGGTTCGACTACTTTCGACGTAGGCGTGCTGGAGGTGGGGACTATCGAAACCTCGTCAGTCCTGCTGATAGGAGTGGCAAGGTCGTCAATCTCGCTGGCATCGTTGAGCCAAAGTTTGGCACCGGAGCGGGCTCGCACGAAATCGGAGCCAAAACGACCGTCAGCCTCAGCAACAAGGCCCCCGACTGTCGAAACATCGACTTCGATCGTGTCGATACCAGCGACCTCCTTAATGCCGGCAATAAGCCGAAGGCGGGCCATTTGTCTCCTCAATCTCTCATGGAATATTTTGTTAACGGAGGGCACCCCAAGCCTGGCGTCTCCGCCGCCCGGTACCTCTTTCGCCTATGCTAGCAACTTGTCCCCGCATCCGCCGGATCAACAAACCGACATTCTTGCCGCGCCTAGCATCCTCGAAGCGCTGCCTGCGATCCCTTCGGACCTCGCAACAACTTCGTTCCAACTTCCGAGAACGCGCATACCATGATTATCTTGTGGGCCGGTAGCTCAATTGGCAGAGCAGAAGACTGTTGATTGCGAAGGTTGAAGGTTCATAACAACGAAAACTGGGGCCGGTAGCTCAATTGGCAGAGCAGCGGACTTTTAATCCGAAGGTTGAAGGTTCAATTCCTTCCCGGCCCACTCCGAAAATGCGATTACAATCGTTTTCGGTGCGCTAGCCCCCATCGTCTAGCGGCCTAGGACGCCGCCCTTTCAAGGCGGTAGCGGGGATTCGAATTCCCCTGGGGGCGCTCTCTTTCTCACCCGCGACGAAGGTCGCTTGGTCTTTCGGCAGGGGTTGGGTGGTAGACCTCTCTCCTGGGCCCCAGAGCGGGCCATAGTCGATCGGCCTATTCACGTGGCAAATCCGGACGATTTGCCAAACTTCATTGTTGCGGCGCAAGCCGCCTTCGATATCCCCACTCTCGGGAGCCACAAGTCTGACCCGGGCTCCTTGGTGGGTGAGGGAACTAGTTACGAAGGGGGGCGGGAGGTTCCTGAGCGAGCTTGCGAGCGAATGGAAGCTGTCCGCCGCCCGCAAGGCCAAAGCGGCGGACAAAGAAAGACTCCCCCCACCCACCAGCGATGCAAAGGAGGATCAGCTTGCAGCGTTAGCCCATCATTTCGACGTTCTTGAGAACAACTTCCATGGTTTGGCCAAGTTGCACTGACGGGCTGAATTCGACGACTTCGGTGCCTGCAAAGATTTCGGGCGTGTGGCCTGGACGGGCATAGTATGCCTCGCCACTAGCAATTACGTCTTTGCTGCCATCGTCATAGGTATATACAAGCTTGCCTTTGGTTACTGTTCCCCAGTGCGGGCATTGGCAGCGGTCGTCTGGCAGGCCTTTAAAGAAAGGTGCCAGGTCGGCATCCATGCTGTAGGCCTCATATCCGATGGTGTAGCCGTCGACCTCTTCGTATCGGCCTTCAAATCCTGGCATGGACTCGACTCGAGATGCCGCATTCTTTGACGTTTTTCCCATGGGAAATACTCCTTCATGTTGATGTTCGGGAAGCCTAACCGGCATCAACGCTTCCACGCCAACCCGGCTACATTCTTCCATCCGTGCAGAGTCGCGTAGCTTGGAATAAGCAAAACCCTCAACGGATGATCTACAAGATATGAAATGTCAAGCCAACAATCGATCAAGGACAGGGAACCTCCGCGCAGTTGCCTTCAAGCTTGGCATACTCGTAATTGCACTCACCTTGTTTGGCTGCACCAGTCAAAAGGCAGAACACCAGCCTCCGAAGACCACGAAACCAGCACCGGCCGATACGAAAGGGAGTGTAAATGTCTCGCCCAACGCTGAGAAGATCTGCCAAACCTTCCGCCACCTCCATGCCGAAAATGAAGATCACGGCGGAGGAATCCTCGCAGTCAATGACGGGACCACAAATCTGGCTAGCTGCACCGATGGTGTCAGGGTCGACGGTAGCCCGACCCCAATCGCAGCAACTGATCAATGGGAAACAGCAAGTGTGGCCAAGTCGGTGACAGCGGCAGCAATTTTACAGTTGTTGGACAAAGGGCTGATCCCCTCTCTCAATGTCAAACTCAAAGACGTTCAAAGTCCAGCGGGCGCAAAGCTTGATCCGAGCCTGTATGCGGGACTCGCTACTGATAAGGATGGGGATCGCAGCGGCGACCTTACGATCCATCAACTACTCAACCACCAGAATGGCCTCAAGGACTACTGGGACAATGACAAATTCAATGAGCAGTTCTGCAGCGATCCGTCCCGGATCTGGAAACCCGACGAGGTGCTTAAATTTGCCCGAGGGGGCGATTTCGTAACCGAGGAAGACAGCGATTTTAACTACACAGACACTGCCTACGTCCTACTGGGATACGTGATCGAGACTGTATCTGGCAAGTCGCTTCAAGATGCCTACAAGGATCTCATTTACGATCGTACGCAGCCACCGATGGGTCAAACATCTTTGGCCTGGCGGCAGCCCCCCGCCAAATCCCGACATTCCCACTCTGTCGCATCGCTATGCGAACCAATGCCCCGACGAACTGCAGGATGTCACAGTTCAACAACGACAAACTGCAGAATGGGCTAACGGCGGCTTACTCACAACTTCGTCTGACATGAACACGTTCCTGCAAGCGATGACCGCAGATAGGTTCCTCAAGCCCGAGACTCGCCAAGCCTTCACCGACGGCTTCGGGGATCCCAAAGCTACCGAAGCCTACGGTCTCGGATTCATGCACCTCAAAGTTGGCGATCGAGAATTCATCGGCCACACCGGCCACGGTGATACGTTCGCCTACTACACAACCGTCAACGGCAAGACAGTAGCAATCGCAGGTACCTTCAACCGCGAATCGACTCAAACCGACGAGTCAGTCATCGGCAAACGTGTCACGACTCTCCTCCAACAGATTGCCCCCCTAATTAAGACTGGCTGAGGTGGTCAGCAACTGCGCAGACTCTCGAGGTGGGGCGGGACTAGGTCCTGGATGAGCAATTGCGCTGTTAACTTCGCCGAGTCACTGACCGGGAACCCCAAGGCAGCCCTGACAACTCAGCTATGACCCGGTCGAAGCCGGGCTGGTCAAGGAATGTGGACTCGGGATCCACTTTGACCCACGGCACGTTGGCATGTCGCACCACCCAACCCGGCGGCAGCACCCCACTTCACTGTCAGGGCCGCTTTTGCGGCCCTTCAATATTGAACCTTCGCGCGAGCTCAAGTTTGCCCCGACCGCTTTGGCGGGTTTGGGGGCTGGGGATCTAGCTTGTTACGAAGGGTGGCGGGAGGTTCCTGAGCGAGCTTGCGAGCGAATGGAAGCTGCCCGCCGCCCGCAAGGCCAAAGAAGCGGACAAAGATATACCCACATCCCCAGCACCTAACCCAAAACCAGACGAAACAAACGCCCAGAGGGGCAACTTGAGTGAGCGGTCCTGACGGGACTTGAACCCGTGACCTCCGCCTTGACAGGGCGGCGAACACTCCAGACTGTTCTACAGGACCTAGGATTGTTGATTTCTCAACGTTGCAGCACTGGCTCGTGCCGCTCAATCAGTTTAGTTAGCATGCCTGGCACTTTTTCCGTCTTGTATATCAAGACGACCGTAAAGCTAAGCCGAGATGTCGGTGGCCATTGGTTCGGCGAAGTGGCACGCGACGGGATGATCGGTGACCCGGTTTTTCAGTTCGGGGACTTCCTCGGCACAAATGTCTTGTGCTTTGGGGCAACGGGTGCGAAAGACGCATCCCGAGGGTGGGTTAGCCGGAGAGGGCAAGTCGCCGCTGAGAATGGTGCGTGTTTCGCGCCGGCGCCGCTCACGTTTGGGGTCCGGGATCGGCACGGCCGACAACAATGCTTGTGTGTATGGGTGTTCGGGCCGTGTCGTGATCGTGGCGACATCGCCCACTTCCATGACTTTGCCCAAGTACATGACCATGATCCGGTCAGATACTTGACGCACGACCGAAATGTCGTGGGCGATGAACATGTACGACAGGCCCATCTCATCTTGCAGGTCGGTCAACAAGTTCACTACCTGGGCCTGAACCGATACGTCTAGAGCAGATACAGGTTCATCAAGCAAGACAAGTTTGGGTTCCAACGCAAGCGCCCTGGCAATACCAACTCTTTGGCGCTGGCCACCGGAGAATTCGTGTGGGTAGCGATTCACCGCCGTGGCAGGCAATCCAACAAGGTCGAGGAGCTGACGAACCCTGGCGAGGCGTTCCTCTTTGCTGCCCCGCTTGTGGATAACAAGAGGCTCTTGAATGATGGACGAGATCGACATGCGAGGATCCAACGAAGAGTAGGGATCTTGAAAGACAATTTGCATGTCACAGCGCAGATCGTTCAATTCAGACTTGGACAGATTGAGTACGTCGAGGCCGTCCATCACGACTCGGCCCTCTGTTGGCTTGATCAAGCGGGCGACGCTACGCAGCAGCGTAGACTTGCCACAGCCTGACTCACCAACAACGCCCAGAGTTTCGCCCGGTCCGATTTGAAGGCTGACACCATCAACGGCCTTCACATGGCCGGTCGTGCGGCGGAACACGCCAGAGTGAATCGGGAACCAAGTTTTCAAATCTTCAACGCGCAGGAGCGCAGTTTGTTCGGTCACACCTGCTCCTCAGGTTCATGGCCCTCCACAGAGCCACTAGCGACTTCTTCCATGTAGTGGCACGCTCCCAAGTGTGCTAGCAGGCCGCCGTCGGGGTCAGTTGCCTGACCGGACTGGGGGGCGGGGCGCAAGACTGGATCGTCAACTTTGCAACGGTCTTTGGCGTACGTGCAGCGGGGATGAAATGCGCATCCCGATGGGCGGGCGCTCGGACTAGGCGGAGAACCTGGAATCGGCACCAACCGCTCCTCAAGAGGCGCATCAAGCCGCGTGTTTGATGCCAACAGGCCAATCGAATATGGCATGGCAGGGGCTTCAAACACGGTGTCGATCGAGCCCGTTTCCACCACACGGCCCGCATACATCACGTTGACCCGATCAGCCCGACCGGCAACTACGCCAAGGTCGTGGCTAATCAATAAGAGAGCCATACCGGTACGCTCTTGCAAGTGATCAAGCAAGTCCAAAACCTGGGCCTGTACGGTCACGTCAAGTGCCGTGGTGGGCTCATCCGCGATCAACAAGTCGGGTTCACACGCCATCGCCATCGCGATCATTACTCTCTGACACATTCCGCCAGAAAACTCATGCGCATACTGTTTCATCCGCTGCTTCACGTCGGATATCCCGACCAAATCGAGCAGTTCAGCCACACGCTCAGGAGCCTTCGATTTGGTCACCATCTTGTGCTTGAGCAAGGTCTCGCTGATCTGGCGTTCAATGGTCAAGACAGGATTGAGGGCTGTGAGCGGATCCTGAAAAATCATCGAGATGCGATTACCGCGCAGATTTTGGAGCGTCTTCTCGTCAGCACCGACCAAATCGACACCCTCAAAAAGCACCTTACCTGTGATCTTGGTCTTAAGCGGCAACAGCGACATCACTGCCAGAGAAGTCACGCTCTTACCGGAGCCTGACTCTCCGACGATTGCCAATGTCTCACCTTTGGACATTTCGAAGCTGACACCATCAACGGCTCTAACTTCACCCTCTTCTGATTTGAAGCTGACCTTTAGGTCTTCAACTCGAAGAATGGGTCCAACGTCGGCAGGACTGGCCGTAGAAGCTGCCGCCGTGGCATTTGGATCGCTCACTGACCACCTCTTATGGATTTAGGATCGAATGCGTCGCGCAATCCGTCACCGACAAAGTTCACGCACATTACTGTCACGATGATGCCCAGAGCAGGCGCCCAGAACAGGATCGGGCTCCTCGAAATCACGTCGGATGCGCTGTTCAACATGTTTCCCCACGTTGGCGTGAGGGCGGGAGACACACCGAAGCCCAAGAACGAAAGGGTGCTCTCTGTGATAATGGCTATCGCAACAGACAGTGTTGCTTGCACCAACACAACTCCCGCAATATTGGGCAAGACATGCCGTGTAATTATGCGCCACGTTGACGCTCCAGCCATGCGCGCTGCATGAACATATTCACGTTCACGTAAGGTGAGAGTCTCGCCTCGAACCACTCGGGCCAATATCATCCAAGAGAAGAACGACAGAATTACCACAACACTAAATACTGACCCTCCTTTGAGAATCGGCACAAACTTTGTGGCTGTCAACATCAGCGCAATCACAGGCAGCGACAAGAAGAAGTCGACAACGCTCATTAGAGTGCGATCAGCTCGACCGCCGAAAAAGCCAGAGTAGGAACCGATGACGACACCGATCACGGTGCTAACCGCCGCTACCGCCAAACCAACGAAAATTGAGATCTGTCCGCCCTTGAGAATACGCAAGAATTCGTCGCGCGAAATATCGTCAGTACCCAACCAGTGCTGGGCTGAAGGCCCTTGGTATGGCAGCACTGAAATTGAGCCGGGTTCCGAGTAGGTGGAATGAACAACGTAGTTTGCAAAGAGCGGATATGACATCGTGAAAATCACGATTAGCACCAAGATAGCCAGCGCCACGAGTGCTGCTCTATTCGCGAAGAATCGCTTACGAACAATCGAAAATGGCGAATCCGTAAATGGAACCTCTTCGCCAGCGTGATCATCCGCTGGCACAATCGTCGGTACCTTTGGATGTTCTAATGGATCGTGAAAGCTCTCAGTCATATCTAATCCTTGGATCTAAGAACGAGTAGACAACGTCGGTAATGATTCCGAAGACGATGACAAAGATCGTGGCCACGATGAGCCACCCCATAACAACCGGGAAGTCTGATTGCTCTATCGCTTTGATGAACAATCGCCCCATACCGGGCCATGAGTAGACCTTTTCGGTGACAAAGGCTCCGCCCAAAAAGATTCCGGCCTCAACCCCAATTACCGTCACCAGCGGGAGCAGCGCGTTGCGCAAGGCATGGCGCATAATCACTGCCCACTTCGATAGACCCTTGGCCCGGGCAGTGCGGATATAGTCGGCACGGATAACATCGAGCATCGACGACCGCTCATAGCGACTCCACTGCGCAATCGTGGCGATTGCAAGTGTCATCACCGGCAAGGCAAGGTGCGACAGACGGTTAGGAATAGTGTCTTGCCCGGGCGTCACCATACCGCTCACATAAAAGAGCTTTATACCCGTTATACGGGTTAATTCAATCGCCAAATAGTATTGGAACAGGACCGCCCAAAAGAAAACCGGCGCCGAAAAACCAACAAAACTCGCTCCCGAGGCCAACCTATCGCCCAACGTATACGGCTTAATCGCCGAATAGGCACCGACAAGGACAGCGATAACAAATGAGACTATTAGCCACCCCAGAAACAGCTGGGCCGTCGGCCACATGGCACGGGCTAGCAACTCAGTTACAGGCCGCTTCTCATGAAAGCTGGTTCCCAAATCGCCCTGGGCCAGATCACCCACCCAAGACACGTAGCGAGTGACCAATGGCACCGGCTTACCATTGGCATCTTTGAGATGAAACTCTTGCTCAAGCTTCTTGATTGTCACTTGAGACACGCTTGGCTTTGAGCGCAGTTCGGCCAGTGGATCACCAACCGCAGTCACCATAAAAAAGACAACAATCGTGACAGCAAAGAGGGTCACAATTCCTGTCAATACGCGTCGCACTACATGCGATAACACAAATATCTCCTATGAACCACAACCAACCAGGTCGTGAAACTAACTCGAAGGCACAAGTCTTAACGTCATTGCACCCTGATGACAGCGAAACCCTCTCCCCACGCAGGAAGGGCATCTGTGAGTGTCGGGCTTAAAGCTCATATCCGTGACAGAGTGTAGCTCGAGGCGATGGGAGCTTATCATATTCGCAAACTCTCTTGCCAACCCGATCGCCAGTACATTTGCGCCCATTCCCAGTCCGTTGAGAAATGGGTTTGGGAGGCACGGCCGTGCCTCCCAAACCCATCGAATTAAGCAGCTACGTCGGGCCTACTGCTCAATCCACCAGTCCTGAGTGTTCCAAGTTGGTCCCGCAGATGTCGGGTTGTTCTTGAGGCCATGCACACGGGTGTTGAATGCCAGGATGAGGCTCTGCTGGAACAGAGGGATCACTGGCGCATCACCGGCGATGATCGCATTTGCTTCGTTATACAGATCCGCACGCTTTTGTTGGTTCAGTTCGCCATTGGCCTGATTCAACAGAGCAGTGACCTTCGGATTGTTGTAGCCGGTCTGATTTTGTCCACCTTGTGCCTGGTTAGGACCTGGGCAGGTAATCGCATCACCACTGAAGACAGAATTCCCGTCAATCGGATCGGGATTAGTCTGATAGGCATACAACGCCAGGTCATATTGACAGGCTTTCACCGGAGCGAACAACTGAGTTCCTGGGTAGTTGTTTGTTGTTAGCTTCACCCCACCCTTGCTGAATTGTTCAACAAGGATTGATTCGATAAGTTCACGAGCCTTGTCTCCACCCGTAGTAGATATCTTCAGTTCCAAGGGTTTGCCGCCCTTTTCCCATACCCCAGTGGATCCTTTGGAGAAGCCTGCCGACTTGAGCAGTTCGCTCGCCTTGTTATAGTCCTGCTTGTAGACATCGAATGCGGGCCGATATTCGGGCTGGGTTGGCACATAGAACACATTCTGCAAAACGCCAACATTCGGGTTCGACGGCTTAGCGATGCGCTCCACGATGATCTTACGGTCCATCATGTATGCGAGAGCTTGGCGCACCTCTTTGCTCGACAACATTGGGTTTTGGTTGTTGAAGCTGATATGTTGCCAAACGAGACCGGCGTCGTTCTGGAAGTCGACATCGGGCATACGCTCAAGTTCACCCAAGGTGTCAGTCTGAGCCTTCGGGAAAGCAATCTGAGCCTCGTCTCCCTGCAGCGACCTTAATTCAGCACCCGAGTCGAGGATGAACTTAAATGTGACCTCATCAAGGTGCGCCTTCTGACCCCAATAGTTTTCGTTGCGAGCAAGCGTCAGGCTGGTCTTCCTATTCCACTCTTTGAACTTGAACGGACCAGATGCGAACGGCAAGGTGTCGTTCAACGCAGTATTGAAGTCCTCACCTTCGAGATACGCCTTTTTCAATATTGGCGTTACTGCAAAAACGTTCATCCATGCTGCGAATGGCTGCTTGTATTCGATCACAAAACTTTTCTTGTCTGCAGATACGTCGGTGAGTTTGCCGTCCTTGATCTCCTTATAGCCATCGCGTGTCGCAATGTCATTGCTCTCATCAAGAATCGCGCTCAGGGTAAACTGCACGTCATCTGAAGTAATCGGCGAGCCATCATCCCACTTAGCTTCGGGGCGCAGCTTATATTGGACTCTTTGCGGCGACTCCGAAACCAGCTGTGGCAATTCGCTCAACAACTGAGGGAGAGGGTCCATATCTGGTCCATATGTAAGCAACGAGCTGAGCACAGGAGCCGTGGTAATCGCTGTCCAGACATGGGGTGTTGTGAGAATATTCAACACATCGGGCTCTTGCTCGGCCGCGAAAACCACGCTGCCACCATCGCGGACAGTGCCTGATTTTCCGGACTTACTGGCTGTGCCACCACCACAAGCACCCAGCAAGAGTGCGAAAGCCAACACTGCAATAGCGCTACGGAAAACTCCACCCCTGGAAGAAAGACCCTGCCTGGCCTTGCCCGGTTTCGATTCCCTGTCTATCTTTGGATTCATTGTTGACTCACTCTGTGTGGGCTTATGCAAATACATCGCACCACTCTAATAACGATTCATGCCCCTTTATCAGGGATTTTCCGTCATTGCGAGCTGAGAGCGGAGCCAAAAGAACGATAGGGCGGCCGACTGACCGCCCTATCCGAACATAGCTAGTCTTGCTGGATATACCAGTCTTGGACATTCCAAGTCACTGCGCCCTGAGCTGCAGTATTGAGCGTGGGACCATGCACCCTTTTGTTGAATGCAAGGATCTCGCTCTGAAGGTATATCGGCATGACAGGCACATCTTCAGCGAGAATACGGTTCACATCGTTGTAGATATCGGACCGCTTCTTCGCATCAAACTCACTGTTGGCTTGGTTCAGCAGAGCTGTAACCCGAGGGTTGTTATAGGCCGTGAAGTTCATGCCTCCACCCTGGCTCTTGTTTGGCCCGCAGGTAGCCTTTTCACCACTGAACACGTTGTTCATGTTGAAGGGATCGGGCGGGGGCGTGTGAGCGAAGAGGGATATGTCATAGTCACAGCTTGCTGCCCGTGTGAACAGCTGAGAACCTGGCGCATTGTCGGTCGTGAGCCTGACGCCGCCCTTGGCAAACTGTTCGGCGAGCATGGACTCAACAAGCTCACGCATCTTGTTGCCCGCTGTAGTCGACACCTTCAGCTCCAGCTTCTTACCATCTTTCTGCCAGATGCCATCAGACCCTTTGGTGTAACCAGCAGTCTGAAGCAGCTCCGCTGACTTGGCATAGTTCTGCCTATACATATCAAAACCCGGCTGGTACTGCGGTCGAGTCGGAACGTAAAAGACGTTCTGCAATACGGTGGCCTTTGGATTCGAGGGCTTGGCCACCCGCTCAACGATGAGGTTCCGGTCAATCATGTAGCTGAGTGCTTGGCGCACATCTTTGCTAGCGAGATGTGGATTTGTCGTGTTGAACGCGAGATGCTCCCAGTTGAGGCCCGGTTCCACCTGAGGAGGCTCAATGTCAGAGACACGTCTAAGCTCCCCAAGGGTGTCCGTTTGAGGTTGTGGGTGGAGTACTTGAACCTCGTCGCCTTGAAGTTGCCTCACCTCTGCATTCGTCTCGAGAATGAAAGTGAACACGAACTTGTCAATCTGAGGAGTCTTACCCCAATATTTGTCATTGCGCACCAGAGTCAAACTGCTCTTTTTGTCCCAACTTTCGAACTTGAAAGGCCCTGAAGAAAACGGCAGCTCGTCAGTTAGGGCGGTATTGAAATCCTTGCCCACGAAGGCAGCCTTTTTCATGACTGGAATACTTGCGAAGATCGTTTTCCAAGCGCTATAGGGCTCAGCAAATTCCAGAGTGAATTCCTTCTTATCGGCAGACACGTCACTGACCGAACCGTCTTTAATTTGGTCATAGCCGGTGCGGTCCGAAATTTCATTGTTCGGATCGATAATCTGCGCCAGCGTGAACTGCACGTCATCCGCGTTGAGGGGAGAGCCATCGTCCCAAACTGCTTCCTGACGAATCTTGTAGCGCACCCGTTGTGGTGAGTCCGATACCATCTCTGGCAGTTCACTCAAGAGCTGTGGGGCAATCCCGAAATCAGGCGTGAATATTAACAGTGAGCTCAATGCAGTATTAACGATTGTCATTGTCCAGGTGGTACAGCCGGAAGTGGTCAAGGAATTCATCGTCACTGGCTCTTGTTCGGCACCGAAGACTAAGGTGCCATCTTGGGCTGATCCTGGATCACGCAATCCCTTAGCGCCACCATTGCTTGTTCCGCCACCGCAGGCGCTGGCAACGAACATGACTGCTAGGACAATCGCGATGTAACGACGAAGGCCCTGGGCGGGCTTAAATAGACGGGACGCCACACTAGTTCTGGGCTGAACACCGGCGCGCATTTTCTCTGGGGAGTTGTGTGATGAGTACATCGAGCGAGCATATTCGGCTCCCTATACGTTTTCCTGATGATTATACGAAAGTGTGAATTCTGATCACTCTCTATGCTCTCTAGCCGCTCTAAGTGCGCAAGCCTGCCAGGGTGGTGAAGAAGTTGGGAAAGGTCTTGGCTACGCAACCTGGGTTCACTATTTCGATGCCGGGGCGCGCCAGGCCCAAGATGGCGAAACTCATCGCCATGCGGTGGTCATCGTAGGTTTGCACTCGCCCTTTGCGTATGGTGCTACGGGTCGGATCAATTGTCACGCCATCTGGCGTCTCTTCGGCTTCGATCCCCAACCGGCGCAACTCTTTGGTCACTGCACATAGCCGGTCAGTCTCCTTATGGCGAATGAAATCCACACCGGTGATTCGGGTAGGCGAATTCGCACATGCTGCCACCACCGCCAGCGTTTGGACAGTGTCCGAAATATCGGCCATGTCGACTTCGATGCCGCTCAGTTCGCTTCCTCCTGTGACTTCAGTGCTGTGACTGTCTTGGCGAACTTTGGCACCCATCTTTTCAAGCAGCGAAACAAAGCGCATATCGCCCTGGATCGAGTCCGTACCCAAGCCCTCGACAACCACTCGCCCACCGGTGATGGCAGCGGCAGCAAAAAAGTATGACGCAGCGGATGCATCCGGCTCGATTTCGAAAGCGTGAGCCAGATAGCCGTGATCGTCACTTACCCGGAAGCGCACATCATGCGACTCGCGGTGAGGATGTTCGACTTTCACGCCGAAGGCTGACATGACACTCTCGGTCATTGCCACATAAGGAGCAGAAACCAGCTTCCCCTCAATCCCGATATCCAATCCACCATCGACGTAAGGCCCCACCAACAACAGGCCCGACAAAAACTGGCTACTCAAGTTGCCAGCCAAAGTGAGATCGCCCGATTGAGCGAGACCCTTGGTTGTCAACGTGAGCGGCAAAGATCCATGCCTGTTGTCACGAGTAATTAAAGCCCCAAGCTCGCGCAATACCTCTACCTGGGGCCACATCGGCCGTTCGCGCATCCGATCCAAACCATCGACTCGAAACTTGCCATTGCCAATCGCCAGCAACGGCAACATGAAGCGCGCCACCGTACCCGCATTGCCGGCAAATACTTCAGCCTGGTGGGTCGGGATCTTTCCAGCCCGGCCGACAACCACAAACTCTTCCACCTCAGAATTAACGTCTATCTCGAAGCCAACGGCGCGCAACGCCTGGGCCATATATAGAGTGTCATTACTGAAGAGAGCTCCTCGAACGTGGCTCACGCCATCGGCCAAGGCCGCAGCGACCAGGGCCCGATTCGTCAGGCTCTTCGACCCCGGAACACGCACGCGCGCATCGAAGCCTCCTTCAAGGGGCATAATTGATGCAATGGGTCGTTTGAAGAGACGATTGGTTACTCGCATTGAAACTAATGATAAGACCTGCACAGAGCACTAGGGACAAATCGCCGGTTCAGCTGCACGCGTCATTGCGAGGAGCCCGCTCTGGGGCGACGAAGCAACCTAGTCCGAGACTCGCACCACGGAAACGCATGTCACGGGCTAGGTTGCTTCGCTACGCTCGCAATGACGTGGGGGGAAGTGGCGGCCTCATCAGAGCCGTGGCTCTCCTAATGGCCGTCGTGCTTGTTGCTGGTGGATGTATGTTGCGGCTCAACACCGGCCGGCCAAAAGCTACGTCAACAACCACCACATCGGCCGCTTCGCCCATTCCGGGCTTAGGCTCCACGATGACTTGGGAAAATTGTGGCACACACCTTCAATGCACCAAGTTGCAAGTCCCACTCGACCACGCCAAGCCTGAAGGACCAAAAATCACACTGTCGCTGAATCGGCGGCCGGCAAAAACTCCCAACAAGAGGATTGGTTCTATGCTCGTCAATCCAGGCGGACCAGGCGGCTCCGGTCTAGACCTGGTCGAACAGTCAAGCGACGAGCTCGATGGACTCAACTCACGATTCGATCTCGTCGGCTGGGATCCCCGAGGGGTCGGGGAGAGCACACCCGTGAAATGCGAGACACATCTCGACAAGTTCTTCGCCGCCAACCCCGACACGACCAACCCCGCTGAACTGCAAAACTTTTTTGATCAGACCGATGCGTTTGTCAAAAGTTGCACCGATAACACCAGTAGTGACCTTCTCGCCCATATTTCGACGGAAGACAGCGTCAACGACATGGACAGCATTTTGACCGCTCTCGGCGAAAACAAGATGAACTTCTACGGATTCTCATATGGATCACAGCTCGGTGCGCTATTCATTGAAAAGTACCCCGACCGAGTACGGGCCTTCACCCTCGATGGCGGATATGACCCCACCCTTGATGCCGTTGCCGGCGCCCGCCAACAAGCTGTCGGCTTCGAACAAGCCCTCAACTCATTCCTCGACAACTGCGCCAAGAGAAAGAACTGCCCCCTGAAAGTTGATGGCAAAGTCGACCCGACTCGCTACTTCGACACACTGCACCAACAAGTCAAAGACAAGCCACTGCGTGGCACCAGCGACTACAAGGGCAGGTCCATGGGCGCAGCCGACTTCCTGACCGCTGTTGACTCCGCCCTGTACGACAAGACGGACGGATGGCCGGCACTTGAACAAGCCCTGGCAGATGCCGGCAAGGATGGCGACCCATCAGGCCTGTTCGATCTTTTTGACCAGTACACAGGACGCGCTTCGGATGGCACCTACGAAGGCTCATCGATTCCGGCCGGCGTGGCAATTGGTTGCCTCGACTCGCCGGTACCAAAAGACAAAGTCGACTACAACAAATTGGCTGACGACTTTGCCAAAGAGGCGCCACGCCAAGGCCGCAGCCTTGCTTGGGCAAATTGGGTGTGCGCCAAATGGCCAAAGCCCCCCACGAATGCAGCACGCCAGCTATCGCCTGCAGCGGCAGGAGCACCACCGATACTCCTCTTAGGCAACACCGGCGATCCCGCCACGCCATATGAAGCGTCACTAAAACTCGCCAGCCAACTCCCCAGCTCAGTACTAGTCACCTACGAGGGTGAAGGCCACCTATCGAGCGGCAAGAGTTCGTGCGTCGACGACATCGTCCGCAAATACTTCTACGACCTAGTCGTTCCCCCCAAGGGCACCGTGTGTAAATAGGGTTAGCGTCATTGCGAGCGGAGCAAGCAATTCGAATGGATCGATCATGCGGGTTGGTCTGCGGCTTCGCCACAGGTGGATCCTCACGGTCGGCTAGCGCCTCCCTCAGGATGACGACAGAGGGGTACGTCAATGGTTATCTGGTTGACGCCAGGGCTCGCAATGACGGCAACCTAGCGGTACTTGCCAGTCAACAGCCACGAGAGCGCAACCAGGCACATGGCGACAGCCGAGAGGGTGAAACACACAATCCAAGTAACAATTGAGGGTGGGGCGAGGGCAAAAAACTCGTTGAGACCTGGCGTGAAAACTATAGCGAAGAAGGCGGCCAACATAGCCCCCACCAACACCAAACGTCCCTTCGTGAGGGGACGGGCCGCTGCCATCAAAACAAACTCTCCCAACAAAATAAGCACAGTCAGCACAGCCGTGTGTGCTTCATCGGTGCGCATCTCCAACAGAGCATGAGTCACCGCGTAAGTGGCAAAAGCCGCCAGACCAGTAATAATGCCGGCCGGCAATGCGAAGGCAAGTACTCGACGCACAAAATTTGAGCGGGCGCGCTCGCGACTGGCGGCAAACGACAAGAAGAAGGCTGGGATCCCGATCGTCAAGGAGCCCACAATCGTCAAATGTCGAGGTAGGAGCGGATACAGCCAGTCATCAGTGCCGGAAGCCAGGCCGACAACGGCAGTGGCTAGCGCGAGAACTAGCGCGTAGACGGACTTGGTCAGGAACAGATTCGCCACCCGCTCCAGATTGGCAATTACTCGACGACCCTCACCGACCACACGCGGCATTGATGCCACTCGATCATCTAACAACACCAGCTGGGCAACATTGCGAGCTGCCGAAGTACCACTACCCATGGCCACACCGATGTCGGCATCCTTGAGAGCTAAAACGTCGTTGACGCCATCGCCCGTCATTGCTACTACGTGGTCACTCGACTGTAGTGCGCCCACCATGGCCCGCTTTTGCTCCGGACCCACTCGACCAAATACCGAATTCCGATTTACAGTAGCTACAAGCTCGTCAAGCTCATGTGGTAGATGACTCCCGTCTATTGGATGATCGGCCCCACTCACATCCACCCTGGCTGCAATAGCCCCAACCGTGACCGGATTGTCGCCCGAAATTATCTTCACGTCCACATTTTGGCTGGCGAAATACTCGAGAGTTCCCTTGGCGTCCTCACGCACATGTTCGCTCAGCACGACCAACGCCACGCTTGTGCGTTGG